>NZ_JBQFQR010000002.1:0-330130 GCF_056536985.1 Ruegeria sp. CH8 | reverse complement strand
CACTTGAACTTAGACGCCTGTCCAGCACCAAAAATCGACTAATATAGGCAATTATGGTAGGCTGTTGTCATTCATTCTAAGTCACCGGGAGAAGCAACATGTCTTGCAATCCTTTGTGCAGTGCCGCTGTAGCACTAGTTTTTTTGGCTACCTTTTGTGAACCCGCGAATGCATCTCCACTTATCGACGCGGCTCTCGACGGCGATTTGGCCAAAGTTGAAAGCCTGTTGAACGAGGGCTCAGATGTAAACGTGAAAACGGTTGCTACCCCGCTATACTTTGCGTCTCAAAGAGGCCACTTCGATGTCGTCAAATTGCTCGTAGATAGTGGTGCGGACGTCGATATCGTAACTGATTTTGGAACAGCCCTACAAATCGCCGCTCGAGGCAACAAAATCGAAATAGTTGAACTTCTTCTAAAGAGCGGGGCGGACCCTAATATCTCTGGTGGTGCAAAACACTTCACACCTCTTCATGACGCCGCTGAACGGGGTGCACTGGAAGCCGCACAATTGCTTCTAGCGAATGGCGCGGACATCAACAGTCGTGCTCAATGGGACCAACCACCGATACACTTGGCTGCATTCAAAGAGCGCACTGAAATGGTTTCTTTCCTTCAGGAACACGGAGCAGCGCCACTTTCAGTTGAACCTCTAAAGGACGGCGAACTCGCCACCGCAGATATTGAACAAGGCCGTGCTCGGGTGCTTGCATGTAAATACTGTCATGCAGTCGAAAAAGAAGAAGAAACCAAAGGCCCCGCTCCCGGACCGCATCTATGGAATATTGTTGGCCGGGAAAGAGGCGGTGTTCCGGGCTATCCCTATTCTGAAGCGATGAAAGCCCTAGACGGAACATGGACGTTTGAAGAGTTAAATCGGTTTTTGGCAGATCCAACGGGTAACGTGCCCGGTACGAATATGGGGCATGGACACGAGAACGACAGAAATATGAGGGTGGCTGTCATTGCCTATCTGCGCACTCAAAGCGACGACCCATTGCCCTTGGAATAATCGCTAACGTTGTTAGAAATCGAATGTCTGTTTCGTCCCGCTTAGCTGTCATAAACCATTGAGAATCGCGCGCCGCAGCGCCGCAAATCCGCTCTGAGCCCAAAGCAGACATGTTAGTCCCGCGTAAGCTTTGTTTTGGTGACCCCCAAAGAGGTGATAGTGCCATCCAACTAGTGGGTCAGTTTCAATCCAACGGGAGACCGGTACTGTCGAAATAGCGTCTAAATCCTTGCCTTCGGGCCTCTAACTTTACGTTCAGCCGTTACTTGCAAATTCGTCTTCCGCCTCTCCACCGGGGGTTTGATCTAATTCTTCCGGTTCTCCATCAACATCATCGTCCTCCTGGCCGTCGGCATAAACGCTTCCGTCATCCGAAATGCCAAGTGTGGATTTTACCGATTCTTCATCGGGATTGGAGGCACGGACCGCGCCGAGGACGCGGTCTTGCTGTTCCTCCGCGACGATTTTGTCCTCAGAAAAGTCGCCTTTGTAATGTCCCAACAAACTGACTTCCGCGTCATGCACCGCCTCCGCAGCCGCCAACTGATCGTCCGTCGGTTGCCCTATCGTATTTCCGTCCTCATCTGTTGTTAAGTCGTGCGCATCTTTCACCGCTTGTGCGGTTTCCAAGTCTTCAGGCGCAATCGTACCGGGAGTGGACGCCTCATCGGCAAGAACCTGTTCAGCTTCCTCCAGCGTCATTGGAGCCGTGTCCAAATAATCATACGCAGCAGTAATTTCCTTCACTTCTTCAGGGCTCAAGTCGTAATCTTCACCCATGACATGATTGAAATTTGCGTCGGCCGCGGCAAGGCCAGCGGCCAGGCTCACCGGCCCTGTACCTTTCGCATACTGTCCGTTCGCGATATGCGCGAGTTTTGCATTTACACTGGAGTTAATGGCACCATTCAGTTTGCCGAGGTTACGCGGGGCAAGCGTGCCATCATCAAGGAGTTTTGCTTTTCTGCTTGGTGGTCTCGGGGATTGCGCGACACTCGCTTTACTTGTTCGTGTCGTGGTGGTCCGTGCCTTGTTCCCTTTGAATAGACCTTTGACACCGTTTTGCTTCAGGTTACGGCCCAAGGCCTGAAAGTCTTCCTTCACTGCCCGACCCAAACGACTGCCGCTCTTTGACTTATGACTTTTGCTGGCAGACTTCGTTCTTGTCCCGTTTAGCGTTTTGTCGGAACCCCATCCCTTTTTGGCACCTTTATCACCGCCGTTGGCGTCCTTTCCGCCGCCGTTACCTCCACCTTTTCCGCCGCCGTTACCTCCACCTTTTCCGTTACCATTTTTTGCGTATGCGTAATCGGTGGCGAAAACGGTCACGATTGGCGCGACTACAAATGCAGACAATACGAGTGCGGAGACGCTCACTTTAAGGAAGTTCAACACGGCAGAAATCCTTTTCACTTAGAGAAATACGGGTCAGCAGTGGTGTACAAATGCTGTCCTTAAGAATTTTGCTCAAACAGGGCCAGAATGTGGCAGATTCCCGACTTTCAGGAGTTGTTATTTTTAATCTAACATTAACAGCTTTGCCTTTGCCTTTGCCTTTGCCTTTGCCTTTGCCTTTGCCTTTGCCTTTGCCTTTGCCTTTGCCTTTGCCTTTGCCTTTAAAAGAATCACCTGGAAACATAAGACTGTTAACAATAGTAATAATTTTAATGCTTTTGTCTCCAGAAGAGATCAAAAAAACCGCTAAAACGGAAATTATTGGAGCGTTAACATTCGGTTAATGTGAGATCTGAAAAAGAATAAGTAGTTTTTTTTACGAGTTGACTATGGTTAAGCTAAGCAAAAGGGAGCTATTCCCGCCTTTAAACGACACCGAGGCCGAAACACTTGCCCCGGACAAGAATAGCTCCCTAAAACCCACGATAAGAAGGGCTATATTTGCTGCCCCAATATTGTTGTATTTTCTTCTAATGGCCTTTTTTCTAAATAGAGCGTCTTCCGAAAGCTATATATCGATCCCGTGGTAGATGAAGGCTTTTGCCCTGGGATAGACAATGAGGGTCCGCGCTATCAGACGAGACGGAGAAAGATAGTTCTGTTCGTCCACTCCGCCTGCTGAGCAATCATTCAATTGGTTCCGGAGCTCTGCGCCGCAGCAAACGGCAGCTTTGTCCACAAAGTGGACATTCAAGCAAATTGCAACGAACGTCTGCTACGCGAACTTTCCTGCCGTTGGCTCTTTGGGTTACTCGGCGATCATGAAGTATTTGTGCAACGTATCCGTAATCTCCCAGATACATTTTGCTCCCTTGGAGATAAAAAACGTATCCCCGGCAGAAAATGTGTGCGGTGTACCTTCATCATCGGTGATTGTTACAGAGCCAGAAATAACCGTCATAAGCTCGTTCACCGGATAAGCATCAATTTCTTCACGGCACGGGGCGCATTTCCAAACCCCTGACGAAATTCCCGAATTTTCATCCAGATGGGCGTAGCGGATAAGTTCCGTCGTGTCGCTTGTTGTAAACGCCTCTTTCGGCACAAGATCAGAAGGTTCAAGCCGATCTACCGCAGGATTTAATCTGTGAATACCCATGGAACTTTTCCCCCGCATTTTTCTGATGTTGAATCCAATAAATCGTTAGTAGTGTAACCGCCGCGTTATTTTGGTCAATTCGAGCTCTGCACCTAGCCAGAAAACAATGTCCGTAACTGGGCTCAGAGCGGACCTGCGGCGCTGCAGCGCCCGATTTTCAATAGTTTATGACCGCTAAGCGGGACAAAGCTACCGCTCGGAATTACTGAATGGGTTTCAGCTTTCGAGGGTCAGTGATCTCGACCACACAGATCATGGTCTGCTAGCGAAGCCAGGACGTAACAGTCTTCTGCCACACCACGGCCGTCACATCCCTGTGCGATACGCTTCAGCTCTTTCTCTAGCGCCCTCAGTCGTTTGATCTTTGCCCGCACATCGGACAACTGACCTTCGGCGATCTGGGTGGCGGCTTCGCACGACCGATCCGGGTGGTTTTGTAACTCGATCAGTAATGAGATCGCTTCGATAGAGAAGCCAAGATCACGCGCGTGACGGATGAAGCTGAGGCGTTCCAGTCCCTCGCGCGTGTAACGCCTCTGGTTGCCAGTTGTGCGTTCCGGTGCAGCCAGAAGACCCATTTCTTCGTAGTAGCGAATGGTGGGCACCTTGACCTTAGTCCGCTTTGAAAGCTCGCCAATTGAGAACATGAAAAACACCTCTTGAATCTCTAGTCACTAGAGACACTACATTAGAACTGAAGCGATTCTGAAGAGGTTTCGAGATGGTAGGATGTTGCGGCAACGACGTGAAATTCGACGGGATGTCGAACGAGTACAAACGTCGGCTTTGGATCGTCATTGCGTTGAACGCGACGATGTTTGTCGTCGAAATGACCGCCGGACACTACGCGAAGTCTCAGGCACTTCAAGCCGACGCGCTCGACTTCCTTGGGGACGCACTGACTTATGGTATTTCCCTCGCTGTAATCGGTGCGTCTATCCGCGCTCGAACGAATGCAGCTTTTGCAAAGGGGATCAGCCTCTTTCTGATGGGCGCGTGGGTGTTCGGCTCCACTGTCTACCGTGTTTTCTATGTTGGTGTTCCAGAAGCCGAGATCATGGGGATCATCGGCGCACTCGCTCTCGTTACAAACCTTGCGAGCGTGTTCTTGCTTGTCAGCTATAAGGATGGAGACGCCAACGTGCGATCAGTCTGGCTATGCTCGCGGAACGATGCCATCGGCAACGTCGCTGTCATGATTGCCGCGTTGGGCGTCTGGGGTACCGCAACGGGCTGGCCCGACCTCATTGTCGCTGCGATCATGGCGAGCCTGTTCTTGTCATCTTCTTACCAGATTATCCGACAGGCACTTGAGGAACGGCGCGAGGACGCTGTGCATGAAAATGGGACAGCACCGACAAGCTGACATTCGCTGTGGGGAGCGCACCGCGTAGATTTGGGCTCAGAGCGGACTTGTGGCGCTGCAGCGCCCGATTTTCAATGGTTTATGACCGCTAAGCGGACAAAGCAACCATTAGTAACATTTACGCAGCTAAACGGATAAGGGGCTGTATACTAACCAGCTTTGGCTATCACAATGTGCTGCGAACTTGGCTTCCAAGAAAACAGAAGCACCAGAACTAACTGGCACCGCTGTGAATTAACTTGATGCTGTTCAAGCTGTAAGAAAACCGTCGTACCAGGACATCAGATCGATTCCGTCGCCCGTAGCGTTTGAGCCATTCAGAGCAGCCAGTTCGCCTTCCCATCCGGCAGCGAGTTCATAGATCCCAAGGTCTTCTAGAGACGCGAGCGAAAAGTCTGCCAGATACATGGTGTCGGTCTGTTCAACGATCCCGGTCATTAGCTCGGCATCCAGGGCTGCCTCGTCCCAATGACCTCCGGAAGTGCCGCGCCCGCCACCGCCTTCCACCGGAATATTATCTCCATACAAAGTCGTAGCTTCTGTACCAGTGTATACAAGATTGCCCTTCGACTTAGTTGTCAAATCGTTGCCCGCAACATCCCAAAGGGTACCAAATCCCAGCGCATGGATCATCTCGTGAAGTATCGTGTCATCAAGCACGCCGAGTGCATCGAGAGAGGCCGCATCGGCAAGGTCGATGGAAAGGGTGGCGCCAGCCGGTGTTTCAGCCGTACCATTGCCGTCCCAGTCGTTTGCTGCGTAAATATTTGCCGATGCAACCTCTCCACCCAGCGCACCGGTTTCAAGTTTGACTTCGACATAGAGGTCATCAAGCACAAACTCCGTACCATCTGATTTCAAGCCGTTGTCATCGTCCGTAAAGCCATATGCGATGACAGAAGAAAGAAATTCCGCTGCCGCTTCGACATAGCCTTGTATGTTTGTCGCAATCGAAGTGTTCCAATCCGACCCGTTTCCCACAAATTCGATCTGAAAATTAAACGGATCACTTGTGCCGCGATTGGTATCTACAGTGATTGTATCGTCGAACCCAGTATCGAGAGTGCCCGAAGTGTAGGCAGCTTCTACAGTGCTGCCGCCGCCGCCTCCATCACCACCACCATCATCGCCGCCGCCGCCGCCCGGTCGACCACCACCGCCACCGCCGCTGCCACCACCGCCGAAGGGATTGCCCATGTTGAACTCTTGGTAGTCAACGAAGGTTGCGTCGGAGCCTACACTGGTTTGGCTTTCGAAGGCAGTGGGCTGAAGGAGTGCGCGCAACGCCTGACCATCTGCCGGCGTAACCGGTTCAAGCCCTTTGCGAGCATCAGCCTGCTCAAAGATATCAAGGCCATCTCTGCCTTCACCATCAGAGCTGCCGACTGGATTGCCCGTGTCGAACACTTGGTTGTCATCGATGGAGTTCTCACTAGCATGATTTTCAGCGGCGGTGGGCTGAAGGAGTGCGCGCAACGTCTGGCCGTCTGCCGGCGTAACCGGCTCGGGTCCGTCGGGAGCGTCAGTCTGCTCCAAGATAAATTGATCAATGGCATTAAAGAAGTCGTCAAACAGAATTCGATCAGAACGTTTTGCGTGCATATTGGCTATCTCCGAATTGAAGCCCCCACCAATACATCTGATTATTAGAATAAAATAACGTGCTTTAATGTGTGTTTAATATGCCGTTAATGTCTAGTTTATGTATTGAACGGTAGCTCTTTAACCAAGCCGTCGCACAATCCTACCCCTGTAAAGGCATAAAATGGGCTCGGTGCGGACATACGAAGTTCACGACAAGGAGCGAATGCCGGCTGTGCGGACGGTGCTGTCAGACGAATTCGAACCAGTCTCTGGTGGGCCAGTGACGCTGTCCTTTATCCCATGCCAAGTTCGCGCCACTCGGCGAGAGCGGCGCTACGTGTCAGCTTGAAGGTGTCTCGGCTAGTGAGAGATCGTTCCTGGTTGAAGTGGTTGTAAATGGAGGAATGAACGGCGGCAAACTTCTGCAAACTTCGCATGCGCCTGAAACGCTGCATGGCGCGTTCGCGTCGTCGGAAAGGAAGGTGCGAATTCTCAACCCGATTGTTGAGCCACCTGCCCGTCTGCTGCTTTTCGGTAGCACCAAGCTCTCTGAGAGCGGCCCGATACGATGCGAAGCGGTCCGTGACGACGTTTTCCGCGTTACCGTGCCGCTTCATCAATTTTTTGAGGAATTTCAGTGCTGCAACTTTGTTTCGTCGCTTGGTGACAACTGCTTCCAGCACTTCACCTTCGTGATCTACTGCACGCCACAGATAATGTCGCTTGCCATTCACCTTCACAAAGACCTCGTCGACGTGCCACTTCCATTTCGAGTATGCACGAAGTTGCTGAACACGTTTCCGTCTAATCTCAGCGGCAAACATCGGGCCAAACCTGTTCCACCAAAAGCGGACAGTTTCGTGGCTCACGTCGATGCCGCGCTCGTGCAGCAGATCTTCGACATTCCGAAGCGAGAGTGGAAACCGAATATACAGCATCACCGCAAGGCGGATGATCTCGGGGCTGGTTTTAAAGTATTTGAAAGAGGCAGGATTGGTCATGGGCAAAAGCTACGCACACCCCTGCCCCGCTCAAGCAAAGTTCTTCTGACAAGACCTCTGGGGAAGCGTCTTTTGCCTCAATATGATAGCGGATGACCTCAGTTGAAGAGGATCAGCTGTCCTAGGCAACTCATGCCTCAGGCCGACTTGGTAGCCCGATTTTGTTCCAAAGCTCATCGGCAACAACGCCTATTGCCTGGTCCCTGCGCCTCATCTTGAAGATCATGGTCCGGCGCAGTGGGAACCCTTCCAAGTTCAGGGAAAGCAAAATCCCCGACCGCCGCTCCTCCTCCGTCATATGATCGGGCAAGCCGCCCCAGCCAAGGCCGGCGAGGATCACTTTTTTCTTGGCCGTGAGGTCCGAGACCGTCCATTTCAGGCCCCCTGACAGCAGATCGCGGCTCTGTTCATGCGCGGTGCCGCCTGTGCCCGCCGTAATCACCTGCACATGGCTTTGCATCTCAGTTGTCGATATTGCGCGGGAACCGGTCGGTAGGTTCAGATCGGGGCTGGCCACTGGCCGGATTGTCACCTCCGCGACCGGTACCGCCTCCACGTCGTTCAGTGGCACCCCTTCAAGCGATGCAAGCGCGATATCCGCTTTACCCTCCATTAGCCGTGCGATCGGGCCGCCCATCATCTCCATACGCAGCCGAAGGTGAGTTGCGGGATGACGCCGACCGGTGTCGGCAAGCGCTGGTAGAAAAGTATCCAAATCCATTGTTGCGCTGACGGCAATTGTCAGTTCAGGCTCTTCTCGGGCGCGCAACCGAGCAGCGGTGCTTCTGAGCCCCTGCATCTGCCGCAACACCCGAGAGGCTTCTCGGTAGAAGACCTCGCCGGCCGGTGTGAGCGAAGGCCGGTAAGCTTCGCGGCTGAACAGTTCCAGCTCCAACTCCTCTTCCAATTGGCGGATGGTGTGGCTTATGGCGGATTGTGATTTGTGGAGGCGCTCAGCCGCACCGCGGAAGGTGCCGGTTGAGACTATGGCCTCCAGTGCAATGAGTTGGTCGTGTTTCATAGGCTCTCAACATGATCGATTTTTTTGATCATAATAGTGAAAAGACAATATTATCAATCAATCGTATCACCGGGTAGTCAGATGGCATCGCTCAACAAAGGAGACTGTCATGAAACTCTACTACAAGCCCGGCGCGTGCCCGCTGGCCAGCCATATCGCCCTATATGAAACCGGTCGCCCGTTTGAAATCGAAGCCGTGGACACTGCGGCAGGCCAAACTGAAAGCGGTGCTGACTATCATACGATCAACCCCAAAGGATACGTTCCGGCTCTGGGGTTGGACGACGGTAGCGTCCTCACCGAAGGAGCGGCTGTTCTTCAATATATCGCGGACAGATATCCCGAAGCGGGTCTGGCGCCGGTAGCCGGCACCTTGGCCCGAGCCCGGATGCAGGAACAGCTCAACTGGATTGGCTCCGAGTTGCACAAGGCCTTCGGCCCGCTGTTCCGCGATGGCACGTCCGAGGCTGACAAAGATGCGGCGCGCACCGCTGTTGCGGGCAAGTTCGACCTGATCGAAGCGCAGCTGGAGGATGGCCGAGAGTGGCTGGTTTCGAACCAGTTCTCGGTAGCTGACGCATACCTTTTCGTGGTCGCGAACTGGGCGAATTTCACCGGCATCGACCTGTCTCGTTGGTCCCGGCTGGCGGCGTTTGTAAGTCGCGGTGCTGCCCGTCCGTCTGCTCAGGCCGCGATGCGTGCCGAGGGGTTGATCCAATGACGCCCGCCGACCACAAAAAGGTCGGCGAACTGATGGAGGTCTATTTCGAAGGCCTCCATCAGGCCGATAGCACCATGTTGCGCAGAGTGTTCCATCCGCAGTTGGCTTATGTCTGTGCCACAGAAGGCGATGAACTGAATCTGGATCTCGAGACTTATATGGGCCGCGTGGACGGGCGTGAACCGCCAGCCAGGCGTGGTGACCCGCGCGAGGAGAAGGTTCTGGAGATCGCATTTGCCAGCGACAGGTTAGCCCGTGTCAGCGCCCGGATGACCATGATGGGGCGGGATTTCCATGACCTGCTGACCCTTGTTCGCTACGGCACAGAATGGCGCATCGTAGCAAAAGTGTTTTCCTATGTTCCGCGAAAGGACTGACCGATGCCATATGTGAATATCAAAGTCACCCGCGAAGGCGGCCCTGACGGCACCGGCCCGAGTGCCGATCAAAAAGCGCAGCTGATAATTGGGGTCACAGACCTTCTGCAAAACGTACTGGACAAGAACCCGGCCACAACCTTTGTGGTAATTGACGAGGTCCCGTTGGAAGACTGGGGCGTTGGCGGCCTGCCAGTGCAAGAGTATCGAAAGCAGACGCAATGAAGACGCGGCTGACAAAGGCGCTGGGGATCACCTGCCCGGTGATCCAGGCACCAATGGCATTTGCTGCGGGCGGCGCACTGGCCAGCGCCGTCTCCCGCGCAGGCGGTTTGGGCATGATTGGGGGCGCCTACGGTGATGCCGTCTGGATCGGCCAACAGTTCGATATCGCTGCGGATGCCCGCGTGGGCTGTGGGCTGATTACATGGAAGCTCGCGGAGCGGCCGCACCTGCTCGGCCGGGTGCTGGCGCGTAATCCAGCTGCGCTGTTTCTGTCATTTGGCAATCCGGCACCATTCGCTCCGGCGATCAAGGACGCCGGTGTGCCGCTGATCTGCCAGGTCCAGACCCTGCGCGATGCGCGGCAGGCGCTGGATTGCGGCGCGGACATCATTGTCGCCCAGGGGGCGGAAGCTGGCGGCCATGGCGAGGCACGCGGCACATTTGCTCTGGTTCCCGAGATCGCCGATGAGATCGCGCGCCAAAACAGCGAGGCGCTGCTCTGTGCTGCTGGCGGTATCACGGACGGGCGTGGCCTGGCGGCGGCCCTTATGCTTGGGGCAGATGGAGCGGTGATCGGTACGCGGTTCTGGGCCTCGAACGAAGCGCTGGTGCATCCGCATATTCTTAAACGAGCGATGGCCGCGACAGGTGACGACACGATCCGCACGCGGGTGGTGGACGTGATCCGTGGTTACGACTGGCCCGGCCGGTACAATGGCCGCGTTCTGCGCAACCCGTTCATTCAGAAATGGTACGGCTCAGAAGACGCCTTGAAGATGGAAGCGGGCGTTGAAGCGGCAGTATGGGCGGCAGCTCAGGAAACCGGGGATATTGATGTTGCAACCGCCTTTGCAGGCGAGGGCATCGGTCTGATCAGTTCCGCGGCACCCGCCGGCGATATTCTGGCGAAT
Organism: Ruegeria sp. CH8; assembly: GCF_056536985.1. Classification (NCBI taxonomy): domain Bacteria; kingdom Pseudomonadati; phylum Pseudomonadota; class Alphaproteobacteria; order Rhodobacterales; family Roseobacteraceae; genus Ruegeria; species Ruegeria sp. CH8. The sequence goes on along the minus strand of NZ_JBQFQR010000002.1, from coordinate 319,357 downwards.
CTCATGGCGGACGCGCATCGGTGTCTGGCTGGGGCGGCTGCATAGCATGGGGATCTGGGAAGAGCCAGAAACACTTGAGCTGGGTGCTGTCAGACGAATTCGAGCCAGTCTCTGGTAGGCCAGTGAAGCTGTCCTTTATCCCATGCCAAGTTCGCGCCACTCGGCGAGAGCGGCGCTACGTGTCAGCTTGAAGGTGTCTCGGCTAGTGAGAGATCGTTCCTGGTTGAAGTGGTTGTAAATGGAGGAATGAACGGCGGCAAACTTCTGCAAACTTCGCATGCGCCTGAAACGCTGCATGGCGCGTTCGCGTCGTCGGAAAGGAAGGTGCGAATTCTCAACCCGATTGTTGAGCCACCTGCCCGTCTGCTGCTTTTCGGTAGCACCAAGCTCTCTGAGAGCGGCCCGATACGATGCGAAGCGGTCCGTGACGACGTTTTCCGCGTTACCGTGTCGGTTCATCAATTTCTTGAGGAATTTCAGTGCTGCAACTTTGTTTCGTCGCTTGGTGACAACTGCTTCCAGCACTTCACCTTCGTGATCTACTGCACGCCACAGATAATGTCGCTTGCCATTCACCTTCACAAAGACCTCGTCGACGTGCCACTTCCATTTCGAGTATGCACGAAGTTGCTGAACACGTTTCCGTCTAATCTCAGCGGCAAACATCGGGCCAAACCTGTTCCACCAAAAGCGGACAGTTTCGTGGCTCACGTCGATGCCGCGCTCGTGCAGCAGATCTTCGACATTCCGAAGCGAGAGTGGAAACCGAATATACAGCATCACCGCAAGGCGGATGATCTCGGGGCTGGTTTTAAAGTATTTGAAAGAGGCAGGATTGGTCATGGGCAAAAGCTACGCACACCCTGCCCCGCTCAAGCAAAGTTCTTCTGACAAGACCTCCGTAGGAACCACCGTCGACCTCTCGATCCCATCTTGGACCAACACAATTGGAGCCTCTGAGCTGGGAACCGTGTGGGAAGACCCAGATTTCGATCCTTCGGAAAGCGCATTTTATTATGCCCGGGTTATAGAAATTCCGACCCCTCGCTGGACGGCGTATGATGCAGTGAAGTTCGGAATAGACATGCCGGATGGCGTCCAATTAATAACGCAGGAACGCGCCTACACTTCGCCGATTTGGTACTCGCCACAACAATAGTTCGATTTACGATGTCCATCCGGTATGGGCTCGATGCGGTCATTGACTGCACTCGGCATGAGCGGCTGCTTCGCCGGAAATGCAGACCTCCGGTTTTTACCTGATTATTACAATCCTTGCATGACGCACGTTGCGCTCAACTAAAGAGATCATTGACCGATAGGCCAATCGAACTTCAATATGATCATGCGCTGGCTCCGTCGGAACCACATTGAAAACACGGCGGAGTATTGGCCAGAGAACGACTGGGAGGGGCGCATGACTGCCAATGTGGAGACCCTTTTCACCGAAAGCGACGGGCTATCCATCGCCTATCAAGTTTGGGGCGATGGGCCGCGCAATCTTGTGTTGGTCCCCGGAATGATTTCGCATCTGGAAGCGTCCATGGAAAATCCGGGCTACCTGCAGTGGATGTCAGCTCTCAGCTCGGTGGGAAGATTGGTGACCTTCGACAAACGCGGCAACGGCATGTCAGACCGCATTCAGGGGACACCAACCCTTGAAGAGCGCGTCATGGATATAGAGGCTGTGATGGATGTCACTGAAATGACCTCAGCCACGGTCATTGCTTTCTCCGAGGGGGCTTCACTTGCCTGTGTCTATGCCGCGATGCGCCCCGAGCGCGTTGAACGTCTGGCTTTGTGCGGCGGGTACGCTCAAGGTCGTCTTACTCGCGGTTACCTGACCCCTGAAAGCCTTAAAATCGCGTTGAAGCAGTTTCGCGAGAATTGGGGGAAGCTTTATAAACCTCACCCATTCTCGGCTTTTGGCCCAAGTGAGGACGATGCTGAAGCTCAGGAAGCATGGGCGCATTTCCAAAGGATGAGCGCGACCCCTATTACAGTCGCCAACCTGTTCGAATTGGCTACCCGGATAGATATCCGGGAATTGCTGCCTTCTATTTCACAACCCACTTTGGTCATACATCGCGAATTTGAAGAACCCAACGGGGCTGATTGCGCCAAGGATTTTCTGCGTTTGATGCCATCCACCGAATACAAAACCATACCCGGCCACGAGCATGTGCCATGGGAAGGCGACGTGGACAGCTATGCGGCTGCAATCGTCGAGTTTGTCACCGGCGAAGCATCGGCGACGATCCAACCCAAGCGCACCCTTGCTACCGTTCTGTTCTCAGATCTCGTCGCGTCCACCTCACAACAAGCACGTATCGGTGATGAGAATTGGCGCGACCTTATGAACCGCCACGATGACGTCTGCGCAAACCAGATCTCTCGATACGGTGGTCATCTGGTGAAATTCACCGGCGACGGCGTGCTGGCGACGTTCAGTTCTCCTACAAGTGCGCTGGCCTGCGCTGGTTCTTTACGTGAAGCATTGTCTGCAATCGACCTTAACGCACGCTTCGGCGCTCACACAGGTGAGATTGAAATTCGCGGCGAGGATATCAGCGGCCTTGGCGTGGTCATAGCCGCTCGGGTGATGGGCCAAGCCGAGGAAGGACAGGTTTTGGCCTCCGATCTCACGCGGCAACTGATGCTTGGTGCGCCGTTCGAGTTTCAAGACTGCGGTGAGCACGAGTTGAAAGGCGTTCCAAATTCTTGGAGACTGCACGCGGTCAGCCCTACGAACTAAACAACTCGGAACGCTGGCCTTGCCTACTGGTCTTTACCACGGAATCCGATTGTCGGCTTAGGGCTCGAAGCAGTCATCCGACAGCTATAGCCAAAAGACTGGTTTGCGGATGCGAGCAGTCATTGAGGCCGCTCGCAGGATAGATAGAGGTGACCACCTTTGAAGCACGGCTCGATACGTCCTCAAGCTTTACTAAGAGACTCTACCGTCGCCTAACCCTCTCTCGATTACGCTCCCGACGATCGATGTTGATCTGGTGATCACGACCAAGGGCCCGGTAGAAGCCCAGACCTTTGGACCAGTTCAGGAATTGCGAGACGCTGTCGACCTGATCATCGTTGCGCCCACGCGGAAAGGATTGCAGCTCGCGTTTGAATGCCACCAGCCAGGGCGCATCAATTGGCAACTTTACCTTGCCCTCCTCTACCGGTGCACATGCTGACTGGAACCGGGTTTCCTTATCCTTGTCAGGCTTAATGCGTTCGTACCGGCGACGATCGTCAAAGAACAACTCGTCAAAGAGTGGTTTTCCACTTGCCGCATCTTCGATAAGAACGCGGTCGGGATCCCAGCGGTCGACAAGGTTCAATGCCCTGGACTTCAGGTCCGTGTAGTCCACCTGCCCTCGCCAAACGTCAAGAAGGAACCACGCGTTTTCGCGGAAGCCCCAGGTCGTACAGACCGAGAAGTCGGACCGGGGATCCGCAGACATGCCCGTATCCCAGCTCTGAACGACCAGTTGGAACCAGCGACGATCATCGATGGTTTCGTAAGTACCGAACCACTCCCAGCGCAAGGGTGATCCATCCGGTGCAATTGGGTTCTGCTGATACTGGCAATTGAACACGGCCGCGCCCATTTCGCGACGCTTGGTATCCAACGTTTGCTGATCCAGGCGCGACGGACACAGAAGATCACCCGGTTTGCGGCGCATGACATTTCCGCGCCCAAGAGGCACCGTCTCATGTTCTTCAGCGATGGCGGGCAAGTTCAGATGCCGATAGGTTCCGCGTTCGAGCAGGTAACCCGGCGGATCCATCTCGTGCAACCGCTGCGCAACCATGACGACGCGCCCTTCGGCCGGGTTGTCAAAGCGCGACAACAAGGTTCCCTCAATGAACTCCTGCGCCTTGACCAGTTCGGCTTCGGAGCCGGCATCACCCGCCTTCAGCAGATCATCAATGATGATGTAATCAGCGCCATGACCGGTGACAGAACTGCCGATGGAGACAGCCTTACGGCTGCCTCCCTTTGTGGTTCGGATTTCTTCTGAGGTGTTGCCCTTTTTAGCCAAAACCGTTTCAGGGAACATTTCCCGGTACCAGCGTGCGGACATGACCCGTCGACAATCTTCGGAATGTTTGCGCGCCAGATCCAGCCCATAGCTGGCAACGATGATCTTGGCGCTGGGGTTATGACCGAGAAGATGGGCAACATATGCGACGGCAACGGTGACAGATTTCAGGCACCGGGGCGGGATGTTGATGATCAACCGCTTGTTTTCGCCTTGGCGAACGTTGTCCAACTCATGGCACATGGCCCGCACATGCCAAGCCGGATCAAAGCTGCGGTCATTCCCCTGGTGCAGCGTGTCAAACACACGCCAAACAAAGGGAAAGAAGTTGTCCCGGCAAACCTCGCGAGCGGCTTGCAGGACCATTTTAGGATCAGGAGCCGTCATCTTCCACCTCCCCATCTTCGGGATCACCATCACCGTGCAGTTGGCTGGAAAAGAAGTCCCGGAGGATATCGAAGTCGACACCGTCCGGCTCAAGCGCACGGGCGCTTTCTTGCGCGTCCATTTCACTTGTGTCGAACAGATCTGCGTCCAGCTTCAGCAGCGCCATCAACATTTTCGTGTCGCCCTTCAACGCGCTGGCCGTGACCCGCTTGGCAATCGCCTCCGCCTTGGAGATCCGAGTTTCGTGGTCGCCTTCGCGGACCGTAATCTTGGCTTCCAATTCGCGTTTCAGGCTGGCATTCACGCCCTTAGCACCTTTCGGCCGCCCTTTTGGATTGCCAGAACGGCCTTTCTTGAACTGGGTCGCTTTGGGCGGCTTGCCGTAGCCCACCTCGTAGTCCTTCGTATCGTCAGACATGATCCGCCTCCTGCTCTGAGGTGGCGTCTACGACTGCAGAGCGCGCATCGAACGTTTGCCCCGAGACAGCATGCAGCGCTCTTTCACCAGTCATGTCTTGCCAACGACGGATGGCGACATCGACATAAGCCGGGTCGAGCTCAACCAGCCGCGCCTGGCGCCCGGTTTTCTCTGCCGCCAGCAACGTCGCGCCGGAACCGCCAAAGGCGTCCAGCACGACATCGCCGCGATGGCTCACATCCATGATGGCATCTGCCACCAAAGCTGTTGGCTTCACCGTGGGATGATCAGCAAGATCCGCTTCGCGCCCTGCCCCAAAGCTGTTCACCCCTGCGCAATCCCAAACATTGGTCCGGTTGCGCCCATGTTTGCCCAGTTCGACATTGTTGATATGCGGCGCGCCCGGTTTCTTGAAGATCGGCACCAGTTCGTGCTTGGAGCGGTAAAGGCTGCCCATCCCTCCGTTGGTCTTGTTCCAGACGCAGAGATTGATGAGATCAAATCCGCATGTCTTGCCGGCGGCAATCAACTCTTCAATATGACGCCAGTCCATGCAAATCATTGCGATGCCCCCGTTCGGCAGGCAGTCGAACAAATGGTTGATCGCGTCTGTGAGGAAGCCTCGGAAATCGCTGTCCGACATTTCTCCTGACGCCATGGCAAACTCGCGGTGATCGTTACCGGCACCACAGCGGACATGCCCATTGACCGGCACGTTATATGGGGGATCGGTGAAGACCATCTGCGGGGTCTCGCCTTTCAGCAAGGTGTCGTAGCTCTGGGCTTGCAGGGCATCCCCGCAGAAGATGCGATGATCTCCGAGAATCCAGAGGTCGCCTGGCTGCGCAATTGCAGGTGCCGCAGGGTCCGGGGTGTCGACAGTTTCTGCTTCAGTCTCCGCAGCCCCGCCCGCGCCGTTGATTATAATGTCGATTTCGGGTGTTTCGAACCCGGTGATGTCCAGATCAAAGTCCAGCTCGCCATCAAGGCTGAGATCCATCAGCTCGGCAAACTCAATCTGGAGAGCCGCTTCGTTCCAGTCGGACAATTCCGCCAGCTTGTTATCCGCAATGCGCAGAGCCCGCACTTCTGCGTCTGACAGATGATCGGCCACAACGGTCGGTACGGTCTTCAATCCAAGAGCCTTGGCGGCCTCATAGCGGCCATGACCGGCGATGATTGTGCCCGCAACATCCACAAGGATCGGAGTGACAAAGCCAAACTGAGCCACCGAAGCCTTCAGCTTGTCGATATTCTTGGCCGCGTGCACCCGATTGTTATTGGCGTAGGGCTTGATCTGGCTGATCCGGGATTGGACGACTTTGTCCGCCATCCAGATCGGCGTATTGGACGCCTGAAGGTCGCTGTGTGTTTTCTTGGCAGGCATAACCGCCTCCTTTTGCGTGACGCCGCGAGGACGTCGAGATGGAGGGATCGCGCTGGAAAATCGGAGAGAGCACAAATCGCAACTCCCCGGACCAATCGATCCGAGACGTTGCTCCTTTGAATGCTCTCTGCGGAAACCTGTGTTTCCAATGAGTGCTGCCTGCGGGAGCAGTTTCCCGCCCTGATAGTCTGGGCGATTGAGCCAAATGTAGGTGTCATCAATACGAGACGCAACCCCTAAACCAAAAGTAACCAAATCGTAACCAATTAAGATTGTTGACGAATAATCGGGTGTGCGGCAGCATCGCTCCGCAAAACATACCCCTCCTGGGATTGCCCCAGAAAGAGCTGGACTGTTGTTGCCAACCACGCATCACTGGACCCACGCCCGAGCCATTCGGGCGCTCCTCAGTACCGGGGTTCGGCATCTCGTTGACCCAAGATCAGAGGAGACAGTTCATGGCCAAGCGGAAGCAAACCAAAATTGACAAGGTGCAAGCATTGTTGCGCCGACCGGGTGGCGCAAGTCTTGAGGCGCTCTGCAAAACAACAGGTTGGCAATCTCATTCGGTCCGAGCGGCTCTAAGCGGTCTGCGGAAGAAAGGCGTCGCAATTGAACGACGCGCATCCGACAAACCAGATGGTTCTTCCACCTATCACCTGACGGTGGGAGCAGGAGAAGAGTCATGACGAAGACTGGCGATGTCGCAGATCTGGCCGCCATGGGTCGATCGGATCTGGTCACGCTTTGGCAGCAACTGTTTGATCAACCCACACCCGCCATGCTCAGCCAACCCTTCCTGCGCCGTTTTATCGCCTTTGAGATGCAGTCCCGCCGTCATGGCGGGTTGTCTCGACAAGTCAAAGCCAAGCTGGAAAAAGGGTCTGAGAAGAAGTCCCGGCCTTCCCGCCCTGCCCTTAAACCCGGGGGACGCCTGCTGCGCGAGTGGAACGGCGTGACCCATATGGTCGATGTGACAGGGGATGGTTTTACCTGGAACGGTCGGTCCTATCGCTCGCTCTCGGCCATCGCCAGGGAGATTACCGGCGCGCATTGGTCGGGGCCGCGTTTCTTCGGACTCACCGGCAAGGGGGCCAAATGAACCCGCGCCGCAAAATCCGATGCGCGATCTACACACGCAAGTCGTCAGAAGATGGGTTGGATCAAGACTTCAATTCCTTGGACGCGCAATATGAGGCCTGCGTGGCTTATGTCGCCAGCCAGCGACACGAAGGTTGGACCCTGCTGCCCGAGCGCTACGACGACGGTGGGCTGTCCGGTGGCACACTCGAGCGCCCCGCCCTGCAACGCCTGCTGGAAGAGATAGATGCAGGTCGCATCGACATGGTTGTGGTCTACAAGATCGACCGGCTGACCCGCTCGCTCGCCGACTTCTCCAAGCTCGTCGAACGGCTGGAACAGGCGAACTGTTCTTTTGTGTCCGTCACACAAGCATTCAACACCTCCTCATCCATGGGTCGATTGACCCTGAATGTGCTGTTGTCCTTTGCTCAGTTTGAACGGGAAGTCACCGCCGAACGTATTCGCGACAAGATTGCAGCGTCGAAGAAAAAGGGGCTTTGGATGGGTGGCAACCTGCCTCTGGGCTATGATCGCCATCCCGATCCAAAAGCAAGAACGCTGGTGGTGAATGAAGAGGAGGCCAGAACGGTCCGGCATCTCTTTGGGCTTTATGACGAGCTGGGTTGCCTGCGCAAAGTAGAAGAACGGGCAACGGCAGAAGGGCTGCGGTCAAAACGGGTTGTTCGGGCGGATGGCAGCGTGAAAGGGGATTGTCCGCTGTCACGCGGTCAGATCTATTATCTGCTGAGCAACCAGGTTTATCTCGGCAAAATCCGCCACAAGGATAAGATCTGGGACGGACAACATCCGGCGATCATCGACCAGGGCATCTGGGACCGGGTGCAGGAAAAAATGCGACAGGCCTCCAACCGCTCGCGGGCACGCGGCGGCTCCGATGCGCGCCAACACTCCACTGCCCCCGGGTCCTGGCTCACCGGTTTGCTGCAGGACGAAACTGGTGATCGGTTGACGCCAACCCACACCACGCGCAAAGGCCGACGGTTGCGCTATTACGTCTCCAATCGCCTAATTTCGGGCGGCAAGGATACCTCCGGCTGGCGACTGCCCGGCCTCGCGCTAGAAAATGCTGTCATTGATGTCATCGTCAGACATCTGCAAGACGCCGCAATCACACATCGAGTTCTGGCGCAGCCGGAGGCCGGGTCAGCGGAGGCGGTTCAGGCTTCGGTTGCGGATTTAGTGACCCGGCTTCAACGCCAAGCCGGTCAGGTCGGCGCTGCTCTTCTGGCTAAAGGCAAAATTGCACGAGGACAGATCGACCTCGAATTTAACCCCAAAACTCTGGCAAGCGCACTTGGCATTGCTGCTGACCATCTGCACCCGGATCTCACTCACGTCACCGCATCCTTCGATCTACGCCGCCGCGGCGTCGAGGCCAAGGTCATCGCCGGAGATATGGCACCCCAACCTGATCCCCACCTCCGGTCCATGCTGATCCGCGCCTATGGCTGGGCCCGAGATCTGAAAGCCGGGGTTCAACTGATGGAAATTGCGCGGCGGGAAAGCGTCCCCGGCGCCTTCATCCGCACCCGTGCTCAGCTCGCCTTTCTCTCCCCGAAGATTCAGGCAGCGATTCTCGACGGCACCCAGCCGCCCGAACTCACGCTCAAGCGTCTGGTCAGTGTGACCCACCCCCTTGACTGGGCTGAACAGGAATGCCTGTTCGGCTTTTGATAGCTCCAGATCCTGCGTCCCTGATACAAGGCTCGCCCTCCCTGATCTGGCGGAACAATTCCCTGTTCCCACGTGAAAATTCCCTGTTCCACCTTTTAGGGAATTTGCATCATAAGCCTCTGAAAAACATGCAGTTCTGGCATGAGACATGAGGGAACTCAGACCCGTTTTGCGAAAATTCCCTGTAAATTGCCGCTTATCAGGGAAATCCAATCCAAAGCGACCCCGCCAAAGTGCGGCACTGAGATTGCGACCGGAATTGCGCTCTGAGTGTACGATCTGCTCCGTCTCTGATTGAAAGCGCACGCGTCAACGCGCGGGAATTGCGGCACAATTCCGGGTCAGAAAACACAACTGAAGTGAGACAGGTATGAGTGGCGGGGAGACAGGGATTCGAACCCTGGGGACGCTCTCACGCCCAACGGTTTTCAAGACCGCCGCATTCGACCACTCTGCCACCTCCCCGCGTGAGGCCGGGTCTAAGGCCAACGCGAACTGGTGGCAAGAGCAAATAGGGAAATCTTGCCGAAGCGCGTGCGGCGGTCTTTCCATGACACTTTGCCCACGTTATGCTTTGCGAGAAAGACCGCAGCAGGCCGGCAACACAGAACCGGCGATCGGCAGCGGGGCCCAGAAAAAAGCCCCATCAGGCAAGGGACGATAAAATGAAACGAGCGACTGAGACACGCGCAAAAACGCGATCGGTGGCGGTGCTGGCCGTGGCATTGGCGGCCTTGGCCGGTTGTGAGGAAGGTTTGTCCCCTGACAAAGCTTCGGAAGACGCCCAAAGTGGTGACACCCAAGCCGATGACAAAGTTGAACTGTTCCCAGACTACACAGACAATTCAGGTGATTCCGTCGAAGCGCCTGACGCTTTTAACGTGGTTGAAGCCGGTCTATGGGACGGTCGTCCATCCTTGGGTGGTATCTGGGTTGCCCACCCAGACGTAACCCAGCCTGAGCGTGTAGTGATCAAAAACACAACCAACAACAAGACCATCACTGGCGCCCTGTTCCGACGGGAAAGAAATCTGCCAGGGCCAGCGTTGCAGCTTTCCTCGGCAGCCGCCGAGAAACTGGGCATCCTGGCTGGTGCCCCTACGAAAGTCGAAGTTACCGCCCTGCGGCGTAAACCGGTTGAGGAAAAAGAACCGGCAGAAACTGGGGAAGTTGAAACCGCAGACAACGCGCCTTCAGATGACAACACCAAGTCGCAAGAGACCGCCGACAATGCCTCAGCGGATGGTGAAGAGAAACCTGCGAAGCGAAAGTGGTGGCAAAAGAAAGAAACAGTTGCAGCCGCGGGTGTAGCTACCGCGGCCACTGCAGCAACGGCAGATACTGCAACTGAGGCGGCGGAAGAAACCGTCGAAGCAACGCCTCAGGCAACCACTTCCCCATCCCTGTCTGATGCAGAAGTGACGCAGCCCAAGGAAAAGCCGGCCAAGCGAAAATGGTGGCAGAAAAAAGAACCTGTCGCGGCAGCAGGCGTAACTGGTGCTGCAGTTGCGGCAACATCAGATACTACCGCTGAAGCGACGGCTGAGGCCGCGGAAGAAGTCGTTGAATCGACAACTCTGACGACACCGTCCCCAACTCTGTCGGATCCGGAGGTTGCGCCACCCAAGGAAAAACCCGCCAAGCGGAAATGGTGGCAAAAGAAAGACCCCGACGCCATTACCGAAACGCCGCTGGAGCCCGTCGCAGGCGCAACCGCAGCCATTGACGCTGCAGACCCCACCCCAGTCGTTGCAACCGCCGCAGCGTCTCAGGAAAAAGCCCCGCGCTCTCTGACTAAGCCGTATGTTCAGGTCGGAACTTTCAATGTCCAAGCCAACGCAAAGAGCGCGGTCTCAAAGATTGAACGGAACGGAATGGCCGCTGATATTCGTGAACTGAACACTGGCGACAAAACGGTTTGGCGCGTACTGGTTGGCCCGGCAGCAACTCGTTCTGAACGCAAAGCAATTCAAAGCGACGTTAAGGACCTTGGCTTTACCGACGCGTTTACCGTCAAAAACTGAAACAACGGAGGCCTTTAATGCTGTCCTCACTGCGATCATCTGTTTTGACCCTCGGGCTTGCGCTTTTTGCCCTGCCCGCCCATGCCTTTGATACACAGGCCCGCGCGGCCTATGTGATGGATCAGACGACTGGAACGATCCTTTTATCCAAAGAGGCGGATCAACCGCTTCCGCCCGCGTCGATGTCCAAGTTGATGACGCTCTATGTGGCGTTCGAGGCATTGCGCGATGGCCGGTTGACACTGGACGAAACACTACCGGTTTCGGAACACGCGATGAGCTATGGCGGCTCGACCATGTTTCTGAACACGCAGGACCGGGTCCGAGTCGAGGATCTGCTGCGCGGCATCATCGTTTTGTCAGGCAACGACGCTTGCGTGGTGATCGCCGAAGCGCTCAGCCCCGACGGGACCGAGGCTGGATTTGCCCGCTACATGACCCAGCGTGCCAAACAGATGGGCATGGACAACTCGAACTTCGCGAATTCCAATGGCTGGCCTGCAGCGGGTCACATGATGTCGGTACATGACCTTGCGGTATTGGCGGACCGGCTAATTTCCGATTTTCCGGAATATTATCCTCTGTTCGCCGAGGAAGTTTTTGAATTCGATGGCCGCGCACCGTCGAACAAACGTAACCGCAACCCGCTGCTAAAATTGGGCATCGGTGCTGATGGATTGAAAACCGGCCACACGCAAGAGGCCGGGTATGGCCTTGTCGGCTCGGCCAAGCAAGGCGACCGCCGGGTGATCTTTGTTCTAACAGGCCTCGACAGCACCGCCCGCCGCGCAGAGGAGGCTGAGGCCGTGGTTAACTGGTCGTTTCGAAATTTTGTCGAGAGGACAGTTGCCAACGCGGACACGCCGATAGCACAGGCCAAGATCTGGATGGGGGCAAAAAAGACAGTAGATCTGGTTCCTGAAGAGGATCTGACCCTGCTGTTCCCTGTGCTGGGCGACAAGAATATCGAGGCCGAAGTTGTTTACGAAGGTCCTGTCAACGCACCAGTTGAAAAGGGTCAGCAATTAGCTGAGCTGGTTATCAAGCCAGAAGGTCTGCCGGAAATCCGTCGCCCTTTGGTTGCCGCTGAAGCCGTTCCGAGCGGGGGGTTCGTTGTCCGAATGCTGACAGTGGGCGGTATCGTTGTGACCGATGTGATCGGCAATCCCTTGGACGCGTTTTGACGAGCCCCGGGTTGTTTCTGACCTTTGAAGGCATTGACGGATCGGGCAAATCCTCGCAGGCGAGAATGCTTGCGGATCGCTTGCGGGATCTGGGCCGTGAAGTCGTTCTGACGCGTGAACCCGGCGGATCGGTTGGGGCTGAGGAAATCCGTCGTCTGGTTTTGGAAGGCGACCCCGATCGTTGGTCGGCCGAAACGGAACTGCTGCTGTTCACCGCCGCCCGGCGCGACCATCTGGAACGCACCATCGAACCGGCCCTGGCTGCGGGCAAAGTGGTGATCTGCGACCGTTTCGCCGACAGCACCCGCATGTATCAGGGTCTGTCGCGCGGCAACCTGCGCGCAGTGGTTGACCAGTTGCATAGTCTGATGATTGGGCGCGAACCTGACCTGACCCTGCTGATCGACATGGACCCACAAACCGGCCTGACCCGCGCCAAGGGGCGGCAAGGCACTGAGGAACGGTTCGAGGATTTCGGTGTAGATCTGCAGGAGAAGATGCGCGCAGGCTTTCTGGCGCTGGCCGATGAGTTCGCGGACCGTTTCCGGGTGATCGACGGCAACCGGGACATGGACAGCGTTGCACAGGATGTGACAGAAATCGTCCTGCAAGCACTGTGACAGGCAATAGATGAGCGACGACACCCCAATCCCGGATCAGGCCCCCGGAGCCCCGCATCCGCGTGAAACCCAGCACCTGTTCGGACAGGCTGAGGCCGAGCACGCGTTTCTGAGCGCCTATACCTCGGACCGGCTGCACCATGGCTGGCTTCTGATCGGCCCGCGCGGGGTGGGTAAGGCAACGCTGGCCTGGCGGATCGCCCGGTTCTTGCTGGCAACGCCTCCGGTCGAAGAGGATGGGTTGTTCGGCGCCCCGCCGCCGCCCGAGTCGCTGGAGATTGATCCCGACCATCCCGTCGCCCACCGTATTCTGGCCGGGGCCGAGCCGGGCCTTGCCGCCATCACCCGCTCACTCAACGATCAGGGGCGGTTGCGCAACGAAATCGTTGTTGATGACATCCGCAAGCTTGGGAAATTCTTCGGCCTGTCCTCGGCTGATGGCGGGCGTCGGGTGGTCATCGTGGATTCCGCGGATGAAATGAATGTCAGCGCGGCCAACGCCCTGTTGAAAATGCTCGAAGAACCACCCGCGCGTACGACGTTGCTGCTGATCTCGCACCAACCGTCGCGCCTGTTGCCGACGATCCGGTCGCGCTGTCGTACTTTGCGCCTGTCTCCCCTCGGCCCCGAGGATATGCAAGCTGCGCTCTCGCAAACCGGTGCGGAATTGACCGGAAAAACAGACCACCTAGCCGCACTGGCCGCCGGGTCCGTGGGCAATGCGGTTCGACTAATCAATCTGGGCGGGCTGGAGATTTACGCCGAACTGATCGCAATTCTGGGTACCCTGCCCCGCATGGATCGCCAACGTGCGTTGAAGCTGGCCGAGGCCGCCGCTCAGCGCGGTGCAGCCGACCGGTTTGAATTGTTGCTCACGCTGATCGATGTCGCTTTGTCCCGCCTCGCCCTGACCGGTGCTACCGGCACACCACCATCGCCAGAGGCCGCCCCGAAGGAAGCCGAAACGCTGGTGCGCCTGTCCTCATCTCAGCATCAAGCCCGCCAATGGGCCGAGGTCGCGGCGACAATCACAGCCCGCGCGCGACATGGTCAGGCGGTGAACCTTGACCCTGCCGCTCTGGTCCTAGATACGGTGTTCAAGATACAGGAAACCGCCGGTCAGAGCAGATGAGCGACACGCCCCAGATTACCGACAGCCATTGCCATCTGGACTTCCCCGATTTCGAGGGGCAACTGGACCAGATCGTCGCCAACGCCGCCGAGGCGGGCGTGACCCGTATGGTCACGATCTGCACGCGCCTGCGCAACGAACCCACCGTCCGCGCCATTGCCGAAGCCCACTCGCCCGTCTTCTATGCCGCCGGCACCCACCCCATGAGCGCAGCGGATGAACCGATGGCGACCGCCGACGAACTGGTCGCTCTGGCACAGCATCCCAAGTTCGTGGGCATCGGCGAAACCGGGCTGGATTACCACTACACCGCCGACAGCGCCGACGTGCAGAAGCAATCGCTGCGCGTCCATATCGAGGCCGCGCAACGCACCGGCCTGCCTCTGATCATCCACGCCCGCGCGGCAGATGATGACATGGCGCGCATACTGGCCGAAGAACACCGCAACGCGCCTTACTCCTGCGTCATGCATTGCTTTTCGTCCTCGGCGGAACTGGCCAAAGCCGCACTGGATCTGGGTTTTTACCTGTCCATGTCCGGCATTGCCGCTTTCCCCAAAAGCCAAGAGTTGCGCGATATCTTCGCCGCCGCTCCGGTTGACCGCGTGCTGGTGGAAACCGACGCACCCTATCTGGCGCCACCGCCCTATCGCGGCAAACGCAACGAACCGGCCTATACCGCCCACACCGCCCGCAAGGGGGCCGAGGTGTTCGGCATGGACTACGCCGATTTCGCCGCCCAGACCCAGGCCAATTTCGACCGGCTGTTCACCAAAGCCGCGACCTACAAGGCGGCCGCATGACCGAGCTGCGCTGCACCATCCTAGGCTGCGGCTCTTCCGGCGGCGTGCCACGGCTGGGCGGGCATTGGGGCGAGTGTGACCCGAACAACCCCCGAAACGTCCGCCGCCGGTGTTCGATGCTGGTGGAACGCGACGGGCCCGAGGGCACCACATCCGTCCTGATCGACACCACGCCAGACATGCGTAGCCAATTGCTAAGCACCGGAACCGGGCGGCTGGACGGAGTGGTCTATACGCACAGCCACGCGGACCACGTGCACGGCATCGACGATCTGCGCATGATCGTCTTTAATATGAAGGCGCGTGTTCCCGTTTGGGCCGATGGCGACACCCAAAATGATCTGTTGGGGCGGTTCGGATATGCGTTCATTCAGCCCGACAGCTCTCCGTACCCGCCGATCTTGGACCTGAAAACCATCGACCGCCCGTTCGAAATCGACGGCCCTGGTGGCCCGATCCCGCTTCATCCGTTCAAGGTCAACCACGGGTCAATCGACTCTCTGGGGTTCAAGATGGGCAAGCTGGTCTATCTGCCGGATGTGGCCGAATTCTACGACGGCTCCTGGGCCCTGATGGAAGGACTGGATTGTCTGATCATCGACGCCCTGCGCAGATCGCCGCACCCCACCCATGCGCATCTGGAAAAGACGCTGGGTTGGATTGACCAGTTGAAACCCAAACGCGCGGTGCTGACCAACATGCATATCGACCTCGACTATGCCACGGTCGAGGCTGAAACTCCCGACTACGTCACTCCTGCCTATGATGGCATGGTGATCCGTCAGGCTTTGTAAGACGCTGCGGACGCGGCCTGCGATATCCCTCAGGGTGGCAAGATGCTGCAAAGCCTGATCGACGTCATTCTGCCGGTTTTTCTGGTTATCGGAGCGGGATACGCCGCGACATCATTGGGGTATTTCAAAGAGGTCCATGTGGACGGGCTGATGAAGTTCACCCAAGGCTTCGCGATCCCCTGCTTGCTGTTTCTCGCCATCGCGCATCTGGACCTGAGCAGCAGTTTCGACCCCCGACTTCTGGCCAGTTTTTATACAGCCGCGGCGCTTTGTTTCACCGCTGGCCTGTTCGGCGCCCGCCTGATCTTTCGCCGCGACTGGGAGGATTGCGTCGCCATAGGGTTCTGTTGCCTGTTCTCGAACTCGGTCCTGCTGGGCCTGCCGATTACTGAACGCGCCTACGGGCCCGGAAACCTGTCCGGCAACTATGCGATCATCGCCTTCCACGCGCCGTTTTGCTATGCCGTCGGCATCACCGTGATGGAGGTGGTCCGCAACCGTGGCAATGGCGGCGGGCTTATGGTGCGGTCGGTTCTAACAGCGATGTTCCGCAACGCCCTGATCCTTGGTATCGCGCTAGGTTTTGTCGTCAACTTGTCCGGGGTCGGCGTGCCCTCGGTAGTGGACGAGGCGCTTGGCCTCATAACCCGCGCCGCTCTGCCCGGCGCCCTGTTTGCACTGGGCGGCGTGCTGGTCAAATACAAGCCCGAAGGTGACTTGCGCGCGATTGCCTATGTCTGCGCCATTTCGCTGATGCTGCACCCCAGCCTCGTTTGGTTTTTCGGATCGTCGGTTGGTCTGCCGCAGGACCTGTTCCGCTCGGGCGTGCTGAACGCAGCAATGGCGCCGGGGTTTAACGCCTATATCTTCGCCAACATGTATGGCCGGGCCAAACGGGTTGCGGCCTCATCTGTGTTGGTCGGGACAGCGGTTTCCATCCTGTCAGTCTGGTTCTGGCTGACACTTTTAGGCTGACCTCGGAACGGTTTGGATTGACTTTGTTGCGACAGGGAACACCTATCGGGAAAGCAGACAGGATCAAGTAAATGCCCCACGCCCTAATCGTCGCCCATGGCCAGCCGTCCGCCCCGATCCCGGCTGATCAAGCGTTGGCCGCTTATGCCGCCGAGGTGGCTGCCTTGTGTGATGGCGTGACTGTGCGTTCTGCCACGCTGGCTGCTCCGGGCGTTTTCGAAAAGCGCGTGGCAGAGCTGACCGATGACGCCGTGATCTATCCGCTTTTCATGGCCAAGGGCTGGTTTGTCACCAGCGCCCTGCCCAAGCGTCTGTCCGGGCGAAACCTGCGCATTCTGGATCCGTTGGGTGTTGACCCGGACCTGCCGAGACTGGTTGCAGCGGCACTGCGTGACACGTTGAACGAAAACCAATGGACCGCAGGGGAGACCGATCTGGTGCTGGCCGCCCATGGATCCGGCCGCAGCCGTAACCCCTCAGTCGTGGCCCGCGCCTTTGCAACTGATCTGGCGCAGCACCTGGCTTTCAAATCGACGCGTCTGGGGTTCGTCGAAGAGCCCCCCTCTATTGCCGAAGCCGCCGCGGGCCTGTCTGATCAGGCCTTGTGCCTGCCGTATTTTGCCTGCCATGGCGGCCATGTGATTGATGATGTTCCGCAAGAACTGAACGCGGCTGCGTTCCAAGGCCATGTGATGCCCGTGGTTGGAGAATTGCCCCGGATCAAGCAGCATATTGCAACCACCCTGTCCCGCCTATTCCACGAGACCTGATCGTCCGGGCATCCGCGGATTTTGACATAGCCGGAGTTAGATCGATCACCCCGGAAGAGGCACTTCCTAGCGCTGCCCCACAAGCGCAGAATAGAGGCAGTGACGGGACCTGCCTTTCCTTTTGGCCTCGTACAAGGCCAAGTCCGCCGCATTCAGGATTTCGGCGACTTTGGGGGGCTTGAACTGAGTGGACAATGCGGTTCCGATGCTGGCGGAAATCCGGCAGGTGTTCTTCTCGAACACCATCGGCGTTTGCAATCGGTCGATCAGACGCGCCGCAATTGCGGAAAGAATAACTTCGTCCGACAGATCTTTGAATATAATCACAAACTCATCCCCGCCGATGCGCGCCACCGTGTCGTCATTGCGGGTTTCCTCAACCATGATACGGGCGGCCTGCTGCAGCACATAGTCCCCCGCAGCGTGCCCATACTGATCATTGACCGACTTGAAGAAGTCCAGATCCAGATGCATCAGCGCAAACGGTGAACTCCCGGAAACCAAATGCCCCAGCAACACGTCCATCGCCCGCCGGTTCTTCAACCCGGTCAACATGTCGGTAAAGGCTTGCTCCTCAGCCGCCAGCATAGCCCCCTGCAGCCGCAGGTTCAACGACCGCGAGGCCTCCATCGCGGCGGACTTGGCCTCAACCAGATACAGCAGCTCGATGGCAAGATCGGTGCCCGAGAAATCCGCGCTGGTCAGGGCATAGTCGCGCACCGCATCCAGAATCGAGATGCCAAAGGACAGGTTGATAACCGTGCCGTTTCCCTGCGGCAGAGGGGCGATCAGCCCTTTCAACGCTGTGCGCGGGGTGTCGTGAAGCTTGAGGTGCAGCTTGGCTCCGGCCAGCGTCATAAGCCCCAACAACGTCGTCACGGCACGTGGCCGCACCAGTTCAAAGACGTCCAGAAAACCTTTCCCGGCCATCGGCTGATCGGGGCGCAATTTCTGCAATGTCGGTCCTACACGTTTTATCTGCCCGTCTTCGTCCACTAGAACAAACATCGGGCATAGCGTTTCCAGAAGCGCCGACAGATCACTGGTATCCATCATGTTTTTCGCGCCCCCAGATCGAAATGACGCCCCTCGGCAAATGCGCTTTCGACAAGAACAATCGAAATGACCTCAGCCTCGCCCTCCTGCCCGTCATGCGACAGCATCGCCAAAGCTCCGTAATCATCGGCCATTGCACGCAGGACACCGACCATCACGCTGGAATAGCCGGGCAGACCTGGATGGCAGAACAGCTTATATTCCGTTGGCACCTTCTCTCTCAGCTCAAGTGCGGGCAGGTTGAGGTCGGAAACGGCCAGCAGCACCCGATCGGACAGATCGTCCAGCGAGTGCAGGAATTCGACATAACTGACACCGCCAAAGCGCAGCAGCCGCCGCAGATCCTCCATGTTCGGTTGAGAAACCAGATAGGTTCCCAGATCCTCAAGGATTTCGGCGCGCGGGCGGTTCAGGTCTGCACAAAGCGCGTTCAGAACCCGAACGGTCATGTCATCGTCGTAGACCAGCATGGCCTCGAACTCGACAAAGCCGAGTTCGGCGGCCTCGGTCACGCGCAGCCAGCAAGATTGCCCGTAAGTCGCGCAAACAAAAGACTGTACCGCCCGATTGATCAGACCATGCATGAGATGTCCCAGATTGGTTTCTGTGCCAATCTGACCTGACAATCCTTAACAAAACCCCAAGATAGCTGGTGAGATACCGACAATCCGTTGGAGTCTCACGGCGGAAACCATTGACCAAAACCTAGAAATCGGTGGGTGCCCCACCTTCGGCCTTTCGTCGTGCAACAAACTCAGCAAGCTCTTCACGGATGCCTTCATCCATTGGCGGAGGCTCAAAGCTGGTGATGATTTCCTTGAACATGTGATGCGCCCGTTCAGCGGTCCAGATACCGCCCGCTACGTTCCATCCTTCGTAGTTTCTCCAATCGCTGAGGAAGGGTTGGTAAAACGCCGTGGTGTAACGGTCCTGCGTGTGCTGAACGCCGAAGAAATGGCCGTCATTGCCAACCGCGCGGATCGCCTCAAGGGCAATCTCGTCTGGCCCTGTCGCAGTGACTTCCGGCTGCATATAGCGTTGGATTTGCTGTAGGATTTCGCAGTCCATGATGAACTTCTCGGGGCTGGCGATCAGCCCGCCCTCTAGCCAGCCCGCCGCATGATAGACCATGTTGGTGCCCGACTGAACGGCAGCCCAAAGAGAGTTCGACGTCTCCCACACCGACTGCCCGTCAGGTACGTTGGCGGCACACACTCCCGACGACCGCATCGGCAGGCCGTAGTACCGCGCCATCTGCCCGGTCATCTGGGTCGACCGCATATATTCCGGCGTGCCAAAGGCCGGAGCCCCGGACTTCATGTCCACATTCGACGTAAACGTCCCGATCACGCAGGGAATCCCCGGGCGGACATATTGGAATAGGGCAATCGCACACAGTGCCTCGGCCAGAGATTGCGCAACGGCCCCGGCCATCGTCACCGGCGCCATCGCCCCAGCCAAGGTGAACGGAGTCACCACGATCGCCTGCCCCCGTCGTGCCAGACGCAGACAGCCGTCGATCATCGGATGATCGTGCTTCAGCGGTGAGGTCGAGTTGATGTTGGTGTACATCCGCGGTGTGGCCTCGAACTCTTCATGGCTCAGGCCGCCCGCGATTCTGACCATCTCCATCACGTCTTCGACGCGTTCCTTGCCTAGCGAATAGGCGTGCATCGCCTTGTCTGTCAGGGTCAGCTTGTCATAGAGGACGTCCAGATGCCGGATGCTGGCGTGGATATCGACCGGCTCGACCGGATAGCCCCCGGCAAAGTGGATACAATTGAAATACTGCGTCAGTTTCAGCAGATTCCGACACCTCTCACGATTGCCGGGAACCTTGGTGCCGATTTCCATGTCCCAGTAGTTCGGCGGAGACGACACGTTGCCGAACACCATGGTCCGACCTCCGATTTCAATCGTCCGGTCGGGGTTGCGCGGCGTGATGGTAAAACGTGACGGTGCCTTGGCCACCATCTCCATGACGAACTCGCGGCCCATGCGGACATTGTCGCCATCGATGGTGCACCCAGCCTGGCGCAGGATGCCGATGGCCTCTTCGTTGTAGAACTCGATCCCGATCTCTTCGAGGATACGCATGGCCCCTTCATGGATCGCGTCGATTCCGGCCTGATCCAGTGGTTCGGTCGGTTTGTCGACATTGACTGGAGGGTTCCACGGCATCTGGTCGATGACCGCGCTGCCTCTGCGCTCGGCGGCACCGGCCCGTCCCCCACTGCGACGTCTGCGCGTTTTCGTGTCAGCCATTTGATCCTCCGGAACTTGCTTAATCCTATGCAAGCCCCGAAGGAGGGTGTCTGGCCGCTCTGTCTGCGACAGTCTATGTCGGTTTCTTATCCCGTATCGCCGAAATTGACCGACGTGCGATCAGTTTTTGGACAGCCAGTCAGGAATGTGCCCGATATCAGGCAGCACCACATCCGCCATCGGCGCCAGCGCTTCGGCCGGAGCCAGCCCTGTCAGAACACCGATCGTGGTCATCCCCGCGGCCCGTCCGGCTTGTAGATCATGCAGGCTGTCACCGACCATGGCCACCTGTTCCGGGTCCACACCCACATGAGCCGCAAAGGCCAGCAATTGACCGGGACCGGGCTTGAACCCGTGGCCACTGTCATAACCTGCGACAAAATCGAAATGATCGCGAATCCCGACTGAGGCCAGATGCTGCAGCGCAGGCATCTCTCCGTCATTCGTTGCCACGCCCAGCTTCAGACCAGCCTGCCGCAATTTGTCGAGAAAAGGGTCCAACGGAACCGCCTGCGCCTGTGGGGCCGCGGCCGATTCGGCGTTCAACACATCGATCAACTCGTCCTGCGTCATGTCCGGCAGATGCGGGGCGAGGACCTCGGCGATTTCCTCAACGGTGCCCGCGATGACGATGCTGTCTTCGGAATAGGTTACCTGCTCCAGATCGAACCCGATAAGCCGACCCAGTTCGGCGGCGCGTGCGTGGTCACCTCCGGCCAGACGCAGCACGATGTTGCGCCCGAACGCGCCCCAGGTATTGGCAAAATCAAACAAAGTTCCGTCCTTGTCGAACAGGATCGCGTCGATGGGCATTGAATGCTCCTGCAAGGTTGTTGGATCAGGTCCAGTGAACGTCGGCACCACCGGACAACACCGCACGGGCCTGACCGGGGTGATCATAGGGCACGGAGTTGGCGTCACAGAAAGCGATCACCCACGAATCGTCAAGCATAAGAAATTCCAGTATCGATCCCAAAAACTCCGGTTCGCCTGCCCGGTCGCGCAGGTCCTGCACCGAAGCACCGGTAGACCCCAGAAAAACCGGCAGTAATTCGTCGTTACCCACCAGCCAGCCCAACACCTTGAGCGCCAGTGTTTCTGCAGACTGGGCGGAGAGTGACATAAAATTGCCCCGGATCAGGTCACGGAAAGGGTTTGTTAACCAGACTCATAAACACTTTGGCAACGCATGCAATCAATGGTGACTGATATGTCCGTGCAGGGAACCATCCTTGTCCTCGACGGGACCTCGACCAATCGCATCATGCTGAAAGTCCAACTGACGGCAGCATGGTACCACGTCGTACAGGGCGAACGGCTGCAGGGCCTTGCCGGCCTGTTGCGGCGCGCCAAGCCCGATCTGGTGCTGACGTCTCAGGCCTTGCCGGATGGGACGGCGGTGGATGTCAAAAGGCTGGTTCAGGCAGATCCGGACCTGATCGGAGTGCCGGTGGTTGCGATCGCGCCGCAAAACGACAAGGCCGCCCGGTTGCAAGCCCTGGCGGATGGGTTAGACGATGTTCTGGTGCACCCGTTCAAAGACACGTTCCTGCTGGCGAGGGTGCGCAGCCTGTTGCGCGCGCGGGCCGAGACGCAGGATCTGCACGTCGAATCCGGCTCGCATCCCATGGGCTTTGCGGAACCCGGTGCCGCGCCCTTCATGCCCCCGAAAGCGGCCCGTGTGGCCATTCTGACGCAGACTGCACGGACCGGAGCGTTGTGGCAAAACGCCCTGTCGAAACGCACCCGGCACAGCCTGTCGGCGCACACCTCGACAAACCTGCAGGGCGTTTTGTCCGGGCCTGTGCCGGATGCCATCATCTTTGAAATCAGCGCAAATCCCTCGGGCCTGAATCTGCTGGCTGATCTGAAATCCCGCAGCACCACCCGACATACGGTTCTGATCGGCGTTCTTGCTGAGGACAATGCCGCACTGGCGTCAGAGGCGTTGGACCGTGGTGCCGATGCGATCTGCTTGGACGGATTCTGCACGGAAGAGGCGTTGTTGCGTCTGGAGAGCCAGATCAAGCGCAAAACCCAGCTGGACCAGATGCGTGCCTCGTTGCGCCGCGGGCTAGTCGAGTCCTGGGTGGACCCCCTGACAGGGTTGCACAATCGCCGCTATGCGATGCGTGCAATGGATCAGATCGCTCATCAGTCCACGCGCACCGGAAAAGGCTTTGCAGTGATGCTGGCCGATCTGGACCACTTCAAGACCATTAACGATAAATTCGGCCATACAAGCGGAGATCTGGTGCTAATCAAAGCGGCCAAACGGTTGAAACAGACCTTCGGTGCCGCCGGTTTCATTGCCCGGATCGGTGGGGAAGAGTTCATGATCGGCCTGTCGGAAACCACGCAGGCCCATGCCCTCAAACTGGCCCGTAGTCTGTGTGATTGCATCCGTGATAGGCCTTTCGACCTCCCGGACAGCGCTGTCCCCATCCCGGTCACGATCAGCATCGGGCTGATCGCAACCCAGCCTAATGGAACCTCACCGCCGCATCAGCCAGCGGGGCTGGAAGGGTTGATCAAATCGGCTGACACAGCCCTTTACGCTGCCAAGACCGCCGGACGTAATCAGGTTCGAGTCCGGCAAATCGCAGCCTGCGGCGATTAGTCCTTGTGCTTACGACCGTGGCGTTTGCGCTGCACCACTTCTTGCAGACGGTCCGCGTAATCCTGACGTTCGGCATCAGTCATCGCGGTGATGCGATCCAGCCATTCCTCCTGCAACGCGCCTTGTAACTCAGCCATGGCCTGCGCCTGTTGCTGCAGCAACGCCTGCACAACCGCGGGATCAAATGGCTCCGCCCGTAATGCGGCCTCAAGCGCGGCGAAGTCCTGCGACCGGAGTTTCGCGCCTTTCACATGCCGTTCGGACAACTCTCCGCGCAAGGCTTTCCGATCTTCTTTGGGCAGCGCTCGATAAATCGCGGGGCCAAACCCCGGAGGTGCCTTGCCGTGATCCCCGCCCTTGACCCGGTACACCGTACCCAAGGCAACCCCGGCCACCAACAGGTTCAGCGCCAGCGATACGGTCAACAGGACCGTTACCCATCGTCTTTTGGGCTTGGCATTATCGCTCATTCGGCGTCCTCCAGAAATGTTGTGTCCAGGCCGAGGTCGGCGACTACAAAGCTGGTCTCTTGCGGGTAGATGATCGTCGCCGGGTCGGGCAGAAAACCCGGTGCCGACAGACCGATCCAAACACCCGCCGCGCTGGCGGCAACCAGCCCACCCATGCTCTGCCAACCTCCAATCCCATCCAGTATCCGCGCCCAGATCGAACGCGGCGGTGCTGCGGGTTTCAGCCGGGCCAGACGCACTTCTTCGGCGTCCGTAAGAATGCGAACCGCCAGATCGTCGGGCAGTTCGGGTCGGGTTTGCCGTGCTTGGGCAAACAACTGATTCAGGTCCATGTCGTTGTCAGCCATCTTCGTACCCCAGCTCATCCTGTCGCTCGACCATTATCGCCATCAGAACACGTTTTCCGCGCGCGATCAGGCTTTCCACCGCTTCTGTCGAAACACCCATGATCCCGGCAATTTCGGGGTTGGGCAATTCCTCGATATGCCGCAAGATCACCGCCTGCCGCTGACGATCCGGCAATTGCGCCAGCGCAGCCTGCAGCGCGTCTTTGCGCGCCGCGTCCTGCAATCGATCCACCGCGCTGAGTTCGCCGTCTTCGGGTTCGGGCACATCGTCCAAACTGTCCGGGCGTTTTTTGCGCTTTATGTCCACACACAGGTTCAGCGTCACGCGGTAAAGCCAGGTTGACACCTTGGCCTGCCCCGGTACCCAGTTCGGTGCCATCTGCCACAGCCGCATCATCGCATCCTGAGTCACGTCTTCGGCTTCGGCCCGGTTGCCCAGCATCCGCATAGCCACCGACAAACACCGCGGAGCCAGCCGATCCGTCAATTCGCGGGCTGCGACAGCATCGCCCTTGGCAAACTGCCGCAGCAAAACATCGTCCGAATATTCCACGGTGCCAGACGCGCCGCGGAGTTCGTGCGGTGGGGAGGTCAGGTCCTCCATCCTTCATCAGCTGTCGTCAGAGCCCGCCTTGCCGTGCTTTTTGTGCTTTCGGCCCATCCGCTCTTTTGCATCAGCATATTCCTGTTCCGAAATCGTACCGCTGTTATCCGCGTCGATATGGTCAAACATCTTGCCAGCGCGACGCGGTTTGGGCAACTCGTCCTCGCTCAGAAAACCATCCTTGTTGGCGTCATGTCTTTCGAACATGTTGGTCACGCGGTCATTGGTTTTCTTTTGCGCCGCAGCCTGCATTTCTTCGACGCTCAACTGACCATCGCCATCCGAGTCGGCCTCGGTGAATCGCTGCGTTCGATGGGCCTCCATCTCTTCCTTGGTCAGTTGGCCGTCACCATTTGCGTCCAACTCCTGAAAGCTCACAGGTTCGCGATCTTTCGGCCCAGCCGCCAGAACCGAGGTGCCTGTGACTGCAACGGCCGTGATCAGGATGGCCGGAATGAATTTCGCGCTTTTCATATCGTTTTCCCTTTGTTTTGCGGCCCCATCGCCGCTGCTCACATAGGTTCAAACGGAATGGCACGCGGGTTCCGTCGCGAAAAAATCAAAAATTTTGGATGGCACATCGCCGTCGCCCTAAGTCACAAAGCGCCGCACCCCCCTTTTCTGCGAAGCAAAACAAGCGCATTATCCTGCGCAATCGAACGCGCGAGTTTCAAAATGACAGATCAGACGATCAACACCACGACCGAGGATGACCGTCCAACACGTCCTGCTTTGATCAAAGGGTTTCGTGGCCGTTGCCCGAAATGCGGCGAGGGCAAGCTGTTGCACGGCTACCTTAAGGTCAACGATAGCTGCAGCAATTGCGGGCAAGAGCTGTTTCACCATCGGGCAGATGACGGCCCGGCCTACCTGACCATTCTGCTGGTCGGGCACCTGCTGGCCCCGGCGCTGCATGTGACATATGTCGAGTTCCGCCCCGAGCCTCTGACCATGTTCCTGATCTTTGCCATCGGATGTACGGCCCTGTCGCTGTTCCTGCTGCCCCGGTTGAAAGGCGCTATGATCGCCTATCAGTGGGCGCGTCGGATGCACGGGTTCGAAAAAGCGTAATGACCCGCGCGTACAGGCAAATCATCTTATGACAGAAGACAAATCAGCAATACGAAACGCAGCGACGGTCATCGTCCTGCGGGACCGTTTGACCGAGCCATCGATCTTGATGGGGCAGCGCGGCGCAAAAGCCGTGTTCATGCCCAACAAATTCGTGTTCCCCGGCGGTGCTGTTGATGCGGCGGATCGGGACATTCGCCTGGCCGCACCCATGCCCGAGCTTTGCCGCGAACGGCTGGACGAAAAGTCCGAACCTGGGCTTCAGACTGCGCTGGCAGCGGCGGCGATCCGCGAGTTGTGGGAAGAAACCGGGCTGATACTGGGTGAGCCCGGCACTTGGGGCAGTTTGGTGCCTGAGGACTGGCAGGGCTTTGCCTCCATGGGCTACCGTCCTTCGGCTGACGCTCTGCAATTCGTTTTCCGCGCAGTGACACCGCCGGGCCGCCCGCGCCGGTTCGACGCGAGGTTCTTTTTGGTCGATGCCAGCGCGATTCAAGGCGATTTGGACGATTTCAGCCGCGCCTCGGATGAGCTATCCCACTTGCAATGGGTCCCGCTCGACCGCGCACGCGATCTGGACTTGCCGTTTATCACAGAGGTGGTTCTGGCCGAAATAGCGGCCCGGGTGTCAAACCCCGAGCCGCCTGCGACCGTGCCCCTCTACCTGCACACCGAGGAACAAAGCCTGTTCCTGCAGCTCAAAGGCTATCCGATGCCAGACGCGGACTAGGCGTCACTTCATCCGGCTGATCACCGTCGTTACTTCGGGCTTTTTGCCAATCTCGGCCTTGGCCGTCTGACGCACGATGCGGCGCATGGCTTCTTCCAGCTTGTCATCGTCGCGCAGAGTTTTGGCATCGGCGCGCATCAGAAACTGGTTCAGGTCCTCTTCCAACACCTCGACCAGCGCGGCCTTCGAAGTTCCGATCTCGGGCAAACCCATCGTGTCGCACCACGGCTCACCCAGCGGCTCGTCTTCTTCGTCCAGTATGACAGTGACCGTCACGTGCCCATTCAGGGCCATACGAATACGATCCCGTACGATTCCGTCCAGCGCGCCAACCTTGACGGTCCCGTCCAGATAAGTGCGCCCGGTTTCGATATAATCTACCACTTTGGGTTCGTTGCCAGTCAGGTCCAGCATCGTGCCGTTCACGGCCAGAATGCCGGTCCGACCACGAGCTTCGGCCAGCTTGGCATGCTCGCGCAGATGACGGTGTTCCCCATGCATCGGGATCACCATCTGCGGGTCGATCAGCGCGTGAACCCTCTCAAGATCAGGACGGTTGGCGTGTCCGGACACGTGGTACAGGCCCGAACTGTCGTCAACGACGTCCACGCCCTTTTCGCTGAGCTGGTTGATTATGAAGATCACACCGCGTTCGTTGCCAGGGATGGTTTTGGACGAAAACAGGAACAGATCGCCCTCTTTCAGTTCAATCCCGCGATATTTGCCGCGTGCCAGTTGCGCGCTGGCGGCACGGCGCTCGCCCTGACTGCCAGTCACGATCAGCATAAGGTTCTGGCGCGGCAGCTCTACCGCCTCTTCAGCGCTGACTACTTTGGGAAAATCCGAAAGGATACCGGTTTCGGTGGCCGCTTCGATCATCCGCCGCATGGCACGACCCAACAACACAACCGAACGCCCAGCCCGCGCGCCCGCCTCGGCCAGTGTCTTCACACGTGCCACATTCGAAGCAAAGGTGGTCGCGACCACCATGCCCTCGGCGCTTTCGACCAGCTTAGTAATCTCGGGGCCAACCTCGGATTCCGAGCGGCCCGCGTGGGGCGAAAACACGTTGGTGCTGTCACAGACCAGCGCCTTGACGCCAGATTTGGCAATCTCCGCCCACAGATCAGGATCGAACGGTTCACCGACCACCGGGTTCGTGTCCAATTTGAAGTCCCCGGAATGCACAATCCGGCCTTCGGGCGTGTCGATCACAAGCGCGGCACTTTCGGGAATGGAATGCGAAACCGGCAGAAAACCCACTTTAAAGGGGCCAACCGAAATCTGCTCGGGCCAAGCTGAAACCGTCTGAACCGCGTCCTCGGGGTGGCCATGTTCTTCCATCTTGCGGCGCGCGATATTGGCTGTGAAGGCGCGCGCAAAAACCTGCGCGCCCAAGGCCTCATAGCAATGCGCAACCGCGCCCACGTGGTCCTCATGCGCGTGGGTGACGAACACGGCCTCCAACCGGTCTGCGCGTTCTTGCAGCCACGAGATATCGGCATGGATCAGATCAACACCGGGCGTTGTATCCATGTCCGGAAAAGTCACCCCGAGATCGACGAGGATCAGCCGTTCCTGCCCCGGCTTGCCGTAACCATAAACATAGGCGTTCATGCCAATTTCGCCGGCACCGCCCAGCGGCAGATAGATCAGTCGTTCACTGCTCATGTCGAGCCATTTTCCTTGTTATAGCGATGGATCACGGTCAGACCGTGCATCGTCAGATCGTCTTCGATCGCGTCAAACCCGACATCCGCCTGATCGAACAAAGGCGCAAGCCCGCCGGTGCCGACAACTTTCATCGGCATCCCGTATTCCTCTTTGATCCGGGCAATCAGCCCCTCGATCAAGCCGGAGTAGCCCCAATACACGCCAGATTGAATGCAGCCAACCGTGTTTGTGCCGATCACCTTTTCCGGGCGGGTGATGTCGATATGCGGCAAGGCCGCCGCACCTTGGTGCAGCGCCTCGAGGCTGAGGTTCACGCCCGGCGCGATGATGCCGCCGACATAGGCCCCATCCGAGGCGACCACGTCAAAGTTAGTCGCTGTCCCGAAATCGACAACCACAACGTCACCGCCGTGGCGGTCAAACGCGCCAACGGCGTTGGCCAAACGATCGGGTCCGGGAATGGTCCCCTCGTCAATGCGCGGTGCCACGGGCAGCAGACATTCCGGCTTGCCAACAACCAGCGGGCGGCAACCAAAGAAGCGGTCGGCAAAGATACGCAAGTTGAAGACTACGCGCGGCACAGTCGAGGCGATCACGACATCGGTGATGTCCGCGTCAATTCCGTAGTGTTTCACCAGCGTCGAATACCAGGTGAAATAGGCGTCCGCCGTGCGGGAATGGTGGGTCGAGGTGCGCAGCGTGCACAGGAACTGCTCGCCATCCCAGATCGAGAAAACGGTGTTGGTGTTGCCGCAGTCAATTGCCAGAAGCATCTGCGCCTCCTTCAGAAAAACACGTCCGCCGCGGGAATGCTGACGCGGCCCTTGGCGGTCTTTAGGACAAGGTTGCCGTTCGAGTCCACGGTTTCAAAGGTTCCCACCGTCTCTGAGGTTGAGGTGCGGGCGGTGATCACCTCGCCCAACTTGGCGGCGCGGGACAGCCATGCGGTGCGGATCGGCTCGAACCCGTAGGTGACGAATTGAGTTTCATACCTTGCATAGGCTGCGGCCAGTTCGGTCAGAAAATCCTCGGGGATAACGGCCGCACCAGTTTCCGACAGCAGAGACACAGGACGCACGGCGCTTTGTTCTACCGCATAGGCCGGGGGCGCCTCAGAGAGGTTCACGCCGATGCCAATGGCCAGATGGGACAGCTCTCTCCCCTGACCGGTGCTTTCCAGCAGGATACCGGCCAGCTTGCCGCCGTTCAGTAGCACATCATTTGGCCATTTCAGGGACAGCCCCGCCGCCCGCCCTGTGACCGCAACGCAGGCGTCAAACAACGCCAGCGCCGCTACAAAACTGCGCAGCGCCGCCTGTTCCGGATTCCCCTGCGGGCGCATCAACAGGGTCGCTGCCAAATTACCTTTAGGATTGGCCCATGCCCTGCCCCGCCGACCGCGTGCCGCGGTCTGGTGGTGCGCCATGATCCAGACCGGACCCGGCGCCGTTGGGGCAAGCCGGGCGGCCTCGTTCAGGGTGCTGTCGACCTCCTGCACGATGTGCAGTCCGTATCCTTGGGGCCAATCGGTCATGGCAAAAAGGCCCGGTCCGTTGACCGAGCCTCCTGCGATTGGATGTCCGACACGTCAGTTGACAAGCGTTGCCGCCGCGGCTGCTGCCGCGCCTTCGATGCCGAACTGATAGAACACGCCAACCAGCATCAGCGCGGCCGACCCCATCAGGGCGACCCACAGTACCGGCGTGGAACGTGTTTCGATCGGATCTTCGTTCTCTTCCCCGAAATACATGTAGAACACGATCCGCAGGTAATAGAACGCACCGATCACAGACGCGATGGCCGAGACGATGACCAGTCCGGTCAGCCCCGCGCCGATACCGGCCTGCCAGACGCCGAACTTGGCGAAAAAGCCCAGCATAGGCGGTACGCCCGCAAGGCTGAACATCAGAATCAGCACAGCCAGCGCCTTGCCGGGATCGCGCTTGGAATACTGTCGCAGCGCGTCGATATCAGTGACGGGTTTGCCGTCACGCTCCATCATCAGGATGAAGGCGAAGGTGCCGATATTCATGGTCACGTAGATCGCCAGATACATAAGCATCGCCTTGATGCCCAGCTCCGTACCCGCCGCTAGGCCAATCAGCGCATAGCCCATATGGGCAATCGACGAAAATGCCATCAGCCGCTTGATGTTGCGCTGGCCAATCGCGGCAACCGCGCCCAGCAGCATCGACAACACGGACAGCAGCACGATCACCTGCTGCCAGTCCTTGATCACGCCGCCAAAGGCGTCGTGCATCAGACGGGCGAACAGGGCCATCGCCGCCACTTTTGGGGCGGTGGCAAAGAAGGCGGTGATCGGCGTGGGCGAGCCTTCGTAGACGTCCGGCGTCCACATGTGGAACGGCACAGCCGAGACCTTGAACGCCAGACCCGAGATCAGGAAGATCAGGCCGAACAGCAGGCCAACCGAAATCTCTCCGTGATGAACGGTCTGGATGATGCCCGAGAACAGTGTGGTTCCGGTAAAGCCATAGACCAGCGACGCGCCATACAGCAGCAGACCCGAGCTGAGTGCGCCCAGCACAAAGTACTTCAGACCGGCTTCGGTCGATTTCGCGCTGTCGCGGCGCAGGGCGGCCACGACGTAAAGGGACAGCGACTGCAGTTCCAACCCCATATACAGCGACATCAGGTCACCGGCGCTGACCATCATCATCATGCCCACGGCGGCCAGAGCCACCAGCAGCGGGTATTCGAACCGCAGCAAACCGCGACGCGACATGTAGTCTTGGCTCATCACCAGAACGGCTGCAGCGGACAGCAGGATCGCAACCTTGGCAAAGCGCGAGAACCCGTCGTCGATGAACATGCCGTTGAAGGCCACGTTGACGCCGTCGCCATTGGTGGCAATCCAGATGGCCAGCAGTGCCATCAGGCCAGCGGTCGACCACACAAGGATCGGCGCCAGCCCGTCTTTCACCGTATAGACAGCCCCGATCAGAGCGGCCATCGCATATACGGCAAGAACGATCTCTGGCAGGATTATTGTCAGATCAGCCTGGATCATGTCTCCAAAGCCCCCTTAATGCGAAGCGGCCGTCTGGGTCACGGCTTCAGCCGCGGCCAGAGCCGTGTCATAGTTCGAAATCAGTGCAGCGGTCGAGTTGCCGATCACATCCGTTACCAGCGACGGATAGACGCCCAGCAGGATCGTCATCACGATCAGCGGTGCGAAAATCAGCCGCTCGCGCGAGCTCATGTCCGTCATCGCCTTGAGGCTTTCCTTGATCAGGTCGCCGAATACCACGCGGCGGTACAGCCACAGCGCGTAAGCCGCCGAGAAGATCACACCAGTCGCCGCCACTGCAGTCACCCAGGTGTTGACCTGGAACGCGCCCATCAGGGTCAGGAATTCACCAATAAAGCCAGAGGTGCCCGGCAGGCCAACATTGGCCATGGTAAACAGCATGAAGACCAGCGCGTATGCGGGCATTCGGATCACCAGACCACCGTATGCGTCGATATCCCGGGTGTGCATCCGGTCATAGATCACACCGACACACAGGAAGAGCGCGGCCGAAATGAACCCGTGGCTGAGCATCTGGAAGATCGCGCCATCGATACCCTGCTGGTTCGCCGCAAAGATACCCATCGTCACAAAGCCCATATGCGCGACCGAGGAATATGCGATCAGCTTTTTCATATCTTCCTGCACCAGCGCCACCAGCGAGGTGTAGACCACGGCGATGGCCGACATCCACAACACCAGATCGGTCATCACCGCCGAGCCCACAGGGAACATCGGCAGGCTGAACCGCAGGAAGCCATAGCCGCCCATCTTCAACAGGATCGCCGCCAGCACAACCGAACCCGCAGTCGGCGCCTGCACGTGCGCATCGGGCAACCAAGTGTGCACCGGCCACATCGGCATCTTCACCGCAAACGAGGCAAAGAATGCCAAGAACATCAGCGTCTGCATCCCGCCGACGATATAGAAGCCAAGAACACTGAAACCTTCGGACGAGAAATGGTGGCTCATCAGAGCTTCGATGTCAGTAGTGCCCGCGTCCGCATACATGGCAACCATCGCCACCAGCATCAGCACCGAGCCGAGGAAGGTGTAGAGGAAGAACTTGAAGCTGGCGTAGATGCGATCCTTGCCGCCCCAGATGCCGATGATCAGGAACATCGGGATCAGGCCTGCCTCGAAGAACAGGTAGAACAGCACCAGATCCAACGCCATGAACACGCCCAGCATCAGCGTTTCCAGCAGCAGGAAGGCGATCATGTATTCCTTGACGCGGTCGGTGACCTGCCAGCTGGCCAGAATGGTCAGGGGCATGATGAAGGTGGTCAGCAGCACGAACAGAACGCTGATGCCGTCTACGCCCATCTTGTATTTCAGGCCCAGCAGCCACTCACCTTCTTCCACCATCTGGAAGCCGGTATTGGACGGATCAAAGCCCGTATAGATGCCGATCGAGACCAGGAACGTCACCGTTGTTGCCACCAGCGCGACCCATTTCGCATTGCGCTGCGCGGCCACGTCATCTCCATGCAGGAACAGGGCAAGAATGCCTGCCGCCACTGCGGGGATGAAGGTGACGATGGAGAGGATATTATCCATTAGTGTGCGCCTCCGCCGATCGACATCCAGGTGACAAGGGCGGCGATGCCCAGAACCATCCAGAAGGCGTAAGTAAAGATGTAGCCCGTCTGCGCCTTGCCTGCGAGGCGGGTGAAGAAGGGAACAACGCCCATGGCGACACCGTTCAGGAAGCCGTCGATAGTGTTTCCATCGCCGCGTTTCCACAGGAATCGGCCAAGCGCCACAGTGGGTTTGACGAAAATCGCGTCATAGATTTCGTCAAAGTACCACTTGTTCAGCAGGAACAGGTAAAGCGGTCGCTGGTTCTGCGCCAGACGTCCCGGCAGAGACGGGTTCACGATATAGAACCAGTAGGCCATGACGAAACCCAGCACCATCGCCACGAAGGGCGAGACCTTGACCCACTTCGGAGCCGCGTGTGCATCATCCAGAATGTGGTTGTCAGGTGCGATATAGAGCGCTCCCTCGCCCGGCTTGCCTGCGAAGGCGTAGTGATGATCGCCACCATGCGCGGCCTTGTCGCCATGCGCGTCATCCTCACCATGGGCAGCGTCAGCATGTGCTGCGTCATCAGCATGAGTAGCCGACGCGTGGTCGTCCTCTGCATGGGCCGTATCCGCCTGACCGTGATCACCGGCCTCTGCGTGCTCGGACGCTTCGGCAACTGGAATGCCATAGAACTTGCCGACCTTGTCCGCATGGCCAAAGAAGTTGCCGTACCAGATCATGCCAGCAAAGACCGCACCCAGAGACAGAACGCCCAGCGGCACGAGCATCACCATCGGGCTTTCCTGCGCGTGGTCATGCGTATGCTGATCGCCACGCGGCTTACCGTAGAAGGTCAGGAAGATCAGACGCCAGCTGTAGAACGAGGTGAACGCAGCCGCGATCACCAGCAGCCAGAAGCCATAGGCCGAGCCGCCCGCATAAGCGCTCTCGATGATGGCGTCCTTAGACAGGAACCCGGCGAACCCGATAGTCGTCAGCGGAATGCCGACACCGGTGATCGCCAGCGTACCAATCATCATCGCCCAGAAGGTATAGGGGATTTTCTTCCGCAGACCGCCGTATTCGGTCATCTCCTGCTCGTGGTGCATGGCGTGGATCACCGAGCCGGCGCCAAGGAACAGCAGCGCCTTGAAGAACGCGTGCGTGAACAGGTGGAACATCGCGGCCGAGTACATGCCAACACCCGCAGCAACGAACATATAGCCCAGCTGCGAACAGGTCGAATAAGCAATGACGCGCTTGATGTCGGTCTGAACCAGACCCACGGTCGCGGCAAAGAATGCAGTCGAGGCACCCAGCACTGTGATGAACCCGGTCGCGCCCGGCGCGAACTCCATCAGCGGCGACATGCGGCAGACCAGGAATACACCTGCGGTCACCATGGTCGCAGCGTGGATCAAGGCGGACACAGGCGTCGGACCTTCCATCGCGTCGGGCAACCATGTGTGCAGGATCAGCTGCGCCGACTTACCCATCGCGCCGATGAACAGCAGCACACAGATCACCTCGATGGCGGTCCACTCACCCCACAGGAAGTGCAGCTGCGTATCCGCCAACTGCGGCGCCGAGGCAAAGATATCTGAGAAGTTGATGCTGTCGGTCAGGAAGAACAGCGCAAAAATGCCCAGAGCAAACCCAAAGTCGCCAACCCGGTTTACTACGAATGCTTTGATCGCAGCGGCGTTGGCCGATGGTTTGCGATAGTAGAAACCGATCAGCAGATAGGACGCGACGCCCACGCCCTCCCAGCCAAAGAACATCTGCACCAAGTTGTCCGCTGTCACCAGCATCAGCATGGCGAATGTGAAGAAGGACAAATAGGCAAAGAAGCGCGGCTTATAGCTTTCGCCTTCGCGCCATTGCGGATCATGATCCATATAGCCAAAGGAATACAGGTGTACGAGTGCGGAAACGGTCGTCACCACGATCAGCATGATCGCGGTCAGCCGGTCCAGGCGCACGGCCCAGCTTGTCGACAACGAGCCGCTCTCGATCCAGCGCATGATCTCTACTTGCTGGGTCACCCCGTCAAAGGTGAAGAACACAATCCACGATAGCAGACATGCCAGAAACAGCAGGCCTGTGGCGGTCCACATTGCGGCCTTTTCACCGATGAAGCGCCAGCCAAAGCCGCAGATCAGTGCGCCCACAAGCGGGGCAAAGAGGATGGTGGTTTCCATATTCCCTTACCCCTTCATCATGTTGACGTCTTCAACCGCGATGGTGCCACGGTTGCGGAAGAAACAGACCAGAATGGCCAGCCCGATCGCCGCCTCGGCCGCTGCAACGGTCAGCACGAACAGCGTAAACACCTGACCGACCAGATCGCCGAGGAAGCTTGAAAACGCCACGAGGTTAATATTCACCGCCAACAGCATCAGTTCGATGCTCATCAGCAGGATGATGACGTTCTTGCGGTTCAGGAAGAGACCGAAGATGCCGATGACGAACAGCGTCGCCGCGACCGTAAGATAGTGTTCAAGTCCGATCATCGTCTCAAAGTCCCTGCCCCGGTTTTACGTCCTTCAGTTCCATCGCCTTGGCCGGGTCGCGCATCATCTGGCCGACGATGTCCTGACGCTTAATGTCACGACGGTGGCGCAGGGTCAGCACGATGGCTCCGATCATCGCCACCAGCAGGATCAGGCCCGCCAGTTGGAACAGAAGGAAGTATTGATCATAAAGAATGACGCCGAGCGCCTCGGTGTTGTGGCGATCCGCTGGAACCGGCTGTGCCAGATTGGCTGCCGCTCCCTGCGCGCTGTCCCAGGCCCCGAAGGCCATGACGAACTGCATCAGGATGACCAGACCGATCAGCAGGGCTAGCGGCATATAGCGCGCCATCTCAGCCTTGAGCTCAGCAAAATCCACATCCAGCATCATCACGACAAAGAGGAACAGAACCGCGACCGCGCCCACGTAGACGATGATCAGCAGCATCGCCACGAACTCGGCCCCCAGCAACACGAACAGCCCTGCCGAGGACAGGAACGACAAGATCAGCCACAGCACCGAGTGCACCGGCTGGCGGCTGATCACCGTGAACAGCCCGCCAGTGATGGCGCTGATGGCAAACAGATAGAAGGCAAAGACGGTCATTGATCCTCATCCTCGTTGTCGCCCATGACCTCTTGCGCCAGATCCAGCGCACGGGTCATGGCCGGGATGCCGGCAAAGACCGACATCTGACCGATCGTTTCCACGATCTCTTGTTTCTTTGCGCCAGCTTCCAGCGCGTGACGCACGGTCTGACGAACCGCCGAGTCCGCTTGCGCGCCCTGGCAGGTCAGACCGGCCAACGTCAGCAGCAAGCGGGTTTTGGCATCCAGACCGTCCTTGTTGACGGCGTTGCCGAACATCATCTCCATGACCTCTTTGGGCATGGTCGGCCATAGCGCCTCGAACCCTTTGGGCGAGAAGCTTTCCATCGCCGGGTTCATCGCCTTGGCCATGTCCTGAGCTTGCTTCATCATCAGCTCGAACGGATTTGTCGGCGTGTCACTCATCGGTACGGCGCGTCCATTTCCAGATTGCGGGCGATTTCGGCTTCCCAGCGTTCGCCGTTGTCCAGCAGTTTTTCCTTGTCATAGAACAACTCTTCGCGGGTTTCAGTGGCGAATTCGAAGTTCGGTCCTTCGACGATGGCATCGACCGGGCAAGCCTCTTGGCAGAAGCCGCAATAGATGCACTTGGTCATGTCGATGTCATAGCGCGTGGTGCGGCGGCTGCCATCTTCGCGTGGTTCAGCGTCGATGGTGATCGCTTGCGCCGGGCAGACCGCTTCGCACAGTTTGCAGGCGATGCAGCGTTCTTCTCCGTTCGGGTAACGGCGAAGAGCATGTTCGCCCCGGAAACGCGGGGAAAGAGGGCCCTTTTCGTGCGGGTAGTTCACAGTGGCCTTGGGCGCGAAGAAATACTTCAGCCCCAGCTTCATGCCGACCCAGAAGTCCTGCAGAAGGAAGTACTTGGCAGCGCGGGTATAGTCGATTTGCGTCATGATCAGCCTCCTACGCTCCAACGCGCGAACGCGCCCCAGAACCAGTCGAATTTCGCCGCAAAGGCCACGAAGACCACCCAGACCAGTGAGAACGGCAGGAACACTTTCCAACCCAGCCGCATCAGCTGGTCATAGCGGTAACGGGGCGTGATTGCCTTGACCATCGCGAAGATGAAGAAGAAGAAAGCCATCTTCGCGACCATCCACAGCACGCCATCAGGCAGGCCCGGGATCGGCGACAGCCAGCCGCCAAAGAACAGCAGCGAGGTCAGCGCGCACATCAGGAAGATGGCGATGTATTCACCGGCCATGAACAGCAGGAAAGGTGTGGCCGAGTATTCGACCTGATACCCGGCAACCAGTTCCGATTCCGCTTCGGGCAAGTCAAACGGAGGCCGGTTGGTTTCGGCCAGCGCCGAGATGAAGAACAGGAACACCATCGGAAAATGCGGCAGCCAGTACCAGCTGAAGAAGCCGAACGACCCATCCTGCGCACGGACGATGTCACCAAAATTCATCGAACCGGTTGAGATGATCACACCAATGATGATCAGGCCGATCGAGACCTCATAGGAAATCATCTGTGCCGCAGACCGCAGCGAGCCGAGGAACGGGTACTTTGAGTTCGACGCCCAACCGCCCATAATCACGCCATAAACTTCCAATGAAGACACGGCGAAGACATAGAGAATAGCGACGTTGATATCCGACAGCACCCAGCCATCGTTGAACGGGATCACCGCCCAAGCGATCATCGCCAGCACGAAGGAAGTTAACGGCGCCAGCATAAAGACCGTGCGGTCTGCACCGGCCGGGATCACAACCTCTTTGACCACGTATTTCAGCGCATCCGCCACCGATTGCAGCAGGCCATAGACGCCAACCACGTTGGGTCCGCGGCGCATCTGAACAGCCGCCCAGATCTTGCGGTCGCCATAAACAAGGAACAACAGCGAGATCATCACAAACGCAACGACAGCAAGCACTTGCGCCAGAATGATGATGGCTATTCCGCCTGGGGTGTTAAAGAAATCAGCCATTGGTCCTCACACCGTGGGTATTCCGTTTTCCGCGAGCGAAGCAAAGGCCTTGTGCCTGCGCAAACTGCGGCTGGGTCGGCGCGTTGGTGTAAACAGCATCTGCTGCCATTGCGCCACCCTTAATCTTGGGTTTCACACACAAATCAGGCGCGGCGAACTGCCACCCGGCAGCCGCTTTTACCTGCGATATGAAACAGCTCTGGTTCATTCCGCTGCAATCTTCTCGGATTTGCGGGCCTGTGCCTGCGCCGATAGCTCGGCCATCAGCTGCGAAGCCCGCGCAATCGGGTTGGTCAGATAGAAATCCTTGACCGTGTTTCGGAAGGTCGCTTTGCCCAGAGGGCCTGCGTCCAG
The DNA here is from genome assembly GCF_056536985.1 of Ruegeria sp. CH8. Lineage (NCBI taxonomy): Bacteria > Pseudomonadati > Pseudomonadota > Alphaproteobacteria > Rhodobacterales > Roseobacteraceae > Ruegeria > Ruegeria sp. CH8. The sequence goes on along the minus strand of NZ_JBQFQR010000002.1, from coordinate 281,226 downwards.
CGCCTGAAACTCGTTCTGGGCCACTTCGTCAATGCGAGCCAGATGCGGAACTGCCTCGATCAATGCAGTGCGCAGTTGCGCAAGCGAGTCGAAGGGCAGTGTTGCGCCCAGTTCAGCTGAAAGCGCCCGCAGGATGGCCCAGTTTTCCTTGGCCTCACCCGGTGCAAACCCGGCGCGCATCGCCAGTTGCGGGCGGCCTTCTGTGTTCACAAACAGGCCGTTTTCTTCGGTATATGCCGCACCCGGCAGGATCACATCGGCGCGGTGTGCGCCCCGGTCGCCGTGGCTGCCCTGATAGATCACAAAGGCACCCTCGCCGATTTCGACCTCATCCGCGCCGAGGTTATAGATCACGTCCGCCGCGCTGACGGCGTCCATGCCGCCTTCGTTGGTGGCATCCACATCCATTGCACCAACGCGTGAAGCAGCAGTATGCAAAACGATCAGACCACTTTCGGTATTGGTCGCAATGGTTTGCGCAGCAGCCAGAACCGCAGCGCCATCCGCCTCTTGCAATGCGCCCTGCCCGACGATGACCAGTGAGCGTTTGCCCTTGATCTCATCATCGCCGCCCATGTCGACAACCTTCTGCAGCGCCGCGCGGTCGTCACCCATGTGGTGGTATTCGTAGGTCAGATCCACCACCGGACCGACCAGAGCGACCTCGGCCCCATGTGCCCAAGCCTTGCGGATACGGGCGTTCAGAACCGGTGCTTCGTTGCGCGGGTTGGTTCCGATCAGCAGGATAAGCTCGGCGCCATCGATGTCCTCAATGGCGGCGGTCCCGGCATAGGCACCTCGATTGCCAGTAGGCAGCTTGGCACCATCGGTACGGCATTCGACAACACCACCCTGCCCTTCGATCATCTGTTTCAGCGCAAACGCGGCTTCAACCGGGGCCAGATCGCCCACAATCCCGGCAGGCTTCTCAGCGCCTTTCAGCGCCTCGGCGGCTTTGGTCAACGCCTCGGGCCACGAAGCCGGGCGCAGTTTGCCGTTTTCGCGGACATAAGGCTTGTCCAGACGCTGACGACGCAGGCCGTCCCAGACAAAGCGGGTCTTGTCGCTGATCCACTCTTCGTTCACGCCGTCATGGTTGCGCGGCAGGAACCGCATCACTTCGCGCCCCTTGGTATCCACGCGGATGTTCGATCCCAGAGCATCCATCACATCGATGCTCTCGGTCTTGGTCAGTTCCCACGGGCGCGCGGTGAAGGCGTACGGCTTCGAGGTCAGCGCGCCAACCGGACACAGGTCGATGATGTTGCCCTGCATGTTCGAGTCGAGCGTCTGGTTCAGATACGAGGTGATCTCGGCATCCTCACCACGCCCGGTCTGGCCCATCTGGGTGATCCCGGCGACCTCGGTGGTAAAGCGTACACAGCGGGTGCAGCTGATGCAGCGGGTCATTGCGGTGCCGACCAGCGGCCCCAGATCAAGATCGTCCACCGCGCGCTTTGCTTCCTTGAAGCGCGAGCCCGACAGACCATAAGCCATTGCCTGATCCTGCAGGTCACACTCGCCACCCTGATCACAGATCGGGCAGTCCAGCGGGTGGTTGATGAGCAGGAACTCCATCACCCCTTCGCGGGCCTTCTTGACCATGGGCGAGTTTGTCTTGACCACCGGGGCCTGCCCCTCCGGCCCCGGACGCAGATCACGCACCTGCATGGCGCAAGAGGCCGCGGGTTTCGGCGGGCCGCCCACAACCTCAACCAGACACATCCGGCAGTTGCCAGCAATCGACAGACGTTCGTGATAGCAGAAGCGCGGGACTTCGACGCCGGCCTCTTCACAGGCCTGGATCAGGGTCATCGCACCATCGACTTCAATTTCCTGCCCGTCGATATTCACTTTGCGGAGGTCAGACATGGTCTAGTTCGCCCTCAAATACACGCCAATGGCGCTGTTTCTTTCGATTTCCTTCCGCCCCAACGTGCAGAAAGAGTTCGGATTTTCATAAGTGACACCGTTTTGCGCCAGATACGCTTCGCCCTTGGCGCGCATCCGGTCCTTTTCGGTATCGGAATCCACGTAGGCCCGGATTTCAGTGTCCGAGTACCCCAGATTGTTCGCCTTGGATTTCAGGCCCCACATCACACCAATCGCTTTCAGGCGCCGTCCACTGATCGACGGGCAATACTCTGAGATCTCGTTTGCGATAGCGATGTAGTAGAGTTCGTCGTCGATCTCTTTGACTTCGCGCAAGGGCGGTTTTGCCTCGGCGATGGTTGGCAGGGTCAGACCCAACATCAGGGCGAGCGTTTTCATACCAGACATGACAATTCCTTTCGTCTTGGGTTTCCCAAGACGAAGGTTGGCCGGGGTGCTATGCAATAACATCCCCTGCGTCACGGCTTGATATGCAAAAACATTCGTCATGGCCGTTGGCAGGTTCCCACAAATGTCAGTTTGTCGTCGCTGATACGCAAGTTCTGTGGCTCGGTATCCGGACCAACTTTCCAAACGATTCTGGAAGAGCCAAAATTCTTGATGCAGAATTTGGTGCCCTCAAACCGCCCGGCTTCCCGCGCGCCGTCCAACGAAGCAGAGACACCATTCACAACGACTGTGAAGTCAGCGGGTGATACTTTTTTATCGACAGGTTTTGCCTTTGCGCGAAACGACTGACCGTCAAACTGAACCCGATTTTCGGACGGAGTGGCAATCCCGCAGGCCGAAACCGCCGCAAGCCCGAAAACTGCACTCAGGAAGGCAACACGGCTGTTAAGGTGCCTGAGGCCGAACGTCCTATATTTTCCCCACGCCATCATCAGAACGCCGCCACCAGTGCCATAAGGCCCATGACAAACATGTTGGCCCAGCCAACGACATAAAGAACCGACCGCAAACCACTGTGAGGTTGACCGATACCGCGAATATGCACGAACAGCATTACCAGACGCGCCAACAACGCGATCGAGGCTAGCAGGTTCACCCAAAACGGGCTAACACCTATCAGGATCGCCGCGACTGTCACCGTCAGGTAAGCCGGTAGCGTCTCGGTTCCGTTCAAGTAGGCCCGGTTCAAACGATAGGCCCTGTCGGAATAATCCTGCTCGGGCGTGGCCCCTGGGGCCAATCCCTTACCCTGCTTGGCCAGAGCCGAAAACGGGGCCAAGAACAGCACGACGAGGGTGAATACCACCACCGACGCGACTGCATGGCTGTATTCTGCGAAAACCTCCATCTGGCTCACTCCGCCGCCATTGCGCCCATGCGACCCGACTTCTGCGCCTTGATGCGATCTTCGATCTCTTCACGGAAGTTGCGGATCAGGCCCTGGATCGGCCAGGCAGCTGCATCGCCGAGCGCGCAGATCGTGTGGCCTTCGACCTGTTTGGTCACGTCGAACAGCATGTCGATCTCTTCCAGCTCAGCTTCACCGCGCACGAGGCGATCCATCACACGCATCATCCAGCCGGTGCCTTCGCGGCATGGTGTGCACTGACCGCAGCTTTCGTGCTTGTAGAACTTCGACAGACGCCAGATCGCCTTGATGATGTCAGTGGATTTGTCCATCACAATCACTGCAGCCGTACCCAGACCCGAGCCCAAATCGTTGCGTAAATGGTCGAAGTCCATGATCGCGTCGCGCATGTTTTCTCCGCGCACACACGGCACCGACGAGCCGCCCGGGATCACCGCCAGAAGATTGTCCCAGCCACCACGAATGCCGCCGCAATGGGTCTCGATCAGTTGCTCAAAGGGGATCGACATCGCCTCTTCAACGACGCAGGGGTTGTTCACGTGGCCAGAGATTGCAAACAGCTTGGTGCCTGCGTTGTTCTGGCGACCAAAGCCCGCGAACCAATCGGCGCCACGGCGCAGGATGGTGGGTACAACGGCGATGGATTCAACGTTGTTCACTGTGGTCGGGCAACCATAAAGCCCTGCGCCCGCCGGGAACGGAGGCTTCATCCGCGGCATACCCTTCTTGCCTTCAAGGCTTTCGATCAGGGCGGTTTCCTCACCGCAGATATAAGCTCCAGCACCGTGATGCAGGAACAGATCGAAATCCCATCCCGAACCAGCAGCGTTCTTGCCCAAAAGACCTGCGTCATAGGCTTCATCAATCGCAGCCTGAAGTGCTTCACGCTCGCGGATGTATTCACCGCGCAAGTAAATATAGCAGGTATGCGCATTCATCGCGAAAGAGGCGATCAGGCAGCCTTCGATCAGCGTATGCGGGTCATGGCGCATGATCTCCCGGTCTTTACAAGTGCCGGGCTCGGATTCATCCGCGTTCACAACCAAGTAAGCCGGACGACCGTCGCTTTCCTTCGGCATGAACGACCATTTCAGACCGGTTGGAAAGCCCGCACCACCGCGGCCCCGCAGACCGGAGTCCTTCATCGTTTGGATGATCCAGTCACGGCCCTTTTCGATCAGGCCAGCAGTGCCGTCCCAATGCCCCCGGGCCTGCGCGCCCTTCAGCGTGCGCTCGTGCATCCCGTAGATGTTGGTAAAGATCCGGTCCTGATCCTTCAGCATCGCGTGTTACCTTCAGCTGTCCTGACGCATGCGCCAGAGTTGAAATATGTTGACGCCCGCATAGATAAATCCTGCCAGAGCGGCGAGATCGAAAAACAGCGCATGGCGCGCCGTCAGTCCCATTGCGGGGCCGATGAACATGTTCATGGCAAGCCAGATCACCATCGTCACAGCGATGACGATGCCGATATGTCGTCCCTTTCGGGCTATGGCCTGTTCCTTGTCCTTGTCCATCTCACCTTGGATGCCCCGGATGGGCACCGTCGTTTAGTCTTCGTATGTGCCGTCTTCCTTGGCGCGTTTGGCGAATTCGGTTTCTTGACCCGCCGCAAGCTTGGCCGCTTGTTCGATCCAGCCATCGCGTTCGATGCGACCTTTGAACTTCAGACGTGCATCTACCCACGCCACCTGCTCGGGCGTCCATGCCGCGATCTGGTCATAGTGGTAGAAACCCAGTTCGTTCAGCGTTTCTTCCAGCTTCGGCCCCACGCCTTTCAGCATCTTGAGGTCATCCGGCTTGCCATCCCGCGCCTCGGTCAGCGTTTCAGGCTGGTCTTCCTTGGCCTCTTCCGGTTCCGGTTTGGCTTTGGCCTCTGCGGCCTGCTTCACAGCCGGTTTCGGCGTTTCTGGCGCTTTCGGAGGTTTCGCCGCGGTCGAGGCACCGGCCTGCTTGCCATCCTTGCCCAGCCAAGGGGTCAGGATCGGAACCTCGGTTCCGTCAATCCGCTTGACCGTGTCGCTCAGATCCGTCGCCAGTTCGACGCTTGCGTTGTACTGAGGCTTCCCGGCTTCGTATTCAGCAAGACTGCTCAGACCTTTCAGCGGTTCCGCCGCATAGCGCCCGTTCTGCGGACCCGGCGTCGGCACTTTGCCCGCCGCCAGATCGTCGACAATCTTGCCAAAACTCTCGGCGGTCAGGTCTTCGTAATAGTCCTTTCCGATCTGCGCCATCGGAGCATTGGTGCAGGAGCCGAGGCATTCCACCTCTTCCCAGCTCAGCTTGCCATCAGCGGACAATTCATGCGGCTTGGTCGCAATCTTTTCCTTGCAGACTGCGATCAGGTCTTCTGCCCCGCAGATCATGCAGGACGTGGTGCCACAAACCTGAATATGCGCCACCGAACCAACCGGCTGCAGTTGGAACATGAAGTAGAACGACGCAACTTCAAGCACGCGGATATAGGCCATGCCCAGCATGTCGGCGACAGATTCAATCGCCGGACGGCTTAGCCAGCCCTCTTGTTCCTGCGCGCGCCACAGCAGCGGGATAACCGCGCTGGCCTGACGGCCCTCGGGGTATTTGGTAATCTGCGCTTCGGCCCATTGCTGGTTGGCAGCAGTAAAGGCAAAGCTTTCGGGTTGTTCGGGATGAAGACGGCGGAGCATTAGCGGTCAATCTCTCCAAATACGACGTCCATGGTGCCGATGATGGCGGCGACGTCGGCCAGTTGGTGCCCTCCGGCGACGTGGTCCATGGCTTGCAGGTGCAGGAACCCCGGCGCGCGCAGTTTGGCACGGTAGGGTTTGTTGGTACCGTCGGCGACCAGATAGACGCCGAACTCGCCCTTGGGGGCCTCGACGGCGGCATAGACTTCGCCAGCGGGCACATGGAAGCCTTCGGTATACAGTTTGAAGTGATGGATCAGGCTTTCCATCGAGGTCTTCATGTCCGAGCGTTTTGGCGGGGTGATCTTGCCACGAGCCAGAACATCGCCGGGGCAGTCGCGCAGCTTGGCGATGGCCTGACGGATGATGTGCAGCGACTGGCGCATTTCTTCCATGCGGACGAGGTAACGGTCATAGCAGTCGCCGTTCTTACCAACCGGGATCTGGAATTCGAATTCGTCATAGCATTCATAGGGCTGAGCGCGGCGCAGGTCCCATGCCAGACCCGATCCGCGCACCATCACGCCCGAGAAGCCGTATTTCTGGATATCATCCTCGGTCACAACGCCAATATCGGCGTTACGCTGTTTGAAGATGCGGTTTTCGGTCAGCAGGCCGTCGATATCATCCAGAACGGCAGGGAACTCGTGGCTCCACGATTCAATATCGTCCAGTAGTTCCGGCGGCAGGTCCTGATGCACACCACCGGGGCGGAAATAGGCGGCGTGCAGACGCGCACCACAGGCACGCTCATAGAACACCATCAGTTTTTCGCGTTCCTCGAAGCCCCAAAGCGGCGGGGTAAGCGCGCCCACGTCCATCGCCTGCGTCGTTACGTTCAGCAAGTGGTTCAGGATGCGGCCGATCTCGGAATACAAAACCCGGATCAGCGAGCCCCGGCGCGGCACCTCAACCCCGGTCAGCTTTTCGATGGCCAGACACCAGGCATGTTCCTGGTTCATCGGCGCCACGTAATCCAGACGGTCGAAATACGGCAGGTTCTGCAGATACGTCCGGCTTTCCATCAGCTTTTCGGTGCCACGGTGCAGCAGGCCGATATGCGGATCGCAACGCTCGACGATTTCACCGTCCAACTCAAGCACAAGGCGCAAAACTCCGTGCGCCGCAGGGTGTTGCGGGCCGAAGTTGATGTTGAAGTTGCGGATCTTCTGTTCTCCGCTCAGCGCGTCCGTGCTGCCGTCATCGTATCTTGAGCCGTCCATCAACGCCCTCGTTTGTTCTTTTTCGCCTCGGCCCGGACCCGGACCTTTTCGGCTTCGGCCGCCTTGGCAGCGGCCCCTGCAAGCAAGACGCCCAATGCGCCCAGAATGATCAGTTCGCCCATCATGTCAGCGTCGCTCCATCTCTTGCAGCTTCATCGCCATCATCCATAACAGGACAATCACGACCGGAGAGATGATGCATGCAAACGCCCAGTTCTTGTTGATCCCGAAATGCGGCAGCAGCTTGGTCATCGGTACGACCGTCGCCACCACCAGAACAATCCAGATCAGGAACTCAAACATGATGACTACTCCTGTTTTTCATCCCCCGGCAGAATGTAATTCGCACCTTCCCATGGGGACATGAAATCGAATTGCCGGTATTCCTGCACCAGGCTGACCGGCTCGTAGACCACGCGCTTTTGCGCCTCGTCATAACGCACTTCGGTATAGCCGGTGGTTGGGAAATCCTTGCGCAACGGATGGCCGCGGAAACCATAGTCGGTCAGGATGCGCCGCAGGTCGGGGTGGCCCGAGAACAGGATGCCGAACATATCGAACACCTCACGCTCGAACCAGTTGGCCGAGGGGTGTACATCCACGATCGACGGCACCATGTCTTCCTCGCGGATCGACACACGCAGGCGGATACGCTGGTTCTGGTACATTGACAGGAAATGGTAAACCACATCGAACCGCTTGGCGCGTTCGGGGTAATCCACACCGGTGATGTCCACCAGGGTCGAGAACTTGCAGTTTTGATCAGACCGCAGAAATTCCACGAATTCCACGATGTTCGAAGGGGCCACATCGACGTTCAGCTCACCATGGGTCACATCCCAGGACAGAACACAATCGGCCCGTTTCAGTTCCAGCTGGGCGCCGAGTTCCTTGAGTGCTTCGCTCATCTGCCCTCTCCTCAGCGTACAATGGTGCCGGTGCGGCGGATTTTGCGTTGCAGCTGCATCAGGCCATACAGCAACGCCTCAGCCGTCGGAGGGCAACCGGGCACGTAGATATCCACCGGAACAACCCGGTCACAGCCGCGCACCACAGAATAGGAATAGTGATAGTAGCCACCGCCATTTGCGCAGGACCCCATCGAGATCACATAGCGCGGCTCGGGCATCTGGTCGTAAACCTTGCGCAGCGCCGGGGCCATCTTGTTGGTCAGCGTGCCGGCCACAATCATCACGTCCGACTGACGCGGGGACGCCCGCGGGGCGATGCCAAACCGTTCCGCGTCGTAACGCGGCATCGAGGTGTGCATCATCTCAACCGCGCAGCAGGCCAGACCGAAGGTCATCCAGTGCAGCGAACCGGTACGCGCCCAGTTGATGATGTCCTCGGTCGAGGTCAGCAGGAAGCCTTTGTCCTGCAGCTCGGCATTCAGGGCCTGGGTGGCGACTTCGTTATCGACGCCAGCGGTGTTTGCACCCGTCATCACTCCCATTCCAAGGCCCCTTTCTTCCATTCATAGGCAAAGCCGATGGTCAGCACCGCCAGGAACACCATCATGGACCAGAAACCCACGTCGCTGATGTCCTTGAAGCCGACGGCCCACGGGAACAGGAATGCGATTTCCAGATCGAAGATGATGAAGAGAATCGAAACCAGATAGAATCGGACGTCGAATTTCATCCGCGCATCGTCGAAGGCGTTGAATCCGCACTCATATGCGCTGACCTTTTCAGGGTCGGGATTGCGGACGGCTACTACCACAGCAGCCAGAATCAGTACGATTCCAAGGCCCACGGCAACGGCCAGAAACACCAGAATCGGGAGGTACTCCCGCAGCAGGTCTTCCACGAATAGCTCCTTTCCTGCGCATACCCCCCAGGGACGCGCCGTCAATTGGCGTGTTGACTGGACATTCTCTATCCGCGCCGGGTCAGAGGGTCAACCGAACACAAACGCGCAGGGGCTTAATATTCCACTTGCTTCCACAAATGGAAAAAATGGCCTTTTAGCGAATCTGTTTTTGCGCTGGCGAGGCGCTAAACCTGAGTTTTCCATGCAGGTTTTCGTTTGTCGAAAAAGGCGCCGATGCCTTCGCGTGCCTCTTCGGTTTCCCATCTTTCGACCAGCGCCCGGATCGTTTGGTCAATCACGGCGTCGTCAATGCGCGGGCCCAGCGCCTGTACAAGATCCTTGGCTGAGGCCACGGCCCCCGGCGCGCAGGACAGGTAGGGCTGGACTTCGGCCTCAACGGCATCGCCAAGACCGGCAGCAGGAACGGCTTTCGCCAATAGTCCGAGGTCCACGGCCTCAGCCGCGTCGAACACCCGGGCCGACATGAACACGCGCCGCGCCCTGGCCTCGCCCATGCGGGCAATGACATAGGGGCCAATGGTTGCCGGAATCAGACCCAGCCTTGTTTCGGTTAGCGCCATCTTTATCCCGTCTGCACCAATCGCCACATCACAAACCGCCGTCAGTCCGATCCCGCCGCCGAAGGCATTGCCTTGAAGCGCCCCAATCAAAGGTTTGGGCATCGTATTTAGAGCCTGCAGCATCTCGGCCAGCTTGCGGGCCTCGACAAAGCGGGTTTCTGGGTCCGCGGCCATCTGGGCCTGCATCCAGCCAAGATCGGCTCCGGCACAAAAGCTTTTACCTGCACCGGTCAGAACCACGACCCGGACCGTCTCGTCCGCCCCCAACTGCGTCGCCGCCTCTGTCAGCTCGGAAATCATCTGCGCCGACATCGCGTTGTGTTTTTCCGGACGGTTGAGCGTCAGTGTCGCCACACCGCGTGCATCCCGCGTCACCGAGATTGTTTCGAACATCGCCCTTTACTCCGCTCGCATTGCTCGGGCCATCTGTGCGGCCTCTTCGACAACTGCCAGATCAATCCCAGTCTGATATCCAAGCCGCTCAAGATGCGCGATAACGGCCTCGGTCGCGACATTGCCAGAGGCACCCGGCGCGTAAGGACAGCCGCCCAACCCACCAACAGCCGAGTCGAAGGTCCGGACGCCCAACGCAAGCGCCGCATCGATATTGTCGATGGCGCGGCCATTGGTGTCATGGAAGTGGCCCGCCAACCGAGTGACCGGCACCCGCTCGCGCACGGCCAGAAGCATATGCGCGATAGTATCCGGCGTTCCCTGCCCGATAGTGTCGCCCAGTGAGACCTCATAGCAGCCCAGCGCGAACAGCCGGTCCGCAACCTCGGCCACCTTCTCGGGCGAGGTCGGGCCGTCATAGGGGCAATCGGTCACGCAAGAGACATACCCGCGCACGGGCAGATCAATATGGCGGGCAGCCTCGAGGATCGGAGTGAACCGATCGATGGATTCTTCAATCGTGGCGTTAATATTAGCCTTCGAAAACCCCTCAGAGGCCGAGGCAAATACCGCAATCTCATCTGCCTTGGCAGCCAGCGCGTCTTCATACCCGCGCATGTTCGGCGTCAGCGCAGCGTAGCGCACCCCGTCCGCCCGGTTGATCCCAGCCAGAACCTCAGCACTGCCCGCCATCTGCGGGACCCATTTGGGAGAGACGAAACTGGCCACTTCGATCCGATTGAACCCGGTGCGGCTGAGGCAGTCGATCAGGGCCACCTTCTCGGCCACAGGAATTTCACGCTGTTCGTTTTGCAGGCCATCGCGTGGACCTACCTCGAAAATCTCGACCCGCTCATCCATTACAGCGTTCCTCCCGGTTTCGTTTCCAACATGTTGACCCGACTGTGCCACGCGAAGTGGCGCAGGAACAGGCTACTCCTCTTCCAACCGGACCAAGGCGGCGCCAGCCTCAACCTGCGCACCGTCGTCAGTCAGCACCTCGGCCACTATCCCATCACGGGCAGCCAGCAGCGAATGCTCCATCTTCATGGCCTCCAAGATGGCCAATCGATCCCCTTCTTTCACCACCTGCCCAACCGCGGCAAACACCGCTTTCACCAGCCCCGGCATGGGGGCTTCGATCACATTGGTATCGCCAGCGGCGCTGGTGTCACGGTCCAGAGGGTCGACGACATCGAAAGCTCGCCCATAGTTCTCAAACACGGTGATCCGTGCCCCAGACACCGAGACGCGCGGCATGGGCACTCCCCCGATTGACCAGTCCCCACCGCTGCGTTCCGCGATCACCGTTTCCTCACCGACCTGCCATACCTGCCGGTTTGGACCTTCAACCTGCACATCCAGATCAATCATCTCGTCGGCCATCAACTGCACGGCACGATGCAATGGTGCCCACAGAGAGAACCCTGTCTCATCAGAAGTCTCGACCAGCCCCAGCGCGGTCATCGCGGCGGCCACGCATGTTGCGGCAGGGGCTGGTGCGTCCTGTGACAGCCCGTCCAAGTCCCGGCCGATCAGTCCGGTATCCACATCCCCTGCAGCAAATCCCTGATGCCTGGTCAGCGCGCCAAGAAAAGCCAGATTGGTCACAGTGCCCGCCACTTCGGTCTGTTGCAGGGCGCGGTGAAGCTGCTCCAACGCAACTGCGCGTGTCGGACCGTGGACGATGACCTTTGCAATCATCGGGTCATACCACGGGCTGATCGTGTCACCGGCGCGCACGCCGCTGTCAGCCCGGCAGGCGCGCGGGAACTGCAGATGCGTCAGGGTGCCGGTCGCAGGCAGGAATCCCTTTGGCACGTCCTCAGCATAAAGCCGGGCCTCAAAAGCATGGCCATTGATTACCAAGTTGTCCTGCGATTTCGGCAACGTCTCACCCGAGGCGACCCGCAATTGCCATTCAACCAGATCAACGCCAGTGATTGCCTCAGTGACCGGATGTTCGACCTGCAAGCGGGTATTCATCTCCATGAACCAGAAACGATCCGGGCGCAGCCCGTCCGAAGCATCTACGATGAATTCAACCGTCCCTGCCCCTTTGTAGCCAATCGCCTCAGCCGCGCGTACGCCCGCCTGCCCCATCGCCTCGCGCATCTCGGGCGTCATGCCGGGGGCCGGAGCTTCTTCGATCACTTTTTGGTGCCGCCGTTGCAGCGAGCAGTCGCGTTCGAACAGATGTACGGCATGGGTGCCGTCGCCAAATACCTGCACCTCGATATGGCGGGGTTTGGCGACGAATTTCTCGACCAAGACTGCGTCGTTGCCAAAGGCAGTGCGAGCCTCGCTGCGTGCGCTGTCCAGAGCCGAGGCAAAATCCTCGGGACGTTCGACCAGACGCATCCCCTTGCCGCCACCTCCAGCCACGGCCTTGATCAGGACCGGATAGCCGATCGTGTCCGCCGCCCCGGCCAGATGCTCGGGGTCCTGATTGTCTCCGTGATAACCGGGCACGACGGGCACGCCCGCCTGCTCCATCACCACCTTGGCTGCGTCCTTAAGGCCCATCTGACGGATCGCATCCGCAGAGGGGCCGATAAAGGTCAGACCCGCAGACTCCACCGCGTCCACGAATTCGGGGTTTTCGGACAGAAAACCGTAACCCGGATGGATCGCCTGCGCGCCCGTTTCCAGCGCGGCTTGAATGATCACGTCACCTTTCAGGTAACTCTCTGCAGGGGCCGCCGCACCGATAGGCACGGCCTCATCCGCCATCTGCACATGCTTAGCCGTAGCATCCGCGTCCGAGCAAACCGCAACACAGGCCACCCCCATCTTTTGAGCGGTTTCCATCACGCGACAGGCGATCTCACCCCGGTTGGCAATCAGGATTTTGTTAAACATGTCTTACCCCTCAACTGCCAAATCTTCGACAAGATGGAACCGCTCGCATAGCAGCTCCATCTCAGGATCAAACCCGCCATTGCGTTCGAAATACCTGCGGTGATCCTCGCGCCATCCTTCAAGGGTTTCATTCTCGCCCTCCGCCAGAGCAAAATCCTCAGTTATATCGCAGAACCGGCAGATCGTGACCTCGAGTGTTTCGATCACCACAGCCGGACTGTCGTCCCATTCCAAAGCGATATCGCGCCGTCCGACAACCGGTGTTTCGGGGCTCCCTTCAGGATAATCGCGCAGCGCACCACAAGTTGCTGTTTTCTTACGCGAGCGAACCAACCCGAGCAGTTCGGCGCTCATCTTCGCACTGTCACCAAATTTGAAGGTTTGCGCGCCGGGGTAGCGGTCTAGCACATCTTTCAAAACCATGCTCATTACATCCTGAACACGCCGAAGCGTGTCTCCTCAATCGGGGCGTTCAGCGCTGCGCTCAGCGATAGCGCCAGCACATCGCGGCTTTTGCGCGGATCGATGATGCCATCGTCCCACAACCGGGCTGAGGCATAGAGCGGATGGGACTGCTCCTCGAACGTCTCCAGCGTCGGGCGCTTGAACTCAGCCTCTTCTTCGGCGGACCACGTGCCGCCTTGCCGTTCGATCCCGTCACGTTTGACGGTGGCCAGAACGCCCGCAGCCTGTTCACCACCCATCACGGAAATCCGCGAGTTCGGCCAGGTCCATAAGAACCGCGGCTGATAAGCCCGCCCCGACATGCCGTAGTTACCGGCCCCGAAGGAGCCGCCGACCAGCATGGTAACCTTCGGCACATTTGTCGTCGCGACAGCCGTCACCATCTTGGCCCCATGCCGCGCGATACCTTCGTTTTCGTATTTCCGACCGACCATGAAACCCGTGATGTTCTGCAGAAAAACGAGCGGGATTCGACGCTGAGAACACAGCTCGACAAAATGCGCGCCCTTCTGCGCCGACTCGGAAAACAACACGCCATTGTTCGCGATGAATCCGATCGGGCAACCTTTAACATGGGCGAAACCAGTTACCAGTGTCTCGCCGAACCGAGGCTTGAATTCGTCAAAACGGGAGCCATCGACCAGGCGCGCGATCACCTCGCGAATATCATAGGGCGTGCGCAGATCGGCAGGAACCACACCAAGGATTTCATCGGGATCATAAGCCGGATCTTCGGGGCTAGCCCAATCGACCGTCTGCGGTTTGCGCAGGTTCAGCGACCCGACCGCCCGGCGTGCCAAGGCTAGCGCGTGGGCGTCATCCTCGGCCAGATAATCCGCCACGCCGGACAGGCGGGTATGGACATCGCCGCCCCCCAGATCCTCGGCGCTGACGACCTCACCCGTCGCGGCCTTGACCAGAGGCGGCCCGGCCAGAAAGATCGTGCCCTGTTCTTTCACGATGATCGTCACGTCCGACATCGCGGGCACATAAGCCCCGCCCGCCGTACAGGACCCCATCACCACCGCGATCTGAGCAATCCCCTTCGCGCTCATCCGCGCCTGATTATAGAAGATGCGGCCAAAGTGGTCGCGGTCGGGGAAGACCTCGTCCTGATTGGGCAGGTTCGCGCCGCCGCTGTCGACCAGATAGATGCAGGGCAGATGGTTTTCCTCGGCAATCTCCTGCGCGCGGAGGTGTTTCTTGACGGTCATCGGATAGTAAGTGCCGCCCTTCACGGTAGCGTCGTTGCACACCACCATGACCTCACGCCCCTGCACCCGGCCAATGCCCGCGATGACCCCGGCACAGGGGGCGACATCGCCATACATCCCATGCGCCGCCGTCGCGCCGATTTCGAGAAACGGAGACCCCGGATCGAGCAGGTTCGCCACCCTACGGCGCGGCAGCATCTTGCCCCGAGATTCATGCCGCGCGCGGGATTTCTCGCCACCGCCCATACGAGCCGCTTCGGCAGCGGCTGAGATTCGAGCAAGCGCATCGAGATGGGCGGTTCGGTTTGCCTTGAAGCCCTCGGAGGTAGATATGGCTTTAGATGTGAGTTTCATGCGCGCAGCATCCTTTTCAGTCTCGCGGGCAATTGTCGGCGTGTTCGGGTGGTTTTGAAAACCGTCGGCAGCTTCCTGTCGAACCAATGGCGCCAAGGGTGAGTTGCTGGGGTTCTTCCGCCCAGCACCTCAAGCATCGCCACGACATGTTCGCGGTCATAAAACCAAAGCAATCGACCAGAATAACTAAGTTGAAAATATGCGTCCTGAGGCCAACGGATCTTGGTTTTTCTGGGCGTATGGCAGCTGTCGCAGATTGAAGTTCCAAACAAAGAATTGAGGAGATGCCGATAAATTCCTATGGGATAAAGAGAATTCGACGAATGAACGTCATAACCGCCGAGGCCAATGTAAGTAAGGGTGTGTTCGCGATGCCAGTTCGCGTATTTGCGATTGGGCCGATCAGCTTTCACGACCATGACGTCTTTACCCAGCGTTTCACCAGAAGACTTCTTTGTCATGACATCCAACTCTGCTGGTACAAAGCGCGCAGGTGTTTGGCAGTTCGGGCATCCGATTATCACGGTCTTGGGGAAGTTCGCCGTATCGCGCGCAAAATCAAAGGAAGACGTCATTTTGCAACCTCTCTCGCCGCACGCACCTTCAGTTCCTTCCGGATCACTTTCCCGGTCACCGTCATCGGCAACTCCTCCAAGAATGCCACCTCACGAGGATAGGAATACTGCGCCAGACGGTCCTTGACCCAGTCCTGCAGTTCCTGCCCCGTGGCCTCGGCCCCCGACTTCAGCACCACATAGGCCTTCACAATCTCGGTCCTCAGCGGATCGGGTTTGCCGACCACGCCCACCGTTGCCACTGCCGGGTGGGTCAGCAGGCAATCCTCAATCTCGGCGGGGCCGATGCGGTATCCGGCTGAGGTGATCACGTCATCATCGCGACCGACAAAGCGCAGATAGTCGCCCTCCCACACGCCGCGGTCTCCGGTGATCAGCCAGTCGCCGCGGAACTTCTCGGCCGTTGCCTCGGGCCGGCTCCAGTATTCCAGCAGCATCGAGGCCGATCCGCGTCGGATGGCAACGTCGCCCTCCTCGTTGGTCGGCTGGCCGTCTTCGTCGATCACCGCCACCTCATGTCCGGGCACCGGTTTGCCGATACAGCCGGGCCGCACCGGGAAATCCTCAGCGCAGGACGACACGACCATGTTGCATTCGGTTTGGCCGTAGAACTCGTTGATTGTCAGGCCAAACGCCTTTTTTCCCCATGCCAGCATTTCGGCCCCCAATGGTTCGCCACCAGAGGCGACGGACCGCAGGCCGGTGATGTTCTGATCCGCCGCCTTCAGCATTCGAAGGGCCGTAGGCGGGAAGAACACGTTGCGCACCCCGCCGCGCGCAATCACATCGGCGCAGGCTTCGGGCGTGAACTTCTCAAGCCGCGCCGCGACCACGGGGATGCCCAGCGCCAGGCCTGGCATCAGCACGTCAAACAGCCCTCCGATCCAGGCCCAATCAGCTGGTGTCCACAGGCAGTCACCGTCCCGCAAATGATTATGGCTGATCGAAACACCCGGCAGGTGCCCGGTCAAAACCCGGTGCCCATGCAATGCACCCTTCGGGCTGCCGGTCGTACCCGAGGTATAAATCAAGACCGCCGGGTCCTCGGGACCGGTATCGGCAAAGGGTAGCGGATTATCGGACGGTGCAATCTGATCGACCCGTATCGGTTCCGCCAGATCGCCCAGCAATGCTGCGCCTTCCTCATCCGTCAGCACCACCTCTGCCCCCGCATCCCCAACACGAGAAGCCAGCGCATCGCGCTTAAACAGCTTGAATAGTGGCACCGAAATTGCACCAAGCTTCCAGATCGCCAGATGGGCTGCGGCGCACCACGGCGACTGACTGAGCAAAACCCCCACACGGACTTGTGGCCGAACCTGTTTTTGCAACGCCCGCGCTATCCCGTCGGTCATGCGCCCAAGCTGGCCGTATGTGACCACATCGTTGGAACCTGCAGTCAGGTCAAAGATGGCGATAGTATCGCTGGGATGCGCCAGGCATTGACGCGCCATGTTGAGCCGGCTGGGGATCTCCCAGCCCCCCGATTCCCGCATACCCGGTATGTCACCAACGGGACGCATGCGCAAAACCCCCTGTTTTCATGACATTTTTCGACCGGCCACACTTTGTCAGGCTCGCAGGAATTTGATGCAGATCAGAGTTGACGGCGCCGTTGTCCGGCAAAACCGCCCCATCAACAAACCCAAAGGCCATAATATGACCAAAACACTCGCCGCTTTGACGCTCTCCACCGCGCTTGTCGCGCTTTCCGCCCCCGCAATGGCCCAGAACAAAGGTGACTGGACCCTTGGTATTGGTGTTGGCTACCTTGATCCGAAATCCGACAATGGCACTGCCCTTGGCCTGGATGTCGATGTCGATGCGGACACTCGCCCGATCTTTACGGCTGAGTATTTCATCCAAGACAACCTGGGTATCGAACTGCTCGCTGCCACACCGTTTAAACATGACATTACCTTGGGCGGAAGCCTCGACATTGGTAGCGTCAAGCATCTGCCGCCCACCTTGTCTCTGAACTACCATTTCCCAACCAACAGCGTCTGGAAACCTTATGTTGGTGCGGGCTTGAACTACACCATCTTCTTCGATGAAGACTTGCCCGGGCTTGAAATCGAAAACTCCCTCGGTGTCGCCGTACAAGCTGGTTTGGACTACATGGTCACCGAAAACGGCGCCATCCGTCTGAACGTGCGCTGGTTCGATATCGACTCTGATGTCAAGCTGAACGGGACCAAGATCGGCGAGGCCGAGATCGACCCTTGGCTGGTTGGCGTATCCTACGTTCATCGCTTCTGATCCTTTGAAAGAACGCCCCGCGGCTCCCTCGTCTGCGGGGCGTTTTTCCGTCACAGCATTTCGCTCATTAGTTCCCGGCCGATCAGCATCCGGCGAATTTCGCTGGTTCCCGCACCGATCTCCATCAGCTTGGCATCTCGGAAAATCCGGCTGACCGCGGAATCCGACAGGAACCCGGCCCCACCCATCGCCTGCACCGCCTGATGCGCTTGTGTCATCGCCTGTTCCGAGGCGTAAAGACAGCACGCCGCCGCGTCCTGACGGGTCACGTCCCCCCTATCACAGGCCTTGGCAACCTCGTACACATAGGCGCGCGCGGAATTCATCGCGGTGTACATGTCTGCGATCTTGCCCTGCATCAGTTGAAAGCTGCCGATCGGCTTGCCGAATTGCTTGCGTTCGGCGAGATAGGGCATGATCTCATCCAGGCAGGCCGCCATGATGCCCGTTCCGATCCCGGCCAACACGACGCGTTCATAGTCCAGCCCCGACATCAGCACCGCCACGCCCTTGCCCTCTTCGCCCAGCACGTTTTCGAACGGCACTTCGACGTCTTCGAAAATCAATTCAGCCGTGTTCGATCCGCGCATCCCCAGCTTGTCGAAATGAGGCGAGGTCGAGAATCCCTTCATCTCTTTCTCGATCAGAAAGGCCGTGATTCCTTTTGATCCCGCCTCCGGGTCCGTCTTGGCATAGACGACCAAAGTATCCGCGTCCGGCCCGTTGGTGATCCAGTACTTGTTGCCGTTCAGCCGGTAATGATCGTTGCGCTTTTCCGCGCGCAGTTTCATCGACACCACGTCAGATCCCGCTGATGCCTCGGACATCGCCAAAGCACCCACATGATCGCCTGAGATCAGGCGCGGCAGATACTTCGCCTTCTGCTCATCGGTTCCATTCAGCTTGATCTGGTTGACGCACAGATTCGAATGCGCCCCGTAAGACAGCGAAACCGAGGCAGAGGCCCGCGCCACCTCCTCGACCGCAACAGTATGGGCCAGGTATGACATCCCCGCCCCGCCGTATTCCTCAGACACCGTGATCCCAAGCAACCCGAGATCACCCATCTCTTTCCACAACTCATTGGGAAAAGTGTTGGATTTGTCGACCTCGGCCGCCATCGGCCTGACCCGATCCTGCGCCCAGCGATGCACCATCTCACGCAGGGCATTCACGTCTTCGCCCAGATCAAATTGCATTGTGGCCGTGAACATACGCGATCTCCTCCTTCGCATAAATGAACACATGTTCAATAAACTGATATCAGCCGGATTGCATCTGGTCAACGACCCTGATCGACTCGACCACCCAAAATGCGGACAGCCGCCCCAAAGGGCGGCTGTCAAAAAGAGCGTGCACCGCAGGTGCACTCAATTGGATTAGGATTGATAGACCGCGCCAACCTCGGACCGGATGATGCGCGCAATCAGGTGGCAATCCTCCAACGAAAAAGTCAGTGGCACACGCATGTCTATAATACCGGCCAGAATGCGATCACTGGCTGGCATAGGCACACTGTCTGCATAGCGCCAACTGTCATAGCGGGACGTAAAACCGGTTGGCTCTGCTCTGCCAAACCATTTGAGCTCCACCCCACGCACGGCACAACGTCGGATCACCTCGGCAATGCGCTCCGGCGACCAGTCAAGCAACAGAAATTGGATCGACGACCCTACATAGGTTTCTTCCTCGGGGCGCTCGACAATGGTCAGGCCCGGCGTTCCGCACAATCCTGCCGCAATCTCATCGTATCGCTCATTCCAGCGCTGAACCTGCCGATCCAAATCCCTCAGTTGCGGACGCAGAATAGCAGCACGCAGGTTGTCCATGCGACCAGACACATTCGGAGTGGTATACTTGATGCGTTCAAACACCTCCGGTCCCGGCGCAGCCAAGTGGCGTTCATACAGCATGTAAGACCCCGATAGCATCGTCGCCTTGGCCGCCAATTCTTCGTCGTCGGTGATCAGCAAACCGCCCTCACCGGAATTGACGTGCTTGTAGGTCTGACAGGAATAACACCCGATTGCCCCCTGCCGACCGGAAAGCTGCCCGCGCCACTCTGCACCCATCGTATGGGCGCAATCCTCGATCACCATGACACCTGCGGCATCGCACATCTGCATCAGCCGATCCATGTCACACAGATGCCCGCGCATATGGCTGAGCATCAGCACCCGCGCCTGATCCAGCTTGGCCTCGAGATCGTCCAGATCAATGGTTAGGCTCTCGGTCACGCCCACAAAGATCGGGCGCGCACCGACCGAGGCAATCGCCCCTGGGACCGGTGCCAGCGTGAAGGCGTTCGTCAGCACCGGATCGCCGGGCTGCACCCCGACCGCCCGCAACGCCGTCGCCAGTGCATAGCCCCCAGACGACACCGCCAGACAGTATTTTGCCCCCATCTGCGCCGCGAATTCTTGCTCCAACAGAGCGGTCTCCCCCAGCTCTCCGTGGGCGACGTTGTAACGATGTAGTCGCCCGTGGCGCAGCACGGCCATCGCCGCCTCAATCGCCTCTTCGGGGATGGGTTCCTGCTGGGTGAAGCTGCCAGTAAATGTCTCGGTCATAAGCTTGTTCTGACGCTGCACGGGTCGAGGGTCAAGGGATCACGCCGCCGCACCGATCAGCTCTTCAACCACCGAATGCAGATCATCGAAGTGATGCAGCAAGGCTTCGGGCTCCAACGCGGCCATGTCATCGCCGGACGGGCCGAATGTTACCAGAACCGAGGGAACACCTGCCGCACGCGCCGTGTTACGGTCGGTATCGGAATCTCCGATCAGCACACACAGATCCGGATGCCCACCCGCCCGGCGCGCGGCTTCACGCAAAGGCTCCGGGTCCGGCTTGCGCACCGGAAGCGAGTCTGCGCCGATCAGAGAGGCAAACGCATCCCGCACCCCCATCTGGGTCAGCAACTGATGGGCCAGTGCCTCGGGCTTGTTGGTGCAGATGCCAACGCCATAACCGGCAGATCGCAAAACCTCGACCGCGTCCAGTGCGCCGGGATAGAACTGCGTATGGGTGTCGATGGCCTGCGAATACGCATCGAGCAGTGTCGGGTAATAGGCGTGGACAGTCTCTTCGTCATAAGCACCGACCCGCTTCAACCCATGCGTCAGCATCATCCGACCGCCCCGCAACGCAACCGCCGCGTCCTGCCCATCCACCAACACATCTCCGTGCCCCATCTGCCGAAAACAGTGGTTCGCCGCGGCCAGCAAATCACCAGACGTATCGGCCAGAGTTCCGTCCAGATCGAAGATTACCGTGCGCATTGTGCCTCCTGCCTCGGCGGGTTTTTGCCGTGTCGTGTTGCAAACGGCAATCTTGTTTGATGGCTGAACCGCTTGCGCCTTTGACCTCAGCGGATAAAACGGACGGCAACAAAACACAAAGAGAAATCGATTTCATGAGCATTGCCCTTGTCATCCTTGCCGCCGGAAAAGGCACCAGGATGCATTCGGATATCCCCAAAGTTCTGCACCCTATTGCCCAAACCCCCATGCTGGTTCACGCCATGCGCGCCGGGGCTAGCCTATTACCGGAACGCACTGTGATTGTAGCCGGGCACGGTGCGGAAGCAGTTGAGAAAGTCGCAATCGCAGAGGACGAATCCGCAATCGTTGTCCGCCAGGAAGAACAACTGGGCACCGCCCATGCTGTCATGCAGGCATGCGATGCTCTGTCCGATTTCGAAGGCAACGTCATCGTTTTGTATGGCGACACACCTTTTATCGAACCCGATACCCTACAACGCATGATCGAAGCCCGCGCTTCACACGATCTGGTGATGCTGGGGTTCGACATTGCCCAAGTGCAACCCCGGTACGGCCGTCTAATTATGGATGGTGACAAGTTGGTAAAGGTCGTCGAATATAAGGAAGCCGATGAAGAACAGCGGGCTATTCGCTTCACCAACAGCGGTCTGCTGACTTGTGATGCCAAGCTGTTGTTCGATCTTATTGACCAGGTCAGCAATGAAAATGCGTCAGGTGAATTTTATCTCACTGAAATTGTAGCCATAGCCAATGCAAGAGGCCTGACAGCAACTGCTATCAAATGCGACGAATCCGAAACTCTTGGCGTGGACTCGCGGGCTGATCTGGCTGCAGCGGATGCCGAATTTCAGAGCCGCGCCCGCGCCAATCTTTTGGAGCTTGGTGTCACACTTATGGCCCCCGAAACCGTTTATCTGGCAGCCGACACTGTCATTGGTAGAGATACGGTAATTGAACCCAATGTTGTCTTTGGCCCCGGCGTTACAATCGAAAGCGGCGCAACGATCCGGTCTTTTTCTTATTTTGAAGACTGCCACGTCAGTCGCGGTGCGATCGTAGGTCCCTTTGCCCGCCTGCGCCCCGGTGCCGAACTGGGTGAAAACACGCGCATAGGGAATTTTGTCGAGATCAAAAACTCAGAAATCGGCGAAGGTGCCAAGGTCAATCATCTCAGCTATGTCGGTGATGCCTCGGTAGGTGCAACCTCGAATATTGGCGCAGGCACAATTACCTGCAATTACGACGGCGTATTGAAGCACCGTACGGTCATTGGAGAGAATGTCTTTGTTGGATCAAATACCTTGATGGTGGCACCAGTTTCTCTGGGCAATGGTGCGATGACGGCGGCGGGAACTGTTGTGACGCGCGACGTTGAACCCAATGCATTGGCCATGGGTCGTGCACGGCAAGAGAACAAGCCGGGTTATGCAAAAAAATTGGTTGAAATGTTGAAGGCGAAAAAAGCGCGCAAAGATAAAGGAGCTTAATTCATGTGTGGTATTGTAGGTGTACTGGGACAGCATGAAGCCGCCCCAATTCTGGTCGAGGCTTTGAAACGACTGGAATATCGCGGGTATGACAGCGCTGGCATCGCGACCATTGACAATGGTGCTCTAGGGCGACGCCGGGCCGTAGGCAAACTGGTGAATCTAAGCGATCTTCTGGTACATAACCCGCTGCGCGGAAAGTCCGGGATCGGGCACACTCGTTGGGCAACCCACGGCGCACCCTCGGTCACGAACGCACACCCTCACAAAGCTGGCCCTGTGGCAGTCGTACATAACGGCATCGTCGAGAATTACCGCGAGTTGCGGGCGGAACTAGCTGAACACGGCGTTGATTTCGTTACTGAAACGGACACCGAAACCGTGGCTTTGATGGCCGAGCACTACCTTAACAGTGGATTTTCAGCTGTAGACGCAGCTTTTAAGACAATCGACCGCCTCCAGGGCGCCTTTGCGCTTGCCTTTCTTTTCGATGGGCAGGACGACCTGATTGTTGCTGCCCGCAAAGGCTCACCTCTCGCCATCGGGCATGGGGATGGCGAAATGTTCGTGGGCTCGGACGCGATTGCTCTGGCACCGCTGACCGACCGCATAACCTATCTTGAAGAAGGCGACCGGGCGGTGCTGACCCGCACATCGCTGGAAATCCGCAACGAGGCCGGAGAGTTGGCCAACCGCGAAACCCGCAAAATCAAACTGGATCAGACGCGGGCCGACAAGGGCGGTCACAAGCACTTCATGGCCAAGGAGATTGCCGAGCAACCCGTGGTGGTGGCCGAAGCGATCCGGTCCTACCTGCCCACCGGTGCGAGCAAAGTCGTCCTGCCCGGTGAGTTGGACTTCGCCAAGCTTGACCGCCTGACCATGGTTGCCTGTGGCACCGCCTTTTATGCCTGTCTGACCGCAAAATACTGGTTCGAACAACTGGCTAAGATTCCCGTCGAAGTCGATATCGCCAGCGAGTTCCGCTATCGCGAACCTCCGATCCCCGACCGCACGGCAGCATTGTTCGTCAGCCAGTCGGGCGAAACCGCGGATACGCTGGCCGCTCTGCGCTATTGCGAAGGCAAAGCTGACAAAATCGTATCAGTTGTCAATGTTCCTGAAAGCTCGATCGCGCGGGAAAGCGATCTGGCTCTGCCGATCCACGCTGGGGTTGAGATCGGTGTGGCTTCGACTAAGGCCTTCACCTGCCAGCTGAGCGTTTTGCTGATGCTGGCACTCAAGGCCGCAGCGGACCGGGGAACCATGACCGACGAAGAACTGGCTGATCACTCAGCTGCGCTGCGCGGGCTGCCGACGGCCCTCAACGCTGCGCTAGATCAGAACCGGGCCATCAAGAAATCCGCCCAACGCCTGTCTGAGGCGCGCGACGTGCTGTTTCTGGGCCGCGGCCTGATGTACCCGCTGGCCATGGAAGGCGCGCTGAAACTCAAGGAAATCAGCTATATCCACGCCGAAGGTTATGCATCAGGCGAACTAAAACACGGCCCCATAGCCTTGATCGACAAGCATATGCCCGTGATCGTCATGGCCCCACGCGATGCGGTTTTCGACAAGACCGTTTCGAACATGCAAGAGGTGATGGCACGCAAGGGCAAGGTCATTCTGATCTCGGACGATGAAGGCATTGCCGACGCCAAAGACGGTGTTTGGAGCACGATCCGAATGCCCCACATCCACGCAAGCCTTGCCCCGATCCTTTATTCGGTTCCAGCGCAGTTGCTGGCCTATCATACGGCGGTGGCCAAGGGCACGGATGTGGACCAGCCACGCAATCTGGCGAAATCCGTCACGGTGGAGTGAAGCATGGCCAAGCAATTCCCGGAACTGGATGAAACCCAGCGCAAGTTCATCGCAGATCAGCACATCTTTTTCGTCGGCACCGCAGCGCTTGACGGGCGGGTGAACATCTCACCCAAGGGGATGGATTCGCTGCGTGTTCTGGGGTCGAACCGGATTGTCTGGATGAACCTGACCGGCAGCGGCAATGAAACCGCCGGGCACTTGCTGGAAACCAATCGCATGACGCTGATGTGGTGCTCCTTCACCATCCGCCCTCTGATCCTGCGCACCTATGGAACCGCGCGCACCTTGCACGTGGGGGACGCGGGCTGGGATGAGCTGGCCGATCTATTCCCAGACCACCGCAGCGCGCGGCAGATCTATGATCTGCAGATCGATCTGGTTCAGACTTCTTGCGGCTATGCGGTGCCATTCATGGAGTATCAGTCCGATCGGGACACTATGCAGAAATGGGTGGACGGCAAGTCGGACGACGATATCCGCGCCTATTGGGTGGAAAAGAATCAGCAGACCATCGACGGCAAACCGACCCGCGCCGAATAGTTCGATGCTTGACGCCTATCTCGATCAGATCAAGGCCCATGCGGATGCCGAGCGCGCCGAGCAGATGGCGGCCTATCACAAGGCAGATCGTCCTTATCTGGGCGTCGGAAACCCGGTGCTGAATGACCTCACCAAAGCGTGGCGTCAGGAACTGGACGTGGCTGCGCGCGTGGAACTTGCAGATGCACTCTGGCAGACCAACATCCACGAGGGCCGTCTGGCCGCCGCCAAACTTCTGACGCAGGCCCGCATTCGCCCAGATGACGCGGTCTGGGAGCTTTTGCAAAGCTGGCTGCCTGATTTCGATGCCTGGGCGGTGGCCGATCACGCCTGCATGGCTATGCAGAAACGCCTGTCAGCCGATCCGTCCCGGCTGGATCAGGTCGAACTCTGGACGACGTCCGATCACATGTGGACGCGGCGCGCGGCACTGGTGGCCACACTACCGTGGACGAAGCAGAACCACCCCAAACCCGACGATCTGGCGCGGCGCGACCGTATCCTTGGCTGGGCGGCGGGCTATGTCCCTGACCGTGATTGGTTCATCCAGAAGGCCATTGCATGGTGGCTGCGTGAATTGTCGAAACACGACCCGGATCGCGTGATTGCCTTTCTGGCCTCACATGGCGAGGTAATGAAACCATTTGCTCGCCGCGAGGCCGGAAAGTTCCTGAAAGATCAGTTGGAATAGACCTCAAGCTCAACCAACTCATCGAACGGCAGCAACAAGGCCCGCATCGCGTCCAGTGACAACCTGCTGCCGCCACCCTCCGGCCCCGGCGCGGGAACCAGCGTGATATAGGCCTGCGACCCGGTCTTCGGGACGACCACGCGGCCGGTGAACTCGGTATCGACCAGCGGCGTTTGCAGCCAACGGCCCGGCGTCGTCGGGTCACCCAACCCGGCAATGGTGGTCTTTGCCCCGACCCAACCGGCGGCAGTGGCCGGCAAGGGTTCCGGCTCAACTGATGTTTCGACCACAACCTCTTCGGCCTCAGCGGATTTTTCTTCACCCCCGAAAACACGGTCTGTCGTAGATCGCACGGTGTCGCATCCCGCGACCAGAACGCACAAAGTCAAAAGCTCATATCTCATGCCGACAGCCTACCGCCCTGCGCGCATCTGTACCAGCGCAAAGGAAACTTCGCCCTTGTCGCAGACATGTCCCGGCTTTACCTATATCGCATGACTGCTCCGCTTATCGACCCGTTCGCCCGTGCGATTACCTATCTCCGCGTCTCCGTCACGGACCGCTGCGATTTCCGCTGTGTGTACTGCATGTCCGAGGACATGAAGTTCCTGCCGAAGAAAGACCTGCTGACGCTGGAAGAGCTGGACCGGATGTGCACCACCTTCGTGAAAATGGGTGTTGAGAAACTGCGCATCACCGGTGGCGAACCCCTTGTACGCCGCAATATCATGACTTTTTTCAATAGCATGACCCGGCATCTGGACAGCGGCGCGTTGAAAGAACTGACGCTGACCACCAATGGGTCACAGCTGCACCGCTTTGCCGAGGATCTCTATGCAGCGGGCGTGCGGCGGGTGAATATCTCGCTGGATACGCTGGACGAAGACAAATTTGCCCAGATCACCCGCTGGGGTCGCTTGAAGCAGGTGTTGAACGGTATCGACGCGGCGCAAAAGGCCGGGTTGCGGATCAAGATCAACGCGGTGGCTCTGAAGGGCTTCAACGAAGAAGAACTGCCCGCCATCACGAAATGGTGTGCCGAACGTGACATGGATCTGACTTGGATCGAGGTCATGCCCATGGGCGATATCGGCAACGAGGATCGGTTGGACCAATACTGGTCACTGAAAGACGTGCGCAAGGAATACGAAAACCACTATTCCGTGACCGATCTGGCCGAACGCACCGGTGGCCCAGCGCGCTATGTACGGCTGGAGGAGACCGGCCAAAAAATCGGTTTCATCACGCCGCTGTCGCATAACTTCTGCGAAAGCTGCAACCGCGTGCGCCTGACCTGCACCGGTGAGTTGTTCATGTGCCTCGGCCAAGAGGATATGGCCGACTTGCGCGGAGCTCTGCGTGATCATCCCGACACCGAGCAACCGCTTGAGGATGCGATCCGCGCCGCGATCACCCTCAAGCCCAAGGGCCACGATTTCGACTATTCCCGTCAGGCGGTTGATGGCCAGATGAGCCGTCACATGAGCCACACAGGCGGCTGACGTGCCGGATCAACCGGGTCGGTCGACGCTGCTCTATCACCTGTATTGCGGCCTGACCTCTGTTGCAGGCCCACTGGTCTGGCGCACGGTGCGAAAAAAGCTGCGGGCCGCCGATGTTCCCGCAATCCGACAGCAAGAACGCCTGGGCCACGCCAGCCTGCCCCGCCCCGACGGGCGTCTGATCTGGTTCCACGCGGCCAGTGTCGGCGAAACCTTGTCGGTGATCAGCCTGATCAAACGGCTAGGTGAGCGTCTACCCGATGCCGAGTTTCTGATCACCTCGGGCACGCCCACTTCGGCCGCACTGATCGAAAAACGTATGCCGCCCCGCGCGCGCCACCAATACCCGCCCCTTGATATGCCCGGCCCTGTCCGGCGCTTTCTGGATCATTGGCGCCCCGATGCCGGTATCTTTGTCGAAAGCGAAATCTGGCCGCGCCTGATCGTCGAAGGCGCGACACGCGGCATCCCTTTGGCCCTGCTGAACGCGCGACTATCGGACAAATCCGTCGAGGGCTGGAAGAAACGCCACGAAACGGCCCGCTTCATTCTCGACCATTTCCGCTTGTTCCTGACCCAGAATGACAAGACCGCAGCAAACCTGATCGACATGGGCGCACGCGCGGAACGCGTTCAGCCCGGCACGAACCTCAAGGCAATGTCCGACCCGCTGCCCGTGGATGAACCCACGCTATCGGACATCCGCGCACAGATCGGGGACCGCCCCGTCTGGATCGCAAGTTCCACCCATGCGGGGGAAGAGGGGATCGTTCTGGCCGCCCATGCGGAACTACTCAAACGCTGGCCCGATCTGCTGTTGCTTCTGATTCCGCGCCACCCCGAGCGCCGCAACGACGTGGCCGCGCTGATTGAGCAAGCTGGACAAAACACAGCGCTCCGATCAGCCGGAGATCAGATCACCGAGGAAACGCAAGTCTACGTAGCTGACACTCTGGGCGAGACCGGCACATGGTACGCTCTCTGCCCTATCGTGTTTCTGGGCGGATCCCTGAAAGAGATCGGCGGTCACAACCCGTTCGAGCCTGCCCAAGCCGGAGCCGCCGTGATCACCGGCCCGGGCTATTTCAACTTTGCTGAAACCTTTGCGCCCCTCATCGAAACCGGAGGAGCGCTGCAAGTCCAATCCGTCACAGACCTAGCCGCCGCCGTAGCAACCTGGCTGTCGGACCAAAACGCCTTGGATACGGCACGCAACGCTGCAAAGTCCTGCGTAAACACTCAAAAATCCGCTTTGGATGCAATCGTCGAAACGCTCTGCACCCAACTCAGCCTGTCTGACCGGGATCCATCTTCATCTGGCTAAAAATATCCCGGGGGTTCGGGGGCAGAGCCCCCGTCCTGCCCTTCAAGCAGCAGGCATCCGCTGTTCCACGATCCCGGCCCACCAACTGCACCCGGCCGGAATAGCCTCATCGTTGAAATTGTATTCAGGGTGATGCACCGCCGCCGTGTCGCCATTGCCGACCAGAATATACGCCCCCGGGCGCTCCTCGAGCATGAAGGCAAAATCCTCGCCCCCCATGATCAACGGTGCCTCATCACAGTTACCCGATACGGACCGCGCGACATCTGCGGCGAAATCGGTCTGCTCATCGCTGTTCACCATCACCGGATAGCCTCGGTAATATGTCACCTCCGCAGCCCCACCAAAGGTCGCGGCCACACCGTTGCAGATTTCTTTTATGCGCTTTTCAGCCAGATCGCGCATCTCTCGGCTCATCGTGCGAACAGTCCCTTTCAAATGCACCGTTTGCGGGATCACGTTGAAGGCGGTGGACGAGGTCTCAAACGACGTCACTGAAACCACAACCTGATCCACCGGATCTGCATTGCGCGCGGCAACCGTCTGCAGCGCCAGCACCGCCTGTGCGGCCATCACTGTGGTATCGACAGTCTCATGAGGCTTGGCTGCGTGACCACCCTTGCCTTCGAAGGTAATGTCGAACTGATCGGTGGCAGCAAAAAACGCGCCCGGACGAATGGCAAAACTGCCCACGGGCCGACCGGGCCAGTTATGCATACCGTAAACTTCCTGAATGCCCCAGCGGTCCATCATGCCATCTTCACACATCTCACGACCACCGCCGCCGCCCTCTTCCGCTGGCTGGAAGATTACCACAACCGTCCCATCGAAATTCCGCGTCTCCGAGAGGTATTTCGCCGCCCCCAGCAACATCGCCGTATGCCCATCATGGCCACAAGCGTGCATCGCACCCTCGGTCTTTGAGGCATAGTCCAGCCCCGTCGCCTCAAGGATCGGCAGCGCATCCATATCCGCCCGCAATCCGATCACCTTGCCGCTGGTATCAACCTTGCCCTTGATGACACCGACAACACCGGTGCGGCCAATGCCCGTTACAACCTCGTCACAGCCGAACTCCTTCAGCTTGTCTGCGACCAGCGCACTTGTGCGATGCGTTTCAAACAGGATTTCGGGGTTTGCATGAATGTCGCGGCGCCATTCGGTGATTTCGCCCTGCAACTCGGCGAAGCGATTTTTGATCGGCATGGTCATCTCCCATTTTGTTCTTGTGACCGAGGTTCACCCCGGCGTGCATTTTTGGCGTCAATCCAAAGGCGCAGGCCGCAGCGCGCCTGCTAAGAGGACAATCAGAATGGCCAAAGGCAGCAAAGCCGTGAACGCCAGTCGTAATGTAAGCATCTCTGCCAGAAACCCAATAAGCGGCGGGCCAATCAGCAGCCCTCCGTAACCGAGTGTCGCCACACTGGCGATGGCCTGCCCAGGCGGTACGTGCGGATCACTGGCGGCCCGGCTAAAGGCCAGCGGCATGATTACGGCATAACCAACGCCCATCAGGGCAAAGCCTGCTAGCGCCAGCCCAGAGCTCGCCGCCGACACAACGCCAAACACACCCAACGCCGCGCAAACGCCTCCGAAACGGGCGGTGGCAACGGGGCCAAAGCGCGCAATGACAAAGCCCCCGGCCAACCGGAATGCCACCATTGTCACCGAAAACACAGCATACCCAAGGGCTGCGACGCTTTCCGCCGCTCCGGTCACATCGCGCAGGAAAATCGCGCTCCAATCTGCCACGGCGCCTTCACCCAGCGCCCCACACAGGGCGGTAAAGCCCACAAGGATCAGCGCGCCAGAGGGCAAGGCAAAAACAGCGCCCCCGTGGTGCGTTGCCTTGCGGGACGACCAGCGTACCCAGGACAGGGCCAGCGCCAGAGCCACAACGACACCACCGGCCAGCAAGAAGTGCTGCATCACCGTCAGCCCCATCTGCACCGCACCATATCCGCTGAGCGCGCCCAGCCCGGCCCCAAGGCTCCACATCGCGTGGAACGAGGACATGACGGGCTTGCGGTAGGCCTGTTCCACCTCGGCAGCCCAGGCGTTCATCGCCACGTCCATCGAGCCATGAAAGGCCCCGAAAACAAACAGGAACGTCGCCAGCGTCCAGAACCCACCCGCCATGGCCAGCAGGATCAGCGACAGCGTATAGAGAACCGCAATGACCCGCGTCAGCGCAACGGCACCAAACCGGTCGGTTAACCGCCCTGTCACCGGAAAGGAACACACTGCCCCCGCGGCCATAAACAACAGGCCATAGCCCAGCGCCTCATGCGTCAGGTCCAATCGGTCGCGCACGGCGGGGATACGAGACGCCCAGATGCCGAAAAGCGCACCGTTGAGGATGAACATGGCAGCCACGGCCCGCCACGCGGCCACAAGTCCGATCACCGGGTTTCCTTCGCAGACAGCGTCACTCGCCCCTGTTCTACAGGCTGCGTGCAGATTGGCAAATGCAGATCATTCCAGCCGTTTGCGGATTTGTCGGACCGCGAGCCAAACCGCCAGAACTACCGGGATCGTCACCGCGGCAGTCAACATCCCCTTACTGATCCCAGCTTTGGTCAACGGGTACAGCACATAACTGGCCAGCGAGACCGCATAATAACTGATTGCCACGACCGAGAGCCCCTCGACCGTGTGCTGCAAACGCAGAGCCAGATCGGCGCGGCGATCCATGCTTTCCAACAGCGCCTGATTCTGCGCGCTACGTTCCACGTCTACCCGCGTTCGCAACAGTTCCCCGGCCCGAATGGCCCGGTCGGACAGTGCCTGCAGGCGACGTTCCGTGGCCTTCACTGTGCGCATGGCAGGATCGTAACGGCGCATCATGAAATCGGCAAAGCTCTGACGCCCCTCGAACCTCTCTTCCCTAAGCACCTCGATCCGCTGGTTCACAATCGCTTCATATGCACCCGTAGCCCCAAAACGGAACGAGCACTGGGCCGAGAGGGTTTCAAGCTCGGTCGAGGTAGACAGAAGATCGGGCAGCAATTGATCCGGATGGGCCGAGTTGTCGGTCATCTGCCCCATCAACCCGGTTAGCCTGCTGTCCAACTCGCCGATGCGGGGCGTCAGTTGTTTGACCCGCGCGAACCCCAGCATTGACATCGCCTTGTAGGTCTCGATCTCACACAGGCGCTGAATAATACGCCCGGTCCTGCGCCGCCCAGAACCCTTGGTCACAAACAGCGCAAACCGCATGTGACCAGCCGGATCGATGCGGAAGTCGCAAGCGCAAATAGCCGCGTCGTCCAGAACGCGCGCCACAGCCAGGCTTTCGGGCTCGAACCAATCCGCCAAAGCCGCCTGAACCGAGTCATCCTCTCGCCGTTCGACCACTCGGATCATCGCCGAGGTCACTCTCTGGCCGGGGCTGGCCATCAACCAATCAGGCGGAAACACCTCGAAATCAGCCGGGTTAAAAGGCCGGTCACTGACGTTTTGCGTGATCGCGGTGTAGGTCACGAACTCGGTATGCTGTTCCCATTTCAACCAATGGCGACCGATCTGTCCTGCGTAGTGAGTGGCCTGAGGTTGAGGGTGTTGCGCGCCATGCCGATCCAACAGGTTGATCAGATGGGCCAGATCCTCATCCCGATCCCGTGCTGCCGCGGCCTCGGGCTTTTTGATTGCCAGAAAGGCCACGGTGCACGGCGTTCCTGCGACTGGAAAAGGGCGCGCGTGCAGCTCATTGGCCAAAGCATAGCGCAGGGGATGGTCGTCGATGGGCGTCATACAGGGCTCCGATTCATCCCGGCACTATACGGGACATCGGAAATACATCAATTCTCTTTTTATTTCATATACTTACATGAATACAAAAGTATACACTTCTGCTATGTCATTGATTTGGCTGCCACAGCTCGATCGGATTGCCCTCAGGGTCGTGAATGCGGGCGAACTTTCCAACCTCACTGTCCCATTCCTCTCGGGTTTCAACCGTGATCCCGGCGGCCTGCAATTGTGTGATCATGGCGACCAGATCATCGACACGGAAATTGATCATCCATTGTTGCTCGGCTCGTCCAAAATACTCGGTATCCTGCGCGAATGGGGCAAAAACCGTGTACCCCTCACGCTGTTTCCAGGGCACCGGGTCGTAGTGATTGACGCCAAGGTGCGTTTCGTACCACTTGCTCAACGCCTCAGGATCACGGGCGCGAAAAAACACGCCGCCTATGCCGTTCACTTTCTCCATAATTCACCTCCTGCACCCACAGCCTACAGCAAAACGAAAAAAGGCGCCCGGGTGGGGCGCCTTTGATGTTGGTTGCAGCCTTGATCAGTCGATCATCGGTAGCAGCTTGTCCAGCGATTGCTTGGCATCGCCGTAGAACATGCGGGTGTTCTCTTTGAAGAACAGCGGGTTTTCGATGCCCGAATACCCGGTGCCCTGACCACGTTTCGATACAAACACCTGCTTGGCCTTCCAGCATTCCAGAACCGGCATGCCGGCGATGGGGCTGTTGGGGTCTTCCTGTGCTGCAGGGTTCACGATGTCGTTCGACCCGATCACGATAGCCACATCCGTATCCGGGAAGTCGTCGTTGATCTCGTCCATTTCCAGAACAATGTCGTACGGCACCTTCGCCTCGGCCAGCAGCACGTTCATGTGACCCGGCAGACGACCGGCAACAGGGTGGATCGCAAAGCGCACCTCTTTGCCCTTGGCACGCAGTTTGCGGACCAGTTCACTGACCGATTGCTGTGCCTGCGCCACCGCCATGCCGTAGCCCGGGATGATGATCACGCTGTCGGCGTCGTTCAAAGCTGCGGCAACGCCGTCGGCGTCGATGGCAACCTGCTCACCTTCCACGGCCATCTGCTCACCCTGTGGGCCACCAAAGCCGCCCAGGATCACGCTGACAAAGTGACGGTTCATCGCTTTACACATGATGTAGGACAGGATGGCACCGGACGAGCCCACCAGCGCACCAACCACGATCAGCAGGTCGTTGCCCAGCGAGAAGCCGATAGCCGCCGCGGCCCAGCCCGAGTAGCTGTTCAGCATCGACACAACCACCGGCATGTCGGCACCACCGATGCCCATGATCAGGTGATAACCGATGAAAAGCGCGGCCAGCGTCATCAGGAACAGCGGGAAGAAGCCGCCCGATGCGGTGTACCAGATCAGGCAAATCAGCGAGAGACCAGCCGCCGCTGCATTCAGCGCATGGCCGCCCGGCAGCTTGGTCGCCGCCGAGGTCACCTTACCGGCCAGCTTGCCATAAGCCACGACCGACCCGGTAAAGGTAATCGCACCGATGAAGATGCCCAGGAACAGTTCGACATGCAGGATCGCCAGTTCGGCGGATGTCTTCTTGGCGATCAGCTTGGCGAAAGCGCCCAGATCGCTCAGGTTCGCCTCTTTCGCGCTGTCGGCAATAGCCATGACCTGCGCCACGTTGCCGATTTCAAAATGTGCGTTGAAGCCCACGAATACAGCCGCCAGACCGACCAGCGAGTGCATCGCGGCCACAAGCTGCGGCATCTCGGTCATCTGCACGCGTTGCGCAACATATTGACCGATCAGACCGCCGCCGATGATCAGCAGCAGCGACAGCAGCCACAGGCCCGAACCCGGACCAACCAGCGTGGCAAAGACCGCCAGCGCCATACCGACGATGCCATACCAGACCGCACGCTTGGCGCTTTCCTGGTTCGACAGACCGCCGAGCGAAAGGATGAACAGAACAGCCGCAACAACATAGGCGGCAGTAGTGAAGCCAAATTCCATGTGCCCGGCCTCCTTAAGATTTCTGGAACATGGCGAGCATGCGCCGGGTTACGAGGAAGCCGCCGAAGATGTTGATCCCGGCCATGAAGACAGACAGCGCCGCCAGCAGAATGACCAGGAACGATCCCGACCCGATCTGCATCAAAGCCCCAACGATAATGATCGACGAGATCGCGTTGGTGATCGCCATCAGCGGAGTGTGCAAGCTGTGCGAGACGTTCCAGATCACCTGGAAGCCCACAAAGATCGCCAGCACGAAAACGATGAAGTGCTGCATGAAGCTAGCCGGAGCGATCAGCCCCACCAACAGCATCAGCGCGCCACCTACACCCAGCAGGGTGAACTGCTGCTTGGTCTGCGCTTTGAAGGCCGCGATTTCTTGCGCCTTTTTCTCTTCTGGGGTCAGTTCTTTGACTTCCGGTTTTTTCTGCGCCGCGATTGCCTGCACTTTCGGCGGCGGCGGCGGGAAGGTGATCTCGCCCTCATGGGTCACGGTCGCGCCGCGGATCACGTCATCTTCCATGTCGTGATTGATCTGACCATCTTTGTCTGGGGTCAGGTCAGTCATCATGTGGCGGATGTTGGTCGCGTACAAAGACGAAGACTGCGCCGCCATCCGGCTGGGGAAGTCGGTATAGCCGATGATGGTCACGCCATTGTCGGTCACGATCTTCTCATCAGGTACGGTCAGCTTGCAGTTGCCGCCTTTTTCCGCCGCAAGATCCACGATGACCGAGCCGGGCTTCATGCTTTCGACCATGTCCTTGGTCCAAAGCTCGGGCGCTTCGCGGTTGGGGATCAGCGCGGTGGTGATGACGATGTCCATCTCGGGCGCCAATTCACGGAACTTGGCCAGCTGCGCATTGCGGAATTCTTCGGACTGAACCGAGGCGTAACCGCCGGTCGCTGCGCCATCCTGCTGGTCTTCTTCAAAGTCCAGATAGACGAACTCAGCCCCCATGGATTCGACCTGCTCGGCCACCTCCGGGCGCACGTCGAAGGCGTAGGTGATCGCACCCAGCGAAGTCGAGGTCCCGATCGCTGCCAGGCCAGCCACACCGGCGCCGACGATCAACACCTTGGCGGGCGGCACCTTACCGGCCGCCGTCACCTGACCCGTGAAGAACCGACCAAAGTTATTACCTGCCTCGATCACCGCGCGGTAACCGGCGATGTTGGCCATCGAGGACAGAGCGTCCATCTTCTGGGCACGCGAAATCCGCGGCACCATCTCCATCGCGATGACGTTTGCACCCTTGGACTTCGCCAGTTCCATCCCTTCTTCATTGCCCGCCGGGTTGAAGAATGAAATCAAGGTCTTGCCTTTGGTCAGACGCTTCAGCTCGGTCTCAGTCGGGATCCGAACTTTGGCGATGATGTCAGAGTTTTTCCACAGCGACGCAGCGGTTTTTACGATCTCGACGCCTGCGGCCTCATAGGCCTCGTCCGAGAAGCCAGCAGCAGCACCAGCCCCTTTTTCGATGGCGCATTCATAGCCCAGTTTCTGCAACTGCACGGCCGAATCCGGGGTCATCGCGACCCGGTTTTCACCGTCCAGTATTTCCTTTGGTGTGCCTATCTTCACTGGCAGTCCCCCTAATTCTCACTCGATCCGAGCGCGTGGTCGGTTATGTTCGTTCAGCAAACATGTATCCTGCGCAACATTATTTCGCAAGCGCAGCAATCGTTACGTGGTGTCATGATCTTGGCCATTCTAAATCCACCGGCGAGTCTTACGTTCGTACCGGGCGAAATCCGCGCGAAACGTACGGCGCAGGCGGTCTTCTTCCGGCAGGATGAAGCGGCGTTCCAACACCCATACGAAGACGGGAACCAAAACCAGAGACAGCACTGCATCAAACCGCAGAACCAGACCGGCCAGGATCAGAACATCACCCACGTAGATCGGGTTGCGACTGCGGGTGTAGATGCCTGATTGCACCAGCGACGAAGGCGTTTCGTGTGGAATGACCGTTGTTTTGTGGCGGCGAAATTCGACAATTGCCAGCACCGCAAACAGGATACCGCCCCCGATCAGGATGCCGCTCAGCAGGTCTGTCAGGCTGCTGTCCAAGGACAGCCCCAGTGAAAAATGGCGCGCCTGAAGCCAGGCCAGCAAAGCAAACCCAACAAGCCAGACAGGCGGTATGTCGATCCGGCGCATGTTCCTTCCCCGCAGTTGACGAAACGTAAAGCTGTGTCGCTTCTGGGCGCTTTCCTATCGCTTTCGGAACAGATTGGCAAAAGCTCAGTATGTCGCATCAATGGACAGGCAATTGCGGATCGGATAGGCCGAAGACAACCACCGCACCGTGACACAAACGGATGAGCTCCAGATGACCGATTTTGCCGCGACCAAAGCCATGTTCGATTTGCCCGAGGGCGTCATTTACCTTGACGGTAACTCGTTGGGTCCGCTACCACGCGCCGCCAGCGACCGGGTGAATGACATGCTGGTAAAGGAATGGGGTCAGATGCTGATCACCGGCTGGAACAAGGCCGGGTGGATGGCGCTGCCGACCGGGTTGGGCGACCGTATCGGTCGGTTGATCGGCGCAGAGCCCGGCACGGTCGTGACCGGCGACACGCTGTCGATCAAAGTGTATCAAGCCGTGGCCTCGGCCCTGGAACTGTGCCCGGATCGCAAGGTCGTACTGTCGGACAGTGGCAACTTCCCGTCCGACCTGTATATGGTGGATGGCCTGTTGCGCTCGCTTGGGCCGGATTACGAGTTGCGGGTTGTCGCACCCGAGGACGTGGCCGCTCACATCACCGAAGACGTAGCCGTCCTGATGCTGACTGAGGTCGATTACCGCAGCGGCCGGATGCACGGCATGAAAGCGCTGACCGAACTGGCCCATGCCAACGGGACGGTGACCGTCTGGGATCTGGCCCATTCCGCAGGCGCAATTCCGGTGGACTTGTCCGGTTGTAATGTCGATTTCGCCGTCGGCTGCACGTACAAGTACCTTAACGGAGGCCCCGGCGCGCCTGCCTTCATCTACATAGCCCCGCGTTTGGCGGACCGCGTACGCCCCGCCCTGTCCGGCTGGTTGGGGCACGAAGCCCCCTTCGCCTTTGATCTGGACTATCGCCCCGGCAGCGGGATCGAGCGGATGCGGGTCGGAACCCCTCCGATCATCCAAATGACCGCTTTTTCAGCAGCAATGGATATCTGGGACATGGCCGACATGGCGGATGTGCGCGCCAAGTCTATCGACCTGACCGAGTTGTTCATCGCCCGCGTCGAAGCCTCCTGCCCCGAGCTGGAACTGGCCAGCCCGCGCGACCCGAACCAGCGTGGCAGTCAGGTGTCTTTTCGTTTCCCCGACGGATACGCCGCCATGCAGGCCTTGATTGCCCGCGGCGTGATCGGAGATTTTCGCGCACCCGATATCATGCGGTTTGGCTTCACGCCGCTTTATATAGACGAACAGGATGTGGAACGCGCCGTCGAAATCCTGACTGACATCATGCAGAACCGTTTGTGGGACGCACCGGAATACAAGGTGCGCCAGCGGGTTACTTGACCTCCAACCCCGCTCCGATCAGCGCCGCAACCTGCGCGACTTGCTGTTCATAGACTTCAGCCCCCGCGCCGATCAGCTTGAGCCCCTTGAGCGTTGCGGTAATCGTGCGCCCGGTCTCAGCCGCATCGGCCAACAGACGCACCCGTCCAGCTTGCGCCTGTTGCGTCAACCAATCGGCATAAAGGCCCGCCAGCCTCGCCTCACCTTCCGAGATGATCTCGACCGCCATGGACTTGGTATTGTCCAGAATCTCAAGCCCATGAGGCGAAGCCAAAATCGCCGCCATCCCCTCGGTCTGGGCCTGTATCGCGCGGGTTAAAACCTCGGGCACCGATCCCGGTGTCGCCAGAGCCTCGGCGACTGCCACGCTTTTTTCAGCGTAGTAAAATTCGGTCAGTTTGCTGACGATCGCCTCTTTGTTCTTAAAGTGCAGATACACAGCTGGCCGGGACATTCCCGCCCCGCGCGCTATGTCATCCATTGAGGTTTTTCGAAATCCATAAGTGGCAAAGGCCTGGAAAGCGGAGTTCAGGATCGCCTTTTGCCGTGAATCGTCAACTGTTTCCGTCATGCCTGAAGTGGTGACAGTTTTTGTTTATTTTGTCAATTGACATACTGACACTTTGCGACAATTATGTCAGAAACCAGCCACAGCTAGATGAGGTGCGCCATGGCGACCGCCCTGAAGATCAACGGAAAGCAACATCAAGTTGACCTGCCCGAAGACGTTCCCCTGCTATGGGTGCTGCGGGATGAGGTCGGCCTGACCGGAACTAAGTTCGGCTGCGGCGTCGCTGCCTGCGGTGCATGTACCGTGCATATCGATGGTGAGGCCGTGCGGTCCTGCCAGGTGGCGCTTTCGGATGTCTGGGGCGATGTGACCACGATCGAGGGGATGGGATCGCCCGACGCTATGACGACGCTCCAACAGGCTTGGGTCGATCATCAGGTGGCGCAATGCGGCTACTGTCAATCGGGTCAGATCATGCAGGCCGCTGCGTTGCTGGCGGAAAACCCTGCCCCTTCGGACGAAGAAATCGACGAGGCCATGCAAGGCAATCTGTGCCGCTGTGGCACCTACCCCCGTATCCGTGCTGCGATCCATGACGGGGCTGGCAAGCTGAAGGAGGCATAACCGATGGCTTCTGTTGGAAAAATCCTCCGCCGCACCTTCCTGATCGGCTCCGCCGCGATTGTCGGCGGCGTGGCGTTCGGTGCCTATTACGTCAACCGCCCCGCCGCGAACCCGCTGAAACCCGACGAGGGTCAGGCGGCGCTGAGCCCGTTTGTTCTGATAGACCAGAACGGCGTGACCCTCTTTGCCCCGCGCGCTGAGATGGGACAGGGAGTCAAAACCACTTGGGCCGCGCTGATCGCCGAGGAATTGGATGTGGATCTGGATCAGATCACCGTTCTGCACGGCCCTGCGGCAGCGGCCTACTACAACACAGCCCTGATGGGGGAAAGCCTGCCCAACAAGGGTTACGACATCTCAGACTTTCAGCACAATCTGGGAGAGGCGTTAGGTGTGATCGGCAAGGTGTTGAGCCTACAGGTCACCGGTGGGTCGACCTCAATGAAAGACGGATTCGAGCGGATGCGTCAGGCCGGAGCTTCGGCCCGCGAGACGTTGAAACAGGCTGCGGCAGACCGGTTGGGTGTTGATCGCAGCGAATTGAAAACGGCCTCGGGCCATGTCATTGCCCCGAACGGCGACCAGATCCCTTATACCGAACTGGCCACTGACGTTGCCAAGCTTGAGCCGATCGAAGCCCCTTTGCGTGACCCGTCCGAGTGGCGCTATCTGGGCCAGACCCAACCGCGACTGGACATGGTCGAAAAGGTGACAGGAACGGCTGAATTCGGTGTCGATGTTCGCCTGCCCGGCATGAAATTCGCTGCCGTACGCATGAACCCCAAGCTGGGCGGCGCGATGAACGGCTTTGACGACAGCACTGCAAAGTCCATGCCGGGGGTCGAGAAGATCGTCGATCTGGGCACCGGCGTTGCGGTCATCGCCAACAACACATGGCTGGCCAATCAGGCGGTTGAGGCCATCGACGTGGATTGGGGTGACGCTCCCTATCCACCAGAAACTGCCGGCATCTTCGCCAAGATTGCCGAAGCCTTTGATGACGCCCCAAATACAACCATGCGGGATGACGGCGATGTCACTGTCGTGCCCGAGGGGGCGACCGAGATCACTGCGGAATACAAAGTGCCCTATCTGGCCCATGCCACGATGGAGCCGATGAACGCCACCGCGCTATTCACAGGGGACGCGCTGGAACTCTGGTGCGGCAATCAGGCCCCGACCCTGATCCGCTTCCGCGCCGCGAATACTGCAGGTTTGGACACCGAAGCCGTGCAGATCCACACCACCTATCTGGGCGGTGGATTTGGTCGTCGGGGAGAGTTGGACTTTGGCGAAATTGCCACCAAGGTTGCCATGGCGATGCCCGGCACTCCGGTGCAGACCACATGGAGCCGCGAAGAAGACATGCGCCATGACTATTTCCGTCCCGGCGCAATTGCGCGGATGCGCGGCGCAATTCAGAACGGCAAGGCGGTTCTGATCGACGGCAAGGTTGCGTCGCAATCCCCGACACAACAGGCGGTCGGTCGCTACACGGGTATGCCCGGCGCTGGCCCGGACAAAGTGCTGGTCGAAGGCTTCTTTAACCAACCCTACGCGGTACCGAACTATCGCATGAGCGGCCACATCGCGAAGCTGGACGTCCCCGTCGGGTTCTGGCGCTCGGTCGGGAACAGCCACAACGGGTTCTTCCACGAAACCTTCATTGACGAGATGGCCCACGCCGCCGGTCAGGACCCGTTGGAATTCCGGCTGGAACTAATGAAACCCGAACACGCACCTTCGGCGGGTTGTCTGGAAGCTGTGAAAGAGATGTCAGGCTGGACCGGTCAGACGCCGGATGGCGTTGGCCGAGGCGTGGCCTTCACCTACAGCTTCGGCACCCCGGTCGCTCAGGTGATCGAAGTGGTCGACGAAGACGGCACCATCCGCATCAACAAGGCATGGATTGCCTGTGACATGGGGCTGGCCTTGGACCCGGAAAACGTCAAGGCACAGATGTTCGGCGGCTTGATGTATGGCCTGTCAGCAGCCTGCTACGGCGAGATCACCTTCGCTGAGGGCGAGGTCGAGCAGTTCAACTTCCCCGACTATGACGCGCTGCGTATGCACACGGCACCGCAAGTTGAAGTGCGCGTTCTGGAAACCAACCGCCATATGGGTGGTGCCGGTGAACCCGGGACGCCGCCATCGATGCCCGCCCTTGGCAATGCGCTGTTCGACTTGACCGGTGAACGTGCCCGCAGCCTACCGCTGATCAACCAGTTCAACCTGCTAGCCTGATCGCAATGCGCCGGTCCGGTCCCCCCTCTCGGGCCGGCGCCAAATTCACGCTGTTTGCTTTATCAAATCCGCGTCCGATCCCGTTGCCCAAGCACGTACGGCTGCACCGAACGCCTCGAACAGAGGTCGGGAAACAGGATCGTTGATCGCGTCCCATTCAGGGTGCCATTGCACCGACAATGTAAATCCGGGGGCATCCTTGATATAGATCGCCTCGGGCGTGCCGTCAGGCGCGTGCCCGTCGATTACCACGCGTTGCCCAACAGTTTTGATACCCTGACCATGCAGCGTGTTGGTCATCACCTCGGGCGCGCCGAAAAGACGGTGAAATACGCCACCTTCGTCTAGGGACACCACGTGGCGTAGGGCGAATTTCTCTTCCAGCGTCCCGTCCGGTGGCATCCGGTGATTCATCCGGCCCGGCAGATCGCGGATTTCGGGATAAAGCGTCCCGCCCATCGCCACGTTGACCTCTTGGAACCCTCGGCAAATGCCCATGAACGGCTGACCGCGTTCCACGCAGGCCCGAACCAGAGGCAAGGTGATCGCATCACGTGCCCGATCAAACTCACCATGCGCTTCAGTAGCATCCTCGCCATATTCCTCGGGGTGCACATTCGGGCGCCCACCGGTCAGAAGGAAGCCGTCACAGACCTCAAGCAATTCCTCGACCGTGACATAGCGCGGATCAGAGGGGATCAGCAGCGGAAGACAATGCGAAACGTTGGCCACTGCCTCGGAATTCATCGTACCACCCGCATGCGTCGGGTATTCATCGTTCATGAGGTAAGAGTTGCCGATGATACCGACGACAGGTCGAGACATTCCGTATTCCTTGCTGTTTTTTGTTAACAAGAAAGCTATCCGCAGCGAGGAAAACGTGCAACAGAACACGCCCTGCATTACAGCGCAAGGACGTGTTCAATCACGCACATATCGTTCTGATTTTTAGTGAAAATCCGGAACTTTATTTCGGCAATCAAGAAAAACTCAGGAAATTCATCCTGAATTCGCCATTTCTCATCAGCAAAAACCGGTCGAGATCAGATTTCTCCGGTCAGACCCGCTGCATCAATTCCGGTCAATCCTGCGGTCGCATCATTGTCCGAGGTATCGCCGGTTACACCAACCGCCCCGATGATCGCTCCCTTGCGGTCCCGAAGAAGAATGCCGCCCGGAACCGGAACGACTTGTCCGTCATAGACGCCGTTCACAGCGGCCATGAAATAGGCCTGCGACTCGGCCCGCTGCATTTGCGCCGTGCCTGCCATGCCCAGCATGACCGAGCCGTAGGCCTTGCCATGCGCAATCGCGAAACGGCCGGGGGCCGCGCCGTCTTCGCGCTCGAACGCGATCACGTGACCGCCTGCGTCCAGAACGACAACGGATAGAGGCTTCAGATCCATCTCGCGGCCTTTTTCCAAAGTTTTACGAATGATCGTGCGGGCTTTGCGCAGAGTAATTGCCATGATGTGTCCTCTCGTTTTTTGAGATTAAAGGCTGGCTTTCAATTCCAAACGGCGGGCGTGCAGAACCGGCTCGGTATAGCCCGAGGGCTGAATGCGCCCTTTGAATACCAGATCGCAGGCGGCCTGAAAGGCGATACCGTCGAAACCCGGAGCCATCGGTGAATACGACGTGTCGTTTTCATTCTGACGATCCACCACTGCAGCCATCTTGCGCATCGCCGCCATCACCTGCTCTTCCGAGACAATGTCATGGTGCAGCCAGTTGGCCAACGCCTGACTGGAAATCCGGCAGGTCGCGCGGTCTTCCATCAGTCCGATATCGTTGATGTCGGGTACTTTCGAGCAGCCCACGCCCTGATCAACCCAGCGCACGACATAGCCCAGAATGCCCTGCGCATTATTCTCGATCTCACGCGTGATCTCTTCATCGCCAAGGTTACGCCCCCCCAGCAGCGGCATGGTCAGCAGGTCGTCCAGCGTGCCACGGGCACCACCGGTGGCCAGCTCGTCCTGACGCGCCAGAACGTCGATCTTGTGATAATGCGTCGCGTGCAACGTCGCAGCGGTCGGTGACGGCACCCAGGCGCAGGTGGCACCAGATTGCGGGTGGCCGATCTTTGCGTCCAGCATATCGCCCATCCGGTCGGGCATCGCCCACATACCCTTGCCGATCTGCGCTTTGCCCTTCAGGCCACAGGCCAGACCAATATCGACGTTGCGATCTTCATAAGACGCAATCCACGGAGTGTTCTTGATGTCGCCCTTTGGCAGCATCGGACCCGCCTCCATCGAGGTGTGAATCTCATCCCCCGTCCGATCCAGAAAACCGGTATTGATGAATGCCACACGCGATTTCGCGGCGCGGATACACTCCTTAAGGTTGGCCGAAGTGCGGCGTTCCTCATCCATGATGCCCAGCTTCACGGTGTTGCGCGGCAGGCCGAGGATATCTTCGACCATGTCGAAAATCTCGACTGAGAACGCCACTTCTTCCGGCCCATGCATCTTGGGCTTCACCACGTAGACCGATCCGGTGACCGAGTTGCCGCCTTCGCGCTGCAGGTCATGCAAGGCGATCAGAGTAGTGCAGAGCGCATCCATCAGGCCTTCGCCGATTTCATTGCCCTCACTG
Source organism: Ruegeria sp. CH8 (assembly GCF_056536985.1). Classification (NCBI taxonomy): domain Bacteria; kingdom Pseudomonadati; phylum Pseudomonadota; class Alphaproteobacteria; order Rhodobacterales; family Roseobacteraceae; genus Ruegeria; species Ruegeria sp. CH8. The sequence goes on along the minus strand of NZ_JBQFQR010000002.1, from coordinate 237,688 downwards.
TCCAGAACGGCCGGGTTGGTCATCAGGTGGCCCACATTCCGCACCAGCATCAGCGAGCGACCTTTCAGGGTGGCCTGCTCACCATTGGCGGTGGTGTAGTCAACGTCACTCGCCAGATTTCGGGTGAAGGTGTTGCCGCCCTTGGTGACTTCTTCGGTCAGGTCGCCTTTCATCAGGCCCAGCCAGTTGCCGTATGCCACCACCTTGTCTTCGGCATCGACACAGGCGACCGAATCCTCGCAGTCCATGATGGTGGACAGAGCGGATTCCAGATGAACATCCGCGATACCCGCCGGGTCGGATGCTCCAATTTCGCTGGAGGGGTCAATCACGATTTTGACGTGCAAGCCATTGTTCTTCAGCAGCACAAATTCCGGCTGCTCCGCCGCCCCGCCAAAGCCAACAAAACGTGTGGCATCCGCCAGCGCAGGCACAAGGACACCATTCTCAACCCGAACCTCGGATACATCCGCCCAAGACCCGGTGGCCAGCGGCACAGCATCGTCCAGAAACCCTTTGGCCCACGCAATCACACGTGCGCCGCGCTCTGCGTCATAGCCTTTGCCCGCAGGCAGATCGCCCATCGCATCGGTGCCATAAAGAGCATCATACAGGCTACCCCAACGCGCGTTGGCCGCGTTCAGCGCAAAGCGAGCGTTGGTAATCGGCACGACCAATTGCGGACCGGGCGTCAGCGCGATCTCAGGGTCAACGTCGGCGGTTTCGATCTGAAAGTCCGCGCCTTCATCAACCAGATATCCAATCTCGCGCAGGAAGGCCTGATAGGCGGCTGGGTCATGCGCCTGCCCCTTACGCTCCAGATGCCAGGCATCGACCTGTCCCTGGATATTTTCCCGCTTGGTCAGCAAGGCGCGGTTCTTCGGACCGAGCTCGGCAACCATCCGCGACAGGCCATCCCAGAACGTATCGACTGTAACACCGGTTCCCGGCAGGGCCTTGCCTTCGATAAACTCGGCCAGAACCGTATCGACCTGAAGCCCGCTGCGTACCTGTCTGCTGCTCATTTGGTGTCTCTCCGCCATTGTGCGCCGTTGTATGCCGTCAGCATTTAGGCTGAATGTTTCCGATAAGCAACTTTCGACGCCACGTTCAAACCCTTTGGCTTTGTGAGAAGCTGCTTCAAAAACGACAAGGCAATGAAGCCGCGGTTGCAGCCCCGTGGCGAAGCCCCTAACGTCGCGCCCGAACCAACTGATGCGAGGTCCCCGATGCGCGACGCTGCCCCCACGACGATCTACCTGAAAGACTACACGCCGTTCGGCTATCTCGTGGACAGCGTGCATCTGACCTTTGATCTGGCCGCAAATGCCACACGCGTGACCTCGCGCATTGCCTTCCGGCCAAACCCCGAGGCCACGGATCGCACCTTTTTCCTGCACGGCGAAGACCTGATCCTGGTCCGTGCAGTTATTGACGGGGTGGAAATCACACCCGAGGTCACCGACAAGGGTTTGACAGCAAGCGTCCCCGATGCACCCTTTGTCTGGGAAGCCGTGGTCGAGATCGACCCTGCCAACAACACCGCGCTTGAGGGATTGTATATGTCGAAGGGCATGTACTGCACCCAATGCGAGGCCGAAGGGTTCCGCAAGATCACCTATTACCCCGATCGCCCTGACGTGATGTCTACCTTCACCGTGCGCATCAACGGAGACCTTCCGGTGCTGCTGTCCAACGGCAACCCCACAGGCAAGGGCGAAGGCTGGGCCGAATGGACCGACCCGTGGCCCAAGCCGGCCTACCTGTTTGCACTGGTGGCGGGTGACCTCATCGCCCATCCCGGTCAGTTCACCACCATGTCTGGCCGCGACGTAGAACTGAACCTCTGGGTGCGCCCCGGCGACGAGGGCAAATGTGTCTTCGGCATGGAGGCGTTGAAGAAATCGATGAAATGGGACGAGGACGTCTATGGACGTGAATACGATCTGGACGTGTTCAACATCGTTGCCGTCGATGACTTCAACATGGGCGCAATGGAGAACAAGGGGCTGAACATCTTCAACTCCTCTGCCGTTCTAGCCAGCCCCGAAACCTCGACCGATGCCAATTTCGAACGGATCGAGGCGATCATCGCGCATGAGTATTTCCACAACTGGACCGGAAACCGCATTACTTGCCGCGACTGGTTCCAGCTGTGTCTGAAAGAGGGCCTGACAGTCTTCCGCGATGCGCAGTTCACGTCCGACATGCGCTCGGCCCCGGTCAAACGCATTCAAGATGCCATCGACCTGCGTGCACGCCAGTTCCCCGAGGATAACGGCCCCCTTTCACACCCTGTCCGGCCTGAGAGTTTTCAAGAGATCAACAACTTCTACACAGCGACAGTGTACGAAAAGGGTGCCGAGGTAATCGGCATGCTGAAACGGCTGGTCGGGGATGAGGCTTATGCGCAGGCGCTCGACCTCTATTTCGAGCGCCATGATGGGCAGGCCTGCACCATCGAGGATTGGCTGAAAGTGTTCGAAGACACCACAGGTCGCGACCTGAAGCAGTTCAAGCGCTGGTACAGTCAATCGGGCACGCCGCGCGTGGCAATAGCCGAGGATTATGAGGATGGAACTTACACTCTGACCTTGTCCCAGCGCACCGACCCGACCCCCGGCCAGTCTGAGAAGTTGCCGCAGGTCATCCCGGTCGCGGTCGGTCTGCTGAGTCCTAACGGGGATGAGGTACACGCGACCCAAGTTCTGGAACTGACCGAGGCCGAACAGAGCTTCAAGTTCTCTGGGCTGGCAGCCAAGCCTGTGGCCTCAATCCTGCGCGACTTCTCAGCTCCGGTCATCCTAGAGCACGATCACACGGATGCCGAACGGGCTTTTCTGCTGTCACACGACACCGACCCGTTCAACCGCTGGCAGGCCGGGCGTTCGCTGGCGCAGGACACGCTGCTGCGCATGATCCGGGACGACAGCGCACCCGGCAACGACTATCTGGATGGCATTCTGGCTGTTCTGCGCGACGGCGATCTGGACCCGGCCTATCGCGCACTGATGCTTGGGCTACCCTCGCAGTCTGAACTGGCAGCGGCGTTGTTTGAAAGCAACGAAACCCCTGACCCGAGGGCGATCTGGAGGGCGGTGGAAACCTTGCGGCAGGCAACCGCGCAGCATGTTCAGGACCTGTTGCCGCGCCTGCTCTGTGAAACCCTGATCGATGCGCCGTTCAGCCCCGATGCCGATCAGGCGGGCAAGCGCGCGCTTGGCGGCGCAGCGCTGCACCTGACGTCTCGGCTGGATGGCGGCGCGCAAGCAGCAGAAGATTTCGCTGCAGCGGACAACATGACACTCCAACTGACAGCTCTGTCCTGCCTGCTGCGCGCCGGCACAGGCCAGCAGGAGCTGAGTGCGTTCTACGATCAGTGGCAAAATGATCGGCTGGTGATGGACAAATGGTTCAGCCTGCAGGTGACTACGGCGGCCCCCGAGACCACGGCGAAGATCACACAAGCCCTAACAGAGCACGCCGATTTCAACTGGAAGAACCCGAACCGGTTCCGCGCGGTTATGGGGGCTTTGGCAATGAACCACGCCGGTTTCCATCACGCGGACGGCGAAAGCTACACCTTGCTGGCAGACTGGCTGATCCGGCTGGATCCGATCAATCCACAAACAACGGCGCGGATGTGCACGGCATTCCAGACATGGAAGCGCTATGACGCTGACCGACAGAACCTGATCCGGACCCAGTTGACCCGTATCGCCAACACCCCGGATTTGTCCCGCGACACTACGGAGATGGTGACACGTATCCTCGGCGCATGACCCCGTTCACTTTCACGCGCCACAATCGAACGCCGCGCACGGTGCTGATCCTGATTTGCGTCTACGCGGCACTTGCGGCACTGTTGATCTTTTTTGACGCGGCGTGGTGGCTGGTCGGGCTTCTCGGCTTGTCCACCTTGCCCGCCTTGTGGGACGTCGTGCAAGCTACGCGCGCTGGGATGACATTGGATCACGACCGGATACAGTGGTTCTCGGGCAGTCGCGAGGCCGAGATCGCTCTGTCCGACATCGACTATTTCCGGTTCGACACCCGCTGGGATTTCTCGGTGCGCATCTCACTGGTATTAAAGTCCGGCAAGCGGATTCGACTGCCGGATGAGGCTACACCACCCCACAACGAGCTCGAAACCGTCTTCCAAAACGCCGGTTTCCGGGTCGAGCGGCATCATTTCCGCGTTTTCTGAAACAATGAGCTTTTAAGGGCACCATTCACGCGTCCTCTGCCTGTGCACAGCGCAAAAAACTTGAATTTGAGATGAATCTCCGTAAAAATCTCAAGTCAGCCTAGTTGTTTGTTACGGTTTCGAGTTTTGCCATGTTTCGGTTTTTTAGGGCACGAAAAGCCCGTTCTTCTTTGCCTTCCCGTCAATTCACGCAGGACATGCGTGCAAACGATTGCGCCGCGACGGCTGCAATTCCCGACAAGGGGCAGCTGAACATTCCGCTGGCAAACACCTGCGCCGGGGACGTGATTGGCCGTGATACCATTGAACAAGGGCGTACGCTGGCCAGACAGGACCGTTGGGCCGAATTGTCCCGACAGATGCGCGTTGCAGACAAGTCCCGGGCGACCGCACCTGATGGCATGCCCGTCGCGGACTTACTTGCATTTGGTGCCCGATCAGATGTGGTTCTGGCAGTGGAACACGCCCTGTCAGACGGGAAAGCGCTGTCCGAATATGACCTGCTGGGCGGTATTTCCGAACTGGAAGACGAAATGCGTGCGCAGCCCAATGACCCGATGATCACGCTTGTGGTCGCGCTGGCGCACATTGACCTGGCTTGGGCGTGGCGCGGAACAGCGACGGATGCGACGCTACCTCCGCTACACCGGTCGCGCTGTGCCGCACACTTTGACCGGGCCTCTGCGCTATTGCCCAAATGTCGCAAAGCCCTGCCTGACAGTCCCGTAGTGGCGGCAGCCAGTTGTGCCCTGCTGGCCGGTCAGCGAAAAGCCAACATTCGCGTGGCGGATGAATACGAACGGCTGATCTCTTTGGACCCACACAATCAGCGGCACATGCGTGCAATGGGCTCGCATCTACTGCCGCGCTGGTTCGGCAGCTATGAGGAGCTTGAGGTTCAGGCTCTGCGCAATGCTGCCCGCACTCAAGACATCTGGGGGGCTGGCGGATACACTTGGGTGCAGTTTGACGCCATCGCGCTGGATGAAGAGGCCTGCGCGCGGCTGGACGTCGAGTATTTCTTGGAAGGCCTGCATGACATCCTGCACCGCCGCCCGGATCAGCAGACAGTCAACATGCTGTCCGCCTATTGCGCAATAACGATCCAGAACGGGTTGGGTCTGAACGACAAGGCCGACCTGGTCCGCTCGCAGATTCACGAAGCCGCGCAATGGCTGATCCGAGACCACATGACCGAGTTGCATCCCCTGATCTGGGCGCATGCCGCGAGCGGGTTCAACAATTCGGTCCGTATCAACTCGGCCGAACGGTTTGCAGCCCGTGGCCAACGACAAGCCCTGCGCGCCATTGGTGATCTGTTCCGCGAGGAACTGCGCAGCGGTATCGACGTGACCTTCACGCCATCCGGCCTGCGCCTGTCCGAGAACTGATTCCCCCTTGCCCCTCGCCCCAGCCGGGCCTAATACGCAGGCTTAGACTTCTGCGGAAATGAGGCGCGCCATGCTCGACCTGACATACGAAATGCCCAAACCCAAAACCATTGCCGGGGCCAAGCACGACTGGGAACTGGTGATCGGGATGGAGGTGCACGCTCAGGTCTCGTCCAACGCCAAGCTGTTTTCGGGTGCATCAACCCAATTCGGGGCCGAGCCGAACTCGAACGTGGCCTTCGTGGACGCGGCGATGCCGGGGATGCTGCCGGTCATCAACGAATATTGCGTGGAACAGGCGGTGCGCACCGGGCTGGGCCTGAAGGCGGATATCAACCTGAAGTCGGCATTCGACCGCAAGAACTATTTCTACCCTGACCTGCCGCAGGGCTATCAGATCTCCCAGCTGTACCACCCCATCGTGGGCGAAGGCGAAGTGCTGGTCGAGATGGGCGATGGCACCGCGCGCATGGTCCGCATCGAACGCATCCACATGGAGCAGGATGCCGGTAAGTCGATCCACGACATGGACCCGCATATGTCCTTTGTCGACCTGAACCGAACCGGCGTTTGCCTGATGGAGATCGTCAGCCGCCCCGATATCCGTGGCCCCGAAGAGGCCGCCGCCTATATCGCCAAGCTGCGCCAGATCATGCGCTATCTGGGTACTTGTGACGGCAACATGCAGAACGGCAACTTGCGGGCGGACGTGAACGTCTCGATCTGCCTGCCCGGCGCCTATGAGAAGTACCAGGAGACGCAGGATTTCTCGCATCTGGGCACCCGTTGTGAGATCAAGAATATGAACTCGATGCGCTTTATTCAGCAAGCGATCGAAGTCGAAGCCCGCCGTCAGATCGCCATCGTCGAAGGTGGCGGTAAGGTCGATCAGGAAACCCGCCTGTACGACCCGGACAAGGGTGAGACCCGCTCGATGCGATCCAAAGAAGAAGCGCATGACTATCGCTATTTCCCTGACCCCGACCTGTTGCCGCTGGAGATTGAGCAGGCATGGATTGATGACATCGCTGCCAAGCTGCCCGAACTGCCTGACGACAAAAAGGCGCGGTTCATCAGCGAGTTCGGCCTGACCGATTATGACGCCTCGGTCCTGACCGCCGAGGTGGAGTCAGCTGCGTATTTTGAAGAGGTCGCCAAGGGCCGAAACGGCAAACTGGCCGCCAACTGGGTGATCAACGAGTTGTTCGGTCGGTTGAAGAAAGAAGACCACGATATCACCGAGTCGCCGGTCTCACCTTCGCAGCTAGGCGCAATTATCGACCTGATCTCCTCTGACGCCATCTCGGGCAAGATCGCCAAAGATCTGTTTGAAATCGTCTATACCGAAGGCGGCGACCCGGCGCAGATCGTCGAAGAGCGTGGCATGAAACAGGTCACCGACACTGGCGCCATCGAGGCTGCGTTGGACGAGATCATCGCCGCCAACCCGGCACAGGTCGAAAAAGCCAAGGTGAACCCGAAGCTGGCGGGCTGGTTCGTCGGTCAGGTGATGAAAGCCACCGGCGGCAAGGCCAACCCGAAGGCCGTAAACGAACTGGTCAGCCAAAAGCTGGGGTCGTAATCCGATCAGGATTTGTATAACGAACGGCGGGGTTTGGGCAAAACCCCGCCGTTTTTCTTTTCGCGCGCTTTCCGCACAATGATGACTTTCCCAAAATCACCAGCATGTTAGATTGCCGAGAACCGACACCCAGGAAGGTCCGATGCAGCGCTACGAATACAAAGTTGTCCCCGCCCCTCAAAAAGGCATCAAAGCCAAGGGCGAGAAAACCGCAGAAGGCCGGTTTGCCGTATCGATCGAACAGGTGCTGAACCAGCTGGCTCAGGACGGCTGGGAATACCAGCGCGCCGAGCTGCTGCCCAGCGAGGAACGCGCGGGCCTGACCAGTTCGACCGTGAACTGGCGCAATGTTCTGGTTTTCCGGCGGCCGGTTGAGGTGGATGAAGCACTGAATATTGCGGAAACACCTACGGAGGCAGCTCAGGCGCGCCCGGTCCCAGGGCCCGATGCAGTCATCGCGCCCGCCCCTATCGCAGAAGAGGCGAAAGACCCGCCCATGTCACTGAAAGGGGCAGAAGTCGAAAAACCGGACACGCGTTCAGAATAAGTGGCCAATACTGGCCACCAATGCGTGCGCAACCCGACATTCCAAAGCACCAAAAAATGCGCGTGACCTAAGACAGTTTCCGAACCAGAAAGTCTCGGCGACCGCTCAAAGAACAACAGAAGTTACTGCCTTTATTCAATCGGCGCACCGCGGCGCCTAAACCCCGATATCCAGCGCCAGCGCATGAATGCGCGGCACGATGTCGCCCAGCGCCTTATGCACAGCGCGGTGACGGGCGACTCGGGACTGGCCTTCAAACGCTTTGGCGCGGATGCGGACGTTAAAGTGGCTCTCGCCCCCGTCCTGATAGCCCGCGTGGCCACGGTGGCTTTCGCTGTCATCGACAACCTCAAGCTCGCGCGGATCAAAGGCAGACTGCAGGCAGGTTCGGATTTCGTCGGTCACGCTCATTTTTTCGCTCAACGGCAAAATTTTTGCCGTCCCCCTCTTCTACTTTCGGCTGCTTAGATTAAACTGCTGCCTCCGAGTCGAGAAGATGCGTTCTTAAGGATCACAGCATGACGAAATCAGACCCTTTCGGATTCGATATGTCCGTCTCCAGCGCCAAGAAAAAGAACCCGCGCGGGCGTCGGGGGATGTCGGGCGCGTCTGAAACCTCGGTCCGAATCTGTGACCATGAGGGCTGTAACGAGCCGGGCAAGTTCCGCGCACCGAAAGCGCCGGATGTTCTGGATGATTTCTTCTGGTTCTGCCAGCAGCACGTGCGCGAATATAACCAGAAGTGGAACTTCTTTGACGGCACGACTGAGGCCGAACTGAACGCGCAGCGCTCCAAGGACAAAGTGTGGGAGCGTGAAACCAAACCCATGGGTGACCCCGAGGCCCGCGCGTGGGCGCGTCTGGGCATTGAGGACCCGCATCAGGTTCTGGGTGCAAACAGCACGCAGAACAAGGGCCGCACCTCGGGTGGTGGTGGCCGTCGTCTACCCCCCACCGAACGCCGTGCGATCGAAATTCTTGAGGCCAACGACAGCTGGACCAAAGCCGAGGTTCGTAAGGCCTACAAGAAACTGATCAAGGTGCTGCACCCGGATATGAACGGCGGCGACCGATCGCAGGAAGAACAGCTGCAAGAGGTTGTCTGGGCCTGGGATCAGATAAAGGACAGCCGGAACTTTAAGTAAATCCGGCAAGTCTTTACGCAACAAAATGGATTTCGTACCGTGCGGGGTGAAACAAGCGGTATCGCCCCCTTTGGATGCGAAAGCCATGGCACGCAAACAGCAAAAACCGCTGAAGGCAAAGATACCGCCGGATCATCCGCTTTTTGACATCATCAGCGATGCGTACAGGGTTTTTGCCTATCCGAAACCGACCAACATTGAAGTTTGCGAAGGCTGCTGCATGGAAGCGGATATCGAGGCCAACTTTTTCATCCCGTCGATTGCCGAACTTCCTCTTCATTACCTGCAGGACTGGTTTTTCGCCGCGTATGATCCGAAGGGTATTTCCAAGGCGACATGGGGTTACCTCCTGCCGCGGATACTCGAAGTTTTGGCCGTGGACGGAGACCTTGCCAGTGTCGGGCTGGAGGTCAGCCTGAACCGGTTTGAAACCGGCAACCCGAACAACTGGTCCCACGATGAATGGCAGCTTTTGGATCGGTTTCAGCGCGCCTATCTCAAACGTGAGATTGAGCGAGACAATTGCTATCTCGACGACACTCTTTGCATGTTTGGCCTGGCCGGGTGGCCCGTAGAGGCGCTGTTCGAACAGGTTGCCGAGACACCGGACGCAGTATTGGTACAGCGTTTTTGGCACGACTGGTGCGCAAATTGCATTCCGGGTCGCGAATCCGTCTGGATCACTGCGTTTTGGGAAAGCCCGGGTAATTCGAAAGCCTTTGCGTTCTATACATCCAAAGCGTTGTACGACAGGGTCACCCGCATAGCGTTTGGCGTAAACACCCCGAAGGACCTGTCAGAGAAGGCATTGGCTGTGGCCAGCGTTATAGAAAACAACGCCGACTGGACCGCGGAACAGTAAGCTCGGCACTTTAGCCCCCCCTCTGTACCGTCCTCACCTTGTTACAAACCCTTGTTACGGCCTCTCTCATGGGCCGATGTGGCGGCCCATATCGGAACCGTACCTGACCTGCCCCAATGGAACGTGATATGGAACATCTCATTTCCCTCGTACATGCGATTTCTCTTATGATTGCTATCGTTTCGGCCCTGTTGCTGAGCGGATACCTCGCCCTGAACCTGCGCCTGCCGCATCTGGGTCTGTGGCCCAGCGCCAGTGGCTGGCGGCATCACACGGCCTTTGGTCTATTTCGGCTATTTTGCGGAGCCACTGTTGTTTTTGCCTTGTCCGAGGTCTGGATGAATGGCTGGGGTCACTGGCTGCGGTATGTGATCGGCGTGCCGGTTATGCTGCTGTCTTTCGGGATCACGCTGTGGGGCTATCGCTTTCTGGGTCTCGACAACACCTATTGCGAAAGCGACGGGTTGGTGACCGGCGGGATGTATGCCTATTCGCGCAATCCGCAATATGTGACCTCGGTGCTGGCCACGGTGGGGCTGGGTATCGCCAGCGGATCGTGGATGACGTTGGGTTTGGCGGCGACGCTGTTCGTGATCTACTTCCTTTTCGTTCTGAACGAGGAACGCTGGTTACTTCAGGGTTATGGGCAGGCATTCCGGGATTACATGCAATCCACCCCACGCTTTGTGGACGAACGCAGCCTGATCCGGGTACGGGACGCGATTCTCGACTGATCAAAGCGCACCGATAAGGCCAGTTTCAAAGAAAGATTTGCCTAAGCCGCGGCACGCGCGGCTTTCCCTTGCCCTTGCCCGCAATATGTTGCACCACACACGGGTTCAAACCCGGCGAGCGGGGCAAAGGATAAGGACAAGGCGCATGGCTGACGGATCAATCGACATCAACGCAAAACCCACCGAAGATATCTCGGTTCGGGACGTGTTCGGTATTGATACCGATATGGCGGTCAAAGGCTTCGCTGACCGCAGCGACCGTGTTCCTGCGATCGACCCGACCTATAAGTTCGACCCCGAGACCACATTGGCGATTCTCGCAGGATTTTCGCACAACCGCCGCGTGATGATCCAAGGCTATCATGGCACAGGTAAATCGACCCATATCGAACAGGTGGCCGCCCGCCTGAACTGGCCCGCAGTGCGCGTGAACCTCGACAGCCACATCAGCCGGATCGACCTGATCGGTAAAGACGCCATCAAACTGCGCGACGGCAAACAGGTCACCGAGTTCCATGAAGGCATCCTGCCCTGGGCTTTGCGTAACCCCGTCGCCATCGTGTTCGACGAATACGACGCTGGCCGCGCCGACGTTATGTTCGTGATCCAGCGTGTGCTGGAACATGACGGCAAACTGACCTTGCTGGACCAGAACGAGATCATCACACCGAACCCGAATTTCCGCCTGTTCGCTACCGCCAACACCGTGGGTCTGGGCGATACGACTGGCCTCTATCACGGCACCCAGCAGATCAACCAGGCCCAGATGGACCGCTGGTCGCTGGTGTCGACGCTGAACTACCTCAGCCACGATGCCGAGACGATGATCGTGCTGTCGAAGGCTCCGCATTACAACACTGCCGAAGGCCGCAAGAAAGTCAGCCAGATGGTGACAGTCGCCGACCTGACCCGGACCGCCTTCATGAACGGCGACCTGTCGACCGTCATGAGCCCCCGGACCGTGATCAACTGGGCCCAAAACGCCGAGATATTCCGCGACGTAGGCTATGCCTTCCGCCTGTCCTTCCTGAACAAATGTGACGAGCTGGAGCGTCAGACCGTGGCAGAGTTCTATCAGCGCTGTTTTGACGAAGAACTGCCGGAAAGCGCGGCGAGCGTGAGCTTGGGTTAACAATTGCTCTGACCATCCCAGCGCAGGCTAACCCGCTGCAAAGCCAACTTCGATTTGCCGAACCCAACCTGACTGACAGCGTTGGGGCAACGCATTTTGACCTGAACTACGCTCTTTGCATTCTTTATCGTCCATCGGTGCAACAACTCCGTACCACTCCGATGTCTGATCACAGAGGTACAAAACCTCTCCCGGCTCTAATGTGGTTAATCGACGAGAATAACCTGTTGGCCGGGCGCGCAGTGCCACAGCTTTTTGACCGACGATTAGAACACCAGGGCAAGGCTCTTCATCGGGCTTTGCTGTGCGTGTCACTTCGCGAGGAACAGCATAAAAAACCACGGCCAATAGAAGTGCCAGAGCTGCGATCGTTGCCCGCGCTCTTACACTTGAACTCACAAATTATTCCTCATTATTGCATACAGCCGCTGCTCTGGTCGCAAGAAACCGCTTGAGTTTGTTCGAAACGTTTTGCGTTTGACCGTGTGACCTACATTACCTCCCAGGGTCGAAACATGGTCAGCGCGTACCGCGATCACAAAATCACAGTGACTGGCAAAACGGTCGTGGACTTTTGCATGATCGTAAGTCGCGCTGAAACTACCACGTGCCATACAGACAAGATCCCCGATCTGCGGCTTGTGCTCATTTAAGCGGAATCCCCAGAAAGAGCCATTTTCGTTGTTTTCCCGCCGACGGATTGCCTGATGCACATAGCGTGAATGTGCGGCAGCTTGCTTAAAGTCGCCGTAGTCACCTGTTTGCTGGATACACCACGAAATGAAAGCGGCGGACCAAGGCCAACCTCGGTCCAAACCGTCAAAATCCATGTTTAAGTTGTCCCAATACTCGCCGACGAACTTAAAAAAAGGTGTTTGGAATTCTTTTCCTTTGCCCCGGTCAAATCGCAACCACTCTACCACTGCGGTGCGTACCAGCTTTTCTCGTGGGGCTGAAACTGAAGCTCGCAAAACGTTTTTGGAAACAAATCCGTCTTTCACGACACTGTCCACCTCAGCTTTACAGGGTGTCCAGCGGTCACCCTGCTGAGGGCCGGTTTGGGTTACCGGCGTTGCTTCCGGTAAAAATCCTATAATGTTGTTTCCGAAGCCAGCGGAACTTCTCATATTTGCGCCATACGCGAGTGACGATACAGCAAAATTGGCCATCTATCCCTCCATTAAAAAATGATCAAAAAAGAGTATTCCTTAATTCTATCACACGTTGGAAATCACCCCAAAACGTACCTGTACCCGCACGCCTTTACCGAGGCTGATCTTGCTTGCAAAAGTGAAGACGAATGTGATTTATCAAAGCATGACCAAACCCAACGACAACCCCGCCGATCCGTTCAAAAAGGCTCTGGCCGAAGCCACCAAGGTTATGGCTGACGATCCCGAGTTGAACGTCTCATACACGGTCGATCCGTCAGGCCTTTCGGGCGAGTCGATGCGTCTGCCGCAGGTCAGCCGTCGGATGACCCGCGAAGAGGTTTTGCTGGCGCGCGGGACGGCGGACGCCTTGGCGTTGCAGCGCAAATACCACGACGATGCTACGCACCTGCGCTATGCGCCTCCGGGTGATATGGCACGCGACCTTTACGAAGCGATGGAGGTCGCCCGGTGCGAAGCGATGGGCGCGCGGGACATGCCCGGTACGGCCAGCAATATAGATGTCAAAATCGGGCATGAAGCGCTGCGCCGCGGCTATGACCAATGCAAACAGCCCGCAGATGCGCCCTTGGCGGTTGCGGCGGGCTATCTGATCCGCCATCTGGCGACCGGACGAGATTTGCCGCCTGCGGCCGAGAATATCATGAACCTTTGGCGGGGGTTCATCGAGGAACAGGCTGGCGGGACGCTTGAAAACCTCGACGATATCCTCTCGGATCAGGCAGAATTCGCGAAGTTCGCCCGTCAGATGATCAAGGATCTGGGCTATGGCGACCAGTTGGGGGATGACCCCGACGAGTTGGATGACGAGCAGGAAGAGCAGGCCGAAGACGACGCCGAGGAACAGCCCGATCCTGATAGCACCGGTCAGGACGATCAGGACGAACAGGACGCAGATGCGACCCCTGAGCAAACTCAGGAAGAGCAGCAGGATCAATCTCAAGCCCAGGTCTCGATGGACGAGATGGCCGAAGATGAGATGGGGGAAGAGGCCGAAATGCCGGAAGGCGAGGCTCCGCTGGAACCGCCTGCCCCTCCGCCTGCGTCCGAGGCCGATCCGGACTATAAGATGTATCTGAGCACCTATGACGAAGAGATTGCTGCCGAGGATTTGGCAGAACCAGCCGAGCTGGAACGGCTGCGCGCCTATTTGGATCAGCAGTTGGAACCGTTGAAAGGCGCGGTGAGCCGTCTGGCGAACAAACTGCAGCGCCGCCTGCAGGCGCAGCAAAACCGGTCTTGGGAGTTCGACCGCGAGGAAGGCATACTGGATGCTGGTCGTTTGGCGCGTGTTGTCGCGAACCCCACTACTCCGCTCAGCTTCAAAGTCGAGAAGGACACGGAGTTCCGCGATACGGTGGTGACGCTGTTGCTCGACAACTCCGGTTCGATGCGGGGTCGTCCGATTTCGATTGCTGCGATCTGTGCAGACGTTCTGGCCCGGACGCTGGAACGTTGCAATGTGAAAGTCGAGATTCTGGGCTTTACCACCCGTGCATGGAAAGGCGGTCAGGCGCGTGAGGCATGGCTGAATGACGGCCGTCCGCAGCAGCCCGGGCGTCTGAACGACCTGCGCCACATCATCTACAAGGGCGCCGATGCACCTTGGCGGCGCGCGCGGCCAAATTTGGGCCTGATGATGAAAGAAGGTCTGCTGAAGGAAAACATCGACGGCGAAGCGCTTGAATGGGCACATCGCCGGATGATGGCGCGGCGCGAACAGCGCAAGATTTTGATGGTGATCTCGGATGGTGCGCCGGTTGATGATTCAACACTCAGCGTCAACCCCGCGAATTATCTGGAAAAACACCTGCGCGATGTGATTGCCATGGTTGAAAAGCGCAAGATGGTGGAACTGCTGGCGATCGGGATCGGCCATGACGTGACCCGTTACTATGACCGCGCCGTGACGATCACGGATGTGGAACAGTTGGCGGGTGCGATGACCGAGCAACTAGCGGCGCTGTTCGACAGCGACCCGCGGGCGCGGGCTCGGGTGATGGGAATGAAGAGGGCCAGCTAAAGCTGGCCTTGCCTCCGGCGGGAGTATTTTCCAAAAAGATGAAGGGGTAAGCCCGGATTGGGAGAATTAGGAAATGTTTCAGTCCTTTGAGGTAACCGCGCGGCCGGAACAGGGGCCGCCACGGTTGGCTGCGTTGCGTAAAGAGATCGCGCGCGAGGGGTTGGATGGGTTTCTGATCCCACGCGCGGATGCGCATCAGGGCGAATACGTGACTCCGCGGGACGAGCGGTTGGCTTGGTTGACCGGCTTCACCGGATCGGCAGGGTTTTGCGCCGCTTTGACGGACATCGCAGGGGTGTTTGTAGACGGGCGGTACCGGACTCAGGTCAAGGCACAGGTCGCAGCCGATTTCACTCCCGTACCGTGGCCCGAAGTTAGTCTGAGCGCGTGGCTGAAAGAGCAACTGCCCGATGGCGGCAAAGTTGGATTTGACCCTTGGCTTCATGCCGCAGGTCAGATCACCAGCACACAGAAGGACCTGACCGGCAGTGGCATCGAACTGGTCCGCTGTGACAATCTGGTGGATCGGGTGTGGGAAGATCAACCCGCCCCACCTATGAACCCAATCAAGGCGCATCCGATCGAATTCGCCGGGGAAACCGCAGACAGCAAGATCGCCCGTCTATCAGAGGCTCTACGTGAGGCCGACTGCACTGCGGCAGTGATTACGCTGCCAGACTCGATCATGTGGCTGCTGAATAGTCGCGGCTCGGATATCGGTTACAACCCGGTGGCGCACGGTTTTGCCATATTGCATGCGGACGGGCAGGTAAATTTGTTCATGGCCAAGGAAAAGGTGGCTGTGCCTCTGGACAAGCAAGTTCATGTTCACGCGCCAGATGGATTTCTGGATGCGATCGCTGAGTTGGACGGTCAGGTACAGGTCGATCTGAGCACCCTGCCCCAGGCCGTAGCTGATGTGCTGCAGGACAGGATGGTAGATGGCGGCGATCCTTGTGCCCTGCCCAAAGCCTGTAAGAACGCAGCCGAGATAGCCGGCAGCGCCGAAGCGCATTTGCGGGACGCGGTGGCCGTTATCGAAACCCTGTGTTGGCTGGACGCACAGACGCCGGGAACCCTGACAGAGACGCAGGTGGTGACCCGTCTGGAAGAGAACCGCCGCAAGGACAACGCGCTGCAGGATATCTCTTTCGATACCATAGCGGGCACCGGACCCAATGGTGCTATCATGCATTACCGCGTGACCGAAGAGACCGACAGCCTTCTTGAAGACGGGCATATACTCGTGCTCGACAGCGGTGGGCAATATCTGGACGGCACCACTGACATCACCCGCACCATTGCCATCGGTAAGGTGGGTGACGAGGAAAAAGCCTGTTTCACCCGCGTGCTCAAAGGCATGATTAACCTGTCCATGCTGCGTTGGCCGGTCGGCTTGGCCGGGCGTGATATCGAAGGTATCGCACGTGCGCCGCTTTGGGCGGCGGGACAAGACTTCAACCATGGTGTCGGCCATGGTGTAGGTGCATATCTGAGCGTCCACGAAGGACCACAGCGGTTGTCGAAAGTGAGCCACGTACCCTTGCAACCCGGCATGATCCTGTCGAATGAACCGGGGTACTATCGTGAGGGCGCGTTTGGCATCCGCATCGAAAACCTTGTAGTCGTACAAGAGGCGCCAGCATTGCCCGGAGGTGACGAGGAACGCGCAATGTTAAACTGGCGCACCCTGACCTATGTACCTATCGACCGGCGGTTGATAACGGCCGAGATCCTGACAAAGGCAGAGCGCGACTGGCTGAACGCCTATCACCGCGACGTTGCGGAAAAGATCAGGCCAAGGCTGGGCGATGACGCTCAACTGTGGTTGGATGCCGCAACCGCGCCGCTCTGACACCGGACTGTTACATATACAGGGCAGAGGAGTGGCCCAGAAGAAACGAGGAAAGAGAAATGGTTGAGATCACAATCCGCAAGGCGCCGGGCAAATGGAGCGTTCGTTCAGGTGGTGCCATTCTGGGCGAAAGTATTGGCGCACTGGAACTGACCGAAGGTGATCTGACCCCGGTAATCTATTTTCCCCGCTCGGACATCGCGATGGCGTTTCTGGACGCAACCGACAAGGTTACGAATTGCCCGCATAAAGGGGACGCAACACATTTCTCGATCGTCAACAAATCTTCGGTAACCGAGAACGCGGCTTGGAGTTATGAGGATCCGATCCCGAACATGGCCGAAATCAAAGGCTATGTGGCATTTTACCCGATCGAATCCGTGAAGATTGAGCAACTTTAGGGTTGAAGTCCGATGCTAGCAGTCGTTTCTACGACAGCGTTTGGACGTTTAGGCCAGCCTTCAGACGACCATAAAAGTCCTTGTTCTCAGCACTTTGACGGCGCACTTTCTCTTGTCTTACGGTCTGTGTAAGCATGGCAGTTTGGAAATTCCTTTCCACACCGAACAAGGCGAGGAAGATGCAACCGGGGCACCTCGGTTCTCTTCTGAAGCTTGATCAGATTTGAATCACTTGCAATAGTTATGCATTTATTTCGTTTTGAAAGGTATGACTATGAAACTCAACTCATTACTGGTCACCGCACTTGGTGCAACCCTGCTCGCAACTTCTGCATTCAGCGAAAGTAAGCCAAGCGGTGCAAAAAACGCAGATCCTCAACAGGTTATCGACATTTACCTGGGCAAGACCTGGAATTGGAGCAAAGGAGGTTCTTATTGGGGTTCAGGCGGCCAGTTTCAGGCTGTTTGGGACGACGACCCAAGCGATCCCGCGGTCAGTTATACAGATGGAAAGTGGTACGTAACTTCAAAAGGTACTCTGTGTTACGAGACCGTTTGGCATTGGACTGGCAAAGATAAAGCAGACGAAGTTCTTAAAAACTGCTGGCGGCATGTGATTGATAAAGACGGGCAGGTGTGGCGCAGCGACCACCGCGACCAGAATGACTTTCATAAACTTGATCTGGGCAAGATCGCGAACGGTAACAAAATTAAACCCACGTACAACAAGTACAAGAAGATGGTGAATAGCTAGTTCATCCTAATTGTGAGTCCGGGATAAGCCTATCGCAAAGAACCAAGTTTCTTAACGCTGCCAGTAAATGCGCCGCAGCAACAGTAGAAGCAGCCAATTGGTTCTTCCAATAGCGCTTAATTAGACTCCGCTTCCGTTAGCTTTTCCGTACGGTTTGCTCTTTGATGAGTGACACACAGAACCCCTCAACTTCAACTCGCTGTTTGTTTTTGGGCGAGATAGGTAGGTTGTGAAAACGAAAAGAGTCAGACGTGGCGTTGTAAAAGAGGCACTCAAAACGTGAACGTTGGGCGGAACCTCACGCACCTGTTTCATGCAAGTGATCGGCAGCCGGTGCACACTGGAAATGGATACCACCGGAGGATGCCATGTCGATCACACGCCGCAGTTTCACTGGAATGCTGGGTGTCGGGGCCGTTTTTCCCAGCATACTTTCAGCGCAAAAGGACCCTGTACTTGAGGCCGTCAGGTCAACGCTGTTTGGCAGCAACGCCGAGTTTGAACAAGGCATGGCTTTTCTTGTTCAACGCGGCAATCCAGATGTGATTCCGGCCCTGATCACTGGCATGCGCTTTGGTCGGCGGCGTAGCGATGAAATCGTCGAGGTTATGCAATCCCTGACTGGTGAAAACATCGGAACAGATTGGTTTGACTGGATGCTGTGGCAGGAAAGGAATCCGCAACTGGTTCCCCACCCTTCGCTGATCCCGTTCAAGCGCGAAGTGCTGCTGGGGATCGACCAGAATTTCGACGATTTCCTGCGCCCCGAATACCTGCAGCGGGACAAGATGAAAATCCGGCTGGAAGAAATCGCTTGGGGCGGCGTGCGCAAAGACGGCATTCCGTCACTGGACAACCCGACCCTGATACCGGCAGCACGGGCCGAGTACCTGAAAGACGGCGATCTAGTCTTTGGTGTTTCAATCAACGGGGACGAACGGGCCTATCCGCTGCGCATCATGGGCTGGCACGAGATGTTCAACGAGGTGATTGGCGGCGTGCCGGTCGCGTTAGCTTATTGTACGCTTTGCGGCTCGGGCATTTTGTTCGAAACGCAGGTTAAGGGGCGGCGCAAGCCACTGGTTTTCGGTTCCTCTGGGTTCCTGTACCGCTCGAACAAGCTGATGTTCGACCGCGAGACCCATTCGCTTTGGAACCAGTACACCGGCAAGCCCGTTGTGGGGCCACTGGTGGGCAGCGGGATCGAGTTGAAACAACGCCCCGTGGTGATCACCACATGGCAAAGCTGGAAGGCCTCGCACCCCGAAACCCGTGTCCTGTCGCTGAACACCGGGCACCGGCGCAACTATGGATCAGGGGTGGTTTACAATGAGTACTTTGCCTCGCCGGTTTTGATGTTCCCGGCGCTGGTCGATCAATCCGATCATCGACAGAAAGACTACGTCTTTGCCATCCGTCAATTCGGCGCGGCGCGGGCCTGGCCTTTGAGGGCGTTCAGCAAAACCCGCGTGATCAACGACGCGATTGCCAATCGTCCCCTGGTCCTGATCGGAAATTCCGACAAACGCACCGTCCGCGCCTATGAGAGGAAATCGCACCAGTTCAAAGCCGCGGACGGCGGGCTGGTGGATCAGAATGGCCAAAAATGGTCCCTGACCGAGGAGGCATTGATTGGGCCGGACGGAACCCGGCTTCCGCGGGTTGCAGGCCACATCTCCTACTGGTTCGCGTGGGACAATTATCTTGGCGACGCGGCGACGGTGTATCGCGGCTAGGAATGCTCTTCGGCCGCAGTGGCCGCCAGCGCGCGGTTATAGGCCTTCAGAGCATCAATGTGATACAGCGCGCCCACCGGATTTTCGCTGCCATCCTTTTCGATGGTGACGACGGGAATGCATGGAATGTCATCGCGGTCGAAATAGGGCATCGCCGCTTCCAGCGTGGCATTGGCCTGCACGCAGAGGCCTTGTTCAATCAGCTCAAGCGCCTCGTCCCGGGTGATCGACTTCGCATCGCCGATGGGCCGCATCACCGCCCCGGCGCGCAGCATCGCCAGCAGATAGGCTTGTGGTCCTGCGGCCAGATGCACGTCGCGGCGTTCCAGCTGTGTCAGGAAGAACGACCTATCTACAAGGCGCGAGGCCAGCGCCGTGGACATTGAAACCGCAACCATCACGGCAAGCCCGATCTGCCAATCACCGGTCAGTTCAAAAACGATCATGGTGGTGGAAATCGGAGCGCCCAACACGGCGGCGGCCACGGCGCCCATTCCGGCAAAGGCATAAAGCGTGTGGGTTCCGGAGACATCCGGCAACAGCCCGGTGGCGATAAGGCCAAAGGCCAATCCGGTTAGTGCCCCGATCATCAACGAAGGTGAAAACACCCCGCCTCCCATGCGCCCGCCCATGGTAATCGCCAGCGCCACCGTCTTGATTACCGCAAAGAGGATCGCAACCGTCAAGGTCAGGTCTCCGGTCAGTGCCCGGATCGTGGTTTCGTACCCGACACCGATGATATGCGGGAACCAGATCGCCAGCAGCCCCAGCATCGCGCCGGAAACAGCCGGACGTAGCCAGCGCGGCAGGGACAGACGGCTTTGGATATGGTTGCCGATATCCTCGGCAAAGAAGATCGAGCGCATCAAAAGCAGCGACACCAGCCCACAGATCAGGCCGAGGATCAGGAATGCGGGCAGTTCCACATAGAATTGCAGCGATCCCGGCGTTTCCAGAATGAATTCGGTTACGTCGCCATATTCCAGCCGGTTGATCACCGTTCCGGCGACCGAGGCAATGACGATCGGCGCAAAGGCGTGTACGGCAAAGTGGCGCAACACGACCTCAAGCGCGAATAACGCACCGGCAATGGGCGAGTTAAAGCTGGCCGAAACCGCCGCTGCCACCGCGCAGCCCAGCAGGTCGCGCCCTGTAATGCCATCGGCGTGGATGCGGTCGCTAACCCAGGTCGAGATCACCCCGGCCATATGCACGACCGGCCCCTCTCGCCCTGACGACCCGCCGGTGCTGAGCGTGATCAGCGAGGCAAAGAAGGACGCAATCCCCGCCTTACCCTCGACCCGGCCATCTGTCAGCGCGGCGCCCTCGATCACATCCGCAACCGAGCGTACACGCCCATCATCGGTGAATTTGTGCAGGATCACACCCACGATCAGGCCGCCGATGATCGGTGTGATCAGGATTAGAAACCAAGGCAGTTTCTCGGCATGGCTGTGCAGCAGCAGGATGTCCTCGGTATCATAGACATAGGCCTGCAGCGCCCGGATCGCCTTGCGGAACCCAAGCGCCATGAACCCCGCCGCGACCCCGATGGCCAGCGCAATGAACCAGAACTGGATCTGACTGGGACCGCGCCGCCGCATCACCCGCCACGCGTCCTTCATCGCGGCCAAAGCCTGATTAAGCTGGTTGCGCAGAACGGTGCGGGTCGATTGGGTCATTGGCCCTCGGGGATCAAGTCTTTTCCCTTAGTAAGCCACGGAGCCTCCTGATAAAAGTGGGATCGCGACGGTTTGCGCACCCGAAAGCGTCAGGCGTCCAGCAAAGCACGGGCGGCGGCGCGGGCCTCGTCAGTGATGGTATCCCCTGCGACCATACGGGCGATTTCGTCCACGCGGTCGGGGTCGGCCAGCGGGATCACGGTGGACAATGTCCGACCCTCCGTAACCTGTTTCTGTACCCTCCAATGGTGCGCTGCACGGGCGGCTACCTGCGGCGAATGCGTTACCACCAGAACCTGCCCCCCCTGCGCCAGCGACGCCAAACGACGCCCCACCGCATCAGCAGTGGCACCACCAACACCACGGTCGATTTCGTCAAAGATCATCGTGCGGTCACTGTCGTCGCCGGTCAGGCAAACCTTGAGTGCCAGCAAAAAGCGACTAAGTTCACCGCCTGAAGCGATCTTGTTCAGCGGGCCGGACGGTGCACCGGGGTTGGTGGCGACGGTAAAGGCCACAGCATCAGTGCCTTCAGGGCCAGGATCAGAGGCGGTGATTTCAGTCTGAAACACCGCGCGCTCCATTTTCAACGGCGCGAGTTCTGCCATCACCGCAGCATCCAGCTGTCCGGCAGCCTGCCGACGTGCGGCGCTGAGCGCGGCGGCTGCACTATCGTAAGTCGCCTGAGCGGCCTCAACCGCGGCTCGCTGATCGGCCAGATCCGCATCTCCCGCGTCCAATCGGTTCAGGCGGTCGCGCAAAGTATCGGCAAACGTCCCCAGATCATCCGGGGCTACGTCATGTTTGCGTGCAAGCGCGCGGATGGCAAACAGGCGCTCCTCAGCGGCCTCAAGTTCTGCCGGGTTGAAATCCAGCGCCTGAAGGCACGCGTTCACGCCTTCCTGCGCCTCTCCCAATTCGATCAGGGCGCGGCCTAATGCTGCGATAGGTTCCTCTAGCTGCCCACCCGCGTTGTCGGACACACCTTCCAGCCAACGCACGGCGTCGGACATGGCCCCCTCGGCCCCGTTCCCGCCCAGCAGATCAAAGGCGCGCGCCACGTCGTCACGGATACGTTCGGCCCCCTGCATCATCCGGCGGCGCGCATCCAGTTCGGCATCTTCGCCGGGTTGCGGATCCAATTTGTCCAGTTCCGCAACGGCGTGGCGCAGGAATTCCTCTTCTGCGCGCATGGAGGCAAGCGTCGCCTCGGTCTCAGCCAGAGCCTTTCGTACGCGGGACATCTCAGTCCACGCAACACGTACAGCGGCAAGATGATTCCCCACCCCGGCATAGTCATCCAGCATCGCCCGGTGACCGCGCGGATTCAGCAACCCGCGATCATCATGCTGGCCGTGCAGTTCAATCAACGTCTCGGACAGCGCCCGCAGCACCTCGCCCGAGCAGCGCCGGTCGTTGACCCACGCGGTCTTGCGACCCTCGGCGGTGTTGACACGGCGCAGGATCAGTTCCTCGCCACCGGGAAGGCCAGCCTCGGCCAGAACCGCATGGGCGGCGTGATCGGGGCCCAGCTCGAACTCGGCGACCACCTCACCTTGGGCCGCCCCCTGACGGACCAGTTCGGCCCGTCCACGCCAGCCCAGCACGAAGCCCAACGAATCCAGCAGGATCGACTTGCCCGCGCCGGTTTCCCCAGTCAACGCGTTCAGGCCCGGTTGGAACGTAAGCTCCAGCCGGTCAATGATCAGCATGTCGCGGATATCAAGGGCGCGCAGCATCGGGTCTCAGCGTCCCACGCCTGTAACCATGGCGATTACAACCACTCACCTTTGATCGTCTGGCGGTAGATCTGGCTGAGCCAGTTGTTGCCGCGGCTCTTAAGCTCCAACCCACGCGAGGTCAGCAGCGTGTAGCCCGCGTCATACCATTCCGACGATTGGTAGTTGTAGCCCAGAATGGCACCGGCTGATTGCGCCTCATCCACCAGACCCAATGACAGATACGCCTCGATCAGACGATAGAGCGCCTCGGCGGTGTGGGTGGTGGTCTGGAAGTCCTCGACCACGACGCGGAACCGGTTGATGGCCGCGGTATAGTGATCCTGACGCAAATAATAACGTCCGATCTCCATCTCTTTGCCAGCCAGATGGTCAAAGGCCAGGTCGAATTTCAGCACGGCCGAGGTGGCATATTCACTGTCGGGATAGACCTCGATCACTGTCCGCAAGGATTGCAACGCCTGAAAGGTCAGGCCCTGATCGCGACCAACTTCGTCAATCTGGTCATAGTAGCTGAGCGCCAGAAGGTACTGGGCATAGGCTGCGTCTTCGTCCGTCGGGTAGAAGTCGATATAGCGCTGCGCGGCAGCGCGGCTTTCTTCGTAGTTCTTGTCCGTGTGGAACGAAAACGCCTGCATGATCAACGCGCGCTTTGCCCAGTCTGAATAGGGATACAGTCGCTCCACTTCCGAGAAGTACCACGCTGCATCATCCGAGCGATTCTGCGACAGCTCGTACTCACCACGTGTGTAAATCTGTTCTGGCGTAAAGCCTTCCAGGTTCTGATTGCGGTCTGCGCCTCTGTTGCCGCAAGCCGTCAAAACTGCTGCCAGAACAATCGCGCCTGCGATTCTGACTGCCGCTTTGGTGCCAACCATTCCGCCTATCCTTGTCGTATTGCTTATCGGGGTAAGCCCCGGATTGGGCTTCGGTTTAGCATATAAAATTCCGAGGCAAAACGCCTTAGTAGGCCTGTTGGCGGAATTGTCGGCAGAGTTGATCTAATCAGGCAACTTCAGGGATTTCGTCCCAAACAAGCCCTTGCCCCGGCAAGCGCGCGGCTTGTTCCGGGGTGCACAGCACAGGGCGTACAGCGCCGGGAGTCTCAAACAGCTTGCGCAGCAGCGTGTTAGTCATGGCATGGCCAGATTTGTCGCCGGTGAAGTGACCCAGAATCGGCCCTCCCGCCAGATAGAGGTCACCCAGAGCGTCCAGCATCTTGTGACGTACGGCCTCATCCGCGTGACGGAAACCGCCTGGGGTCAGTACGTCGTCACCTTGTACGACAACGGCGTTTTCCAGCGTACCGCCCAAGGCAAGGCCGTTTTCACGCATCGCTTCAACGTCGGTGCGGCGGCAGAAGGTGCGGCAATCGCTGAGCTCACGCGCGAATGAACCATTGCGCATGTCCAGTCTCTTTGTCTGGCTGCCAATCGCGCCGTCTTCAAATTCAATGTGGAAATCGATGATCAACCCGTCAGCCGGCGCAATCGACGCGCTGGCACCTTCCCGCGACGCGGTCACTGGCTTGAGAACTTCGAAGGCCAGAACCGGGCTGGCCTGACGGCGCACGCCCTTGGCCATGATGCCGCGTACGAAATCGATCGACGAACCGTCCATAATCGGAACTTCGGGACCATCGATCTCGATCAGCGCGTTATGCACGCCACAACCCGCCAGCGCAGCCATGATATGCTCGACAGTCGAAACCGAGACACTTGCTTCGTTCACCAAACGGGTGCAAAGCGGCGTCCGCTCAACTACGTCATAGATCGCAGGGATCAGTGCATTGCCCAGCTCAATATCCGTCCGTTTGAACCAGATGCCGTGACCGGCGGCTGCCGGCTTCAGGACCATCGTCGCAGGCTTGCCGCTGTGCAGCCCGACGCCTGTAAACGTGATCGGAGATTTGAGCGTATGTTGCAAGGTGAACCTCGGTGAGTGGTTTCCGGCCTTTTCGGTCCGTGTTGGTCACTCAACTAAGGAAGGTAGAGAAAAGGCTCAACTCACTCTTTGTAACTGAATGAAACATGAATGTAACAGATCGGCAAAAGGCTGCTTACATGCTGTTAAGATTTTGTAATTAAAAAGAAAAGGGCCACCAAATGGTGGCCCTCTTTCATATTATTGTTACCGTAATCAGTTGGCTTGACGGCGCAGGAAGGCCGGAATTTCGATGCGGTCCTGCTCGGGATCAGCCTCATCATGCGCGGGTGCCGTAGCGTCAGCTTGGCGCATTGGAGGCTGTTGGCGCGCCGGTTGAGCCGGGGTATCTGCGGCGTGACCAGTCATCCGGTCGATAAGGCGGTTAAAGCCAAACCGGGGACGATCCTGCGCATCTGCCTGCGGTGCAGGGGCCGGTTGATGGGCCTGCGGGCGAGGCGCGGGATGGCCACGCTCGGCTGCCGGAATGTTCTGAACGGCGGCCTGCAGACGCTGCAGCGCCTCAGGCGACGGAGTACCTGCCGCGGCTTGCGGCTGCGGTGCAACAAAGCTCTCGGGCGCGGGTTCAACCGGTTCCGGGGTTGGCTCGAATTCGGCCACACGCGGCTGGTATGCCGGGGGCGGCAGACCGTCATCGTCCCGTTCGACCCGAGGCTGAAACTGCGGCTGCGCAGGTTCCTCGGCGGTCTCGAACAGCGAGGGTTCGCGGTTGACTTCAGGCTGCGGTGTGGGCTCGGCAACTTCGGCCGCAACGGCAGGGGTCTCTTCCTGCTGTGGTTCTTCTGCCGAAACGGTGCGTGTCAACGGTGCCGACATGGGGCGACGCGCAACAGGTACGTCTTCGATTTTCTCGCTGGCGTCGATGCCGGTGGCAACAACCGAAACGCGCATACCGCCTTCCATCGCGGTATCCAGGGTCGAACCAACGATGATGTTGGCCTCGGGGTCCACTTCCTCGCGGATACGGTTGGCGGCCTCGTCCAGTTCGAACAGGGTCAAGTCGTGCGAACCGGTGATGTTGATCAACACGCCCTTGGCACCCTTGAGGCTGATTTCGTCCAGCAGCGGGTTGGCGATTGCCTTCTCGGCTGCCTGAACCGCACGATCTTCACCGGTGGCCTCACCGGTGCCCATCATCGCCTTGCCCATTTCGTCCATCACGGCACGAACATCGGCAAAGTCGAGGTTGATCAGGCCCGGACGCACCATCAGGTCGGTCACGCCCTTAACGCCCTGATACAGAACGTCATCCGCCATCGAGAACGCCTCGGTGAAAGTCGTCTTCTCGTTGGCCAACCGGAAAAGGTTCTGGTTCGGGATAATGATCAGCGTATCCACGACCTTTTGCAGCGATTCAACACCGTCTTCGGCCTGACGCATCCGCTTGGCACCTTCAAACTGGAAGGGTTTGGTAACAACGCCCACGGTCAGCACGCCCAATTCACGGGCCGCCTGCGCGATGATCGGAGCCGCGCCCGTACCGGTGCCGCCGCCCATGCCGGCGGTGATAAAGCACATATGTGCGCCTGCCAGGTGATCGACGATCTGTTCGATGCTTTCTTCGGCAGCTGCGGCACCTACGGTGGGTCGTGCACCGGCGCCCAGACCTTCGGTGACTTTCACACCCAGCTGCACCCGCGCGGACGACTGGCTTTGCTGCAGTGCCTGCGCGTCAGTGTTGGCGACCACAAAATCGACGCCATCCAGTTGTTTCTCAATCATGTTGTTGACAGCGTTGCCGCCTGCACCGCCAACGCCAAATACTGTAATCCGAGGCTTCAGTTCGTCGTGCCCGGGCATCGAAAGATTCAATGTCATGCTCTGTCCGCCTGTTTTTTTGACCCGCCAAAGCGGTGTTTTTCTTACCTATCCGCTTACAATTCTATCGACCCAAACCGCAAAGGTCACGCCAAAAATCGTCAAATTCCACAAAATATGGAGGAAATAAGGCAGTCACCAACGGCATTTCGCGCTGAACGCCAGATGTTGCGGAATAAACTCAGCCCACCACAAAGCAAGCAACACATGCGGCGTAGCCAACATGCACGTCACTTGGAGAGTCCATCGATTTTCAAGATGCGGAAAACTGCTCAGGTCCTGCCGCGGGGCCTCTGACGGGCCTTGTGGATATCTTGCGGGATAAAACGACGGGCTGCAACCCGTTTCTTTAGCTAATTGGGGTACTTGGACAATTCAAACCGTCCTCGGTGATGCTGCGCACCTCTTGAATTTCGCGGCGACTGAAACTGGCCAGTCGCACCATCAGGCGATCTTCGTGCAGAAAGGGCCACCAGCAGACCGGCACGCCATCCGCATCATCATCGTACAAAAAGCAGATCTGGCCGTTCGGCGTGGTGATTTGTCCGTAGACACAGCCCCGACCTTCCATACGCCACACGGATAAAGTTGGGCTGAGGAACTCCTCGGTACCCACCAGAAAGCCGCTGGGGTAGTCATGGAATGTGACTGTCTTACCTTGCACAGCGGTCAGAAATGCCTCGGGTGTGATCCGGGTTTGGGCTTGTACGGCGAATGGGGTCAGGGCAATCAGTGCCGCGACCCCTGCCCGCTTACCAATTGTCACGGAACCAGCGCATCGCGCGTTTGAAAGGCCGTGCTGCATAGGTATCGACCGGAATTTCGAAATCCCACCACTCGTCCTGCGGATGCGCCGCAAACAGGCTGAGCCCCACGGCCGACGAGAACCCCGGTCCGGTCGCCGATTGCGGCAGGCCGTGAACGCGCAGCGGACGACCCAGACGGACACGCTGACCCAGAATACGGGTCGCAAGGCCATCCAGCCCCATGATCTGACTGCCGCCACCGGTCAGTACGATCTGCTGGCTGGGCATATGCTCGAACCCGGCAGCGTCCAGACGCACGCGCACCTCTTCGAGAATTTCCTCGACGCGCGGGCGCATGATGCCGATCAACTCGGCCCGGCTGACGGTGCGGCGGTCGTGCTCCCAATCGCCGGTGTCGCCACCAATGTCGATCAGGTCGCGGTCATCAGCTCCGGTGGCGTGCACGCCGCCGTTGAAGGTCTTGATCCGCTCAGCAACCGCCGCCGGCACGCCCAAACCCATCGAGATATCAGCGGTCACGTGATCGCCACCCATGCGGACGCAATCGGCATAGATCATGTGTTTCTTCATGAAGATCGACACGCTGGTGGTGCCGCCCCCCATATCAATACAGGCCGCGCCCAGCTCCTGCTCATCCTCGACCAGCGCAGAAATCCCCGACACGTAGGCCGAGTTCGCAATCCCCGCCAGCTCCAGATCGCAGCGTTTGGTACAGCGCACGATGTTCTGGATCGCCACCGCATCGACGGTCAGCATATGCATGTCCACGGCCAGTGATTGCCCCATCTGTCCACGCGGATCGATCAGGCCCGAGCGGTTATCCAGCGCAAAATTCACCGGCTGTGCGTGCAGCACTTCGCGACCCGCTCCGTAATCCGGCACGTCACAGGCGTTCAGCACGCGGCCGACCTCGGCTTCGGAAACCACCTGACCTTCCAAATCAACCTGCGCATCCAAACCGTACGAACGCGGATTCGCGCCCGAGAAGCTGGCGATCACGTGATCCACCCGGATATCGGCCATCTTCTGCGCCGCTTGCAGAGCTGTTCGGATCGCGCGCTCGGTCTCTTGCATGGCGGTGACTTCGCCAAACTGTACGCCGCGTGACCGCGTGGTTGCCGCTCCGATCACTCGGAACCCGGTCTGACCAGCCAGTGAACCGATGCTGTTATCCTCGCTCAGCCGACCCGTGCCGTCGAACCGCAGCACAAGGCAAGCAATCTTGGAACTGCCTACATCCAGAATGGCGACAACACCACGTTGCATCGCCTGTCTGCGCATCTGCCGCATGGCCCGTTGGGACTGATAAAGATCGGTCATCATGGTCGTTACTGCCCGTTACCCACTGTCACTTTTGTATTCCACCAGTCTTCGCTGGCGGCTTTGGTCATTCTGATGGTCGGGCGCTGGCCTAGGCGCATATCCACCACCGCCACGTCGCGTTCCAAAAGGTCCTGCACTTCGTTCACCGCCAGCACGCGCTCAAGCGCACGCACGGGCTTCTCGGTCGGCAGCATGATGCGCTGGCCACGATCCAGAACCAGATCCCAGCGGCGTTCACCTATCCGCACTAAGCCACGCACCCGCGTGCCCAGGCTGCGCGCGGTTGTCACCAGTTGCAGCGCTTCGCCCACATACGCATCAGCCCCCTTGCCCGCGATCAGCGGCAGTTGAGAGTGATCCTTGCGCGACGCGATCCGTTCGACATGGGCGCCGGTTTCATCCAGCAATTCGATCCCGCTGCGCGTGCGCCAGACGATGACCGGCTTTCGCTCGACCACATCGACCTGCAGAACACCGCCGGGGCGAACGCGGACCGTTGCGGATTTCACCGGGTCCAGCCCGGTGATCGTATCGCGGATCTGCTCGACATCCAGATCCCAGGAACTCATCGGGAAATCCAGCGGCACAACTTCGCGTATATCCTCGGACAGGTTGGTCCCTGCGCCATCGATCGCCATCAGGTTGACCATGAATTCCGGGCGCTGCTGGATCGAGGTCTTGATGTCACTGACATAAGCCACCACGGCCTCGCGCCGGTCTTCCGCGCTGAAGTACAGCCCGATGGCAGCGCAGACCGCCGCAATCGGCAGACCGACCTTCAGCCCACGCCGAACCCCCGGCGTCAGCATCCAGCGCTGCAGGCGATAGCTCATCCGCGATGGGGCCGGATCGAACCGTTGTGATTTGCGTCCGAACAGCTTTGTGCCGCGCAGGCGCAGTTTCGGCTCAGCCTCGTGGCGGTCGCCCGACGCGAAATCGGCATCCGGCCCGGCCAATGGTTTCGAGCGGTGGATCACCGGCGCGCGGGTGGCTCTCAGCGGTTGCATGAGGCGTCCTCCACCATCCACGCGCAGAGCTGGCCAAACGTCATGCCGCGATGCTCGGCCTGTTCCGGCACCAGCGAGGTCGGTGTCATGCCGGGCTGGGTGTTGGTTTCCAGCAGAAACAGCCCATCGGCCCCCTTGCTGTCATCCCAGCGGAAATCGGTGCGGCTGACGCCCTTGCACCCAAGCGCATTGTGGGCCCGCAAGGCGTAATCCATGCAGAGGTCAAAGATGTCCTGCGGCACATCAGCGGGCAGTACATGCCACGAACCACCGGGCTTGTACTTGGCGTCATAGTCGTACCAGCCGCCATCGGTCATGATCTCAGTCACGGTCAGGGCACGGTCGCCCATCACGGTTACGGTCAACTCGCGGCCCGCAATATACTTCTCGATCATTACATGCTCGGGCATCTCATCCGACAATTGCGGCGGCCCGTTCGAGCCTTCGTGCACGATATAGATGCCGACGCTGGACCCTTCGTTGTTGGGCTTGGCCACGTAAGGCGGTTCCATAACGTGGACCTCAATCACCTCGACCTTGGGCACGATCACGCTGGGAACAACGGGCAGGCCTTCGACCTGAAACACTTCTTTGCTGCGCTGCTTGTCCATCGCCAAAGCCGAGGCCAGAACGCCGGAATGCGTATAGGGAATGCCCATCCATTCCAGCAGCCCCTGCACGCAGCCGTCTTCACCCCAGCGGCCATGCAGGGCGTTGAAAACCACATCCGGCTTGATCTCCAAAAGGCGCGCGTAGAGGTCGGGACCTGCGTCCAGCTCAACCACTTCAAAGCCTTCTCCCCGTAGGGCGGCTGCGCATTCGCGCCCAGAGCTGAGAGACACCTCGCGTTCCGCCGAGGGGCCACCCATCAATACCGCCACTTTGGGGTTTGTCCTGCTCGACATACCCAACGTGCGCCTCAATGTCCCCGGACCTTTTGTGGTGGTCCGTACTGTGTTATGCCTTTGATCCGTCGCCGTTAATTGCCTGTTATGGTCTGACGGTTGGGGCTTTATTCTTTCAGCGGATCACCGACCCGCATGATTTCCCACTCTAACGTTATGCCGCTTGTTTCGTAAACCTTTTTTCGCACCTCTTCGCCCAGACCTTCGAGGTCCGCGGCAGAGGCATCACCGGTATTGATCAGAAAGTTCGAGTGCTTTGGACTCATCTGCGCGCCGCCTTTGGTTGCACCACGCATTCCTGCATCATCAATGACCTTCCAGGCCTTCAGGTCGTGCACGTCATCCGCCCGCCCGGTCGAAGAAAACCCCGCCGGATTGCGGAAGGTAGACCCGGCGCTGCGATCTTTGGTCGGCTGGGTTTCGTCGCGCTTTCGCAATTGCGCCGACATCCGGGCATGCAACTCGCCCGGATCGCCCGCAGGTCCTTCGAACGTGGCCGAGATCAACACCGCACCTTCGGGTAGATCGGACTGGCGGTAGCGGAAATTGAGGTCCTCGGGGGTCAGGTCCACCACCTCTCCCTGCCGGGTGACGATGGTCGCCTTGCGCAACACGTCAGCGGTGTAACTGCCATAGCAACCTGCGTTCATCCGCACCGCTCCGCCGATTGAGCCTGGAATGGTACGCAGAAAGGTCAGGTCCACACCCGCATCCGCCGCCTTGCGCGCCACATGCGCGTCCAGCGCGGCGGCACCTGCAGTGACAGTGTTGCCCTCAACCGAAATGCCATTGAACCCACGCCCCAGACGGATCACCACGGCGCGCAGCCCTCCGTCCCGCACGATCAGGTTCGATCCGACACCCATCGGAAAGACCGGAACCTCAGCGGGCAGGTCGCGCAGAAAACCTTGCAGGTCTTCGATATCGGCAGGTTGAAACAGGTAATCCGCCGGACCTCCGACGCGCAGCCAGGTCAGGTCGTTTAGCGCTCGGGCCTGCGTCAGGCGTCCGCGAACATTGGGCAGATCGATCATGTGTTTGCTCTTGCAGCCAGACTGCGTCCACCAACACCACCGACGATAACCGCCAAAAGGAAGGGCAGCACCGCTCCGGTCAGCCAGATGAAGGGGCCAAAGGCCTTTTCCTCCTCACCGGTGCCAACGCTTGCAAGTGCCACGATAAGCGCAAGCGAGACGGCAGAGGTCAGCCCAATCAGCCACAGCAGACCTTTGACGCCGATCCAGCGCCCGGCAACAAAGCCTGCCAAGGCCCCGAGGATCAGCGTGATGAGTGGCAAATACGCGAAAGTGGCGACGTCGACCATGGCAGTGACTCCTGAATGCGGCCGTTACTTGTTGGTCGCCTTCATGCCCTGCATTTTCGCCTTTGTCCAACGGGTCAGGTAAATTACCGGCCAGCGCAGCACCGACATGCCCATCGCAAGAACCAGCAACCCGATCCACGGACCGTTCTGCAAGGTGACATAGCCCAAAATCGGAATACCGACCGCGATCAGAAAATAGGCGCGCGTCCAGTGGTGGTCTTTACTGGGCAGCATAGCCAGCACGTTTGCGGCAATCCCCCACAAGGCAGCAAGGGCGATGGACCAGTTCATTCTTCGACCTCCCTGCCCGTCCAGCGGCGCCAGTAGTATTGGATCGGTTTGCGGAACATCGACGCGAACCCCGCAAAAGCCAGCACCGAGAGGAACCAGCCGTAATCATACCCCAGCCAGACGATCAGCACCGGTGCAGAGATCAGCAGCAAAATGCCCGGAGGAAACTGCAACCGCATCGGCAGCATCGCCACGATTGTCGCAGCCACGACCCATAGGGATGCGAACACTACTGAATACACCTGCTGCCCCTTCCAAGGACGTTGCGACGCCACACTTTAAAGTTGCGTCACCGGAAAGTCTATTACGTCAAACGGCCTGTTTGTGCTGCAACCGCGCGGGCAAGCCATTTGCCCAGGCGCTGATCGTACCCGCGCCCAGACACACAACCATGTCACCGGGGCGGGCCTGCTCGCGGACCAACCGTTCCAAATCGTTTTCGTCTAATAACGCGCGCGCGTGGCGGTGGCCGTGGCGGATCAGCCCCTGCACCAGATCGTCGCGGGACGCGCCCTCGATCGGGTCTTCTCCGGCGGCAAAGATATCGGCGATGGCCACCACATCTGCGTCGTTGAAACAGGTGCAAAAATCATCGAACAGGTTTGACAGGCGAGAATAGCGGTGCGGTTGATGCACGGCGATCACGCGGCCCTCGGTCGCCTGACGCGCGGCTTTCAGCACGGCGTTGATTTCAACCGGATGGTGGCCGTAGTCGTCGATGATGGTGACTCCGTCCACTTCACCCACCTTGGTGAAGCGGCGATTGACGCCACCGAAATTGGCCAGCGCATCGCGAATTTCCGAGGCTTTCATCCCCAGATGACGCGCTACCGCAGCCGCGGACAGCGCGTTCGAGACGTTGTGGTCCCCAGGCATCGGCAGAGTACAATCCTCGATCACGGTGTCTTCGTATTGCAGGTGGATGTCGAAATGGGCAACGCCGCCCTTGTAGGTCAGGTTCACCGCCCGCACATCAGCCTGCGCGTTAAAGCCATAGGTACGCACCCGGCGGTCGGTGATGCGGCCCACCAGCGTCTGCACTTCGGCATGGTCGGTGCAGCATACAGCCAGACCGTAGAATGGCAGGTTCGAGACGAACTCGTAGAACCCGTCGCGCAACCTGTCGAAATCGCCCCAATGCTCCATATGCTCGGGGTCGATATTGGTGACGATGGCAATGGTCGCAGGCAGACGATTGAACGAGCCGTCGGATTCGTCGGCCTCAACCACCATCCATTCACCCTGCCCCATCCGCGCGTTCGAGCCATAGGCGTGGATGATACCGCCATTGATCACGGTCGGGTCGAAATCACCCGCCACCATCAGTTCGGCCATCATCGTGGTCGTCGTGGTCTTACCATGCGTTCCGGCGATGGCGATGTTGGATTTCAGCCGCATCAACTCAGCCAGCATGTCGGCGCGGCGCACCACCGGCAGGCCTTGCGCGCGGGCACCGTCCAGTTCCGGATTGCCGGGTTTGATCGCGGTCGACACTACGACAACGGCAGCGTTTTCCAGATTTTCAGCGCGCTGGCCAACAAAGATTTCAGCCCCCAAACCGGCCAGACGGTCGGTGATTTTCGAGGCCTTCAGGTCAGACCCCTGCACCCGGTACCCCAGGTTCAGCAGCACCTCGGCAATCCCCGACATCCCGATCCCACCGATACCAACGAAGTGGATCGGCCCTACGTCTTGCGGCAGTTTGGTTGCGGGATTCATGCGGTCTCCTTCTGCGCCAGATCTTCGACGAGATGCACCAGACGCTCAGTCGCATCCGGCGCGCCGGTCGAGAGGGCGGCATGGGCCATCTTTTGTGCGGCTTCGGGGTTTGTCAGAACTGCGGTGATTTGGTCGGTCAGCGCGGAAACGTCAAGCAGGTTTTCCGGAATCATGATCGCCCCACCCGCCTGCACCAGCCCGCGCGCATTGGCGGTTTGGTGGTCGCCTGCGGCGGCGGCAAACGGGACCAGGATAGAAGGCCGCCCGATCACCGAGATATCGGCGACGCTCGACGCGCCTGAACGCGAAATGACCAATTGCGCGTCAGACATTCGGCGCGGGACGTCCTGAAAGAACGGTTTGACCTCGGCGCGAATACCGTGATCGGCGTAAAAGGCAGTGACCCGCTCTCCGTCCTCGTCGCGGGCTTGATGGGCGACGCGGATATGATCGCGCAGCAATTCGGGCAAAGCAGCAATCGCGCCCGGCACTATATCGCTGAGGATGCGCGCGCCCTGCGAGCCGCCCATCACAAGGATCGACATCGGATAGTCACCGGGCGGGATATACCCGGCCGCTGCGCGTTCCAGCACGGCGGCGCGAACTGGGTTACCAGTATGCACGCCCTTTGCCCCCTCGGGCAGGTCGGTGGGCCAGATACCGCAGGCCACCTGTGACACGCGGGTCGCAAACAGCTGGTTCACCCGACCCAGAATGCCGTTTTGTTCATGGATCATGCGCGGGATTTTCAGCATCGTCGCCGCGCCCAGCGCCGGGATCGACGGATAGCCACCAAAGCCCACCACAACGTCCGGCCGGTCGCGCATCATCTGAAATGCCATGCTGGTGACGCCACCGGCAATCTTGGGTCCAACCAGCGCTTTGGCGGCCAGACCGCCGCGCGCGAAGGTGGCCGAGGACGCCTCGACAATCTCGGTCGAATGCGGAAAGCCGCTGGTGTAACGCGCGCCGCGCGCATCAGTGGACAGGCGCACATGCCAGCCTTTTTGCAGCATCGCTTCGGTCAGGGCCTGCGCCGGGAACATGTGGCCCCCGGTGCCACCCGCCGCAATCAGTAGATAGGGTTTGGTCATCAACCTCGTCCGCGCAGAATGTCACCAAGCTCGCCCTGTGGGCGGGTGCGGGTAAACGCCAAAAGCATCCCGACCGCAATGCCACCCGCAATCAGCGACGACCCGCCATAGCTGACGAACGGCAACGTCATGCCCTTGGCGGGCAGCAGGCGCACTGCGACGCCCATGTTGATCATCGCCTGAACGCCAAACATGCAAGCCAGTCCTGTGCCCGCCAGACGGATGAACATGTCGCGTTCCTTCATCAGCCGCAGCAAAGAACGCACCACGATTATCGAATAAAGCGCGATAATGATCAGCACCAGGATCAGGCCGAACTCCTCGGCCGCAACGGCGATGATGAAATCCGTATGCGCATCGGGCAGAGACCACTTCACCTGCCCCTCACCCACGCCAACGCCGAACAGGCCGCCTTCGCGGATGGCGTTGGTGGCATAACCGATCTGAGTGGTTGGATCGACTTCTTGGTTGAGAAAGCCATCGATCCGGCGGGCGAAGTGTTCCGAGTTTGAATAGGCAAACATACCGCCCAGCACCACTGCACCGGCCATGCCAACCAGCAACAGCATCGGCGCACCGGCCACGAAGTACATAACGCCCCAGCCAAACAGGATCAGACAGGCCTGACCGAAATCGGGTTGCAGCACCAGCATCCCGACGATGGCCATGCACAACGCAAAAGACCACAACCGGCCCGGAGGGCCATTGATCTCCTGCGACGCGGCCAACAGCCATGCGGCAACGACGACAAAGCCGGGCTTCAGAAACTCGGAGGGTTGCAGCGAAGCAAAGCCCAGCGAATACCACCGCACCGCGCCTTTCCCGAAATCAGTGCCAAAGACCGGCAGAAAAGCCAGCGCCACAAACGCGCCCAAAAAGCCCAGTACCGCAAGACGCCGCACCAGCGTCGGCGACATCATCGAGGTCAGCAGCATCGCAATCAGCGCCAGTCCACCGAACAGCGCCTGACGCTCGACATAGTGGAACGGATCGAACCCGTTTCGGCCTGCCAGCGGTGGTGATGAGGCCAGCCCCAGCAATAACCCGATGACAAACAGGATCAGCACGCAGGACATCGTCCAGCGATCAATTGTCCGCCACCACTTTGGTAGAATCGGTTCACCGCGCTGGTCCTGGACCGCGCCATACACCATCTCAGTCATGAGATACCGCCACTCTCTGCCTCGTTAACGCCCCGTTTTCGGGGTCTGATTGAGACTCTACAGGGATTTTGGCGTTTGGGCTAGCAGAATGACGGGCAGGTCGCGGAAATTAGCGCCCTGTGGGCAACGGTTTGAATTCAAAGCTCCGTTCCCGGAATTTCGGATCACCTAGGCAACAAGATCATAGTGTTTGATCGTTCTGGATTCGACCAGTTCAGCCTCGGCCGGATCAATGTGCGGGCTTTGATAATCGTCACCGACAAAGGCTTTCAGCGCGTCCAGGCTGTTCCAGATCATCACAAAGCTGAACTCGCGCGGTGTATCGGACCGCGGTGCGCCCGGCAGAACCTGAACGATGCCATCGGTGTTTTGCATCAACGGGATCGCGGTCTCGTGGAAAAACTTCGAAAATTCAGCCTCTTTGCCGGGGCGCACTGTGACTTGGAATATTCGCATGATCATCGGGGAACCCTCCTTTGCACGGGTGAGATTTCAATTCCTTATGAACGATTTTAACACAAATTCCGTGCGCCCGTTGAAACGGCTACCACTTGCCATCCCCGCCATTTCGCGCCATGCGCTGCGCATGACCTACGACACGATCATCCTAGGTGCCGGTGCAGCCGGTATGATGTGCGCCGCCCATTGCGGTGGGCGCGTATTGGTGATCGATCACGCCAAAGCTCCGGGTGAGAAAATCCGCATCTCGGGCGGCGGGCGCTGCAACTTCACCAACATGTATGCGGGACCTGGCAACTTCCTGTCGCGGAACCCGCATTTCTGCAAATCCGCGTTGGCACGCTATACGCAGTGGGATTTCGTCGATCTGGCCGGGCGTCACGGCATCGCGTGGCATGAGAAAACACTGGGGCAGTTGTTCTGCGACGGGTCCTCGAAACAGGTCATCCAGATGCTTCTGGATGAGATGGAACAAGCCGGAGCCGAGTTGTGGGTGCGGACCGAGGTGAAAGACCTGCGCAAGATCGAGGCCGGATTCGCGCTGGAGGTTGACCGCGAGGGCCAGCGCCTTAGCCTGAGCTGTCACAATCTGGTACTGGCCACGGGTGGTAAGTCGATCCCCAAAATGGGTGCAACCGGGCTGGCCTATGACATCGCCCAACAGTTCGGCTTACGGATGACCGAGACGCGCGCGGCGCTGGTGCCCTTCACGTTTTCGGATGGAAAGTTCAAGGAACTCTCGGGTGTTTCTCTGCCCGCACGCCTGTCGAACGACCGCACCAGCTTTGACGAAGCGCTGCTGTTCACTCATCGCGGCCTCAGCGGGCCGTCCGTGCTGCAATTGTCGTCCTATTGGCATGAGGGTGAGACGATCCGCGTAAATCTGATCCCCGACCTGCACCTGTTCGACCTGCTGCGCGATCAGCGGCAAAGCAGTGGCCGCAAGGCACTGACCACCGAACTGGCCCGTCACCTGCCCGCTCGGCTGGTGGATTATCTGAGCCAGCACATTTCGATGCAGGGAAATCTGGCAGACCAGTCCGACACCGCGCTGACCGAGTTGATCTCGGCCCTGTCAAACTGGCAGCTAACACCCTCGGGCACCGAAGGTTATCGCACTGCCGAGGTCACGCTGGGCGGGATCGACACGGACGACCTGTGGTCAAAAACAATGGAGGCCAGGGATGTCCCCGGCCTCTATGCGATTGGTGAAGCAGTGGATGTCACCGGCTGGCTTGGCGGCTACAATTTCCAGTGGGCGTGGTCCTCGGGCCACGCCGCAGGAACTGCAATCGCCGGGCGTTAGCCGACGACGTTGTAGCCGCGTCCACGCATGCAGTTACGCACGATGACTTCTTTGTTCTGGTTCTTGTTGATCACGTCCGCTCCGGCACCAACCAAGGCGCCCGCGACAGCCGCACGACCCAGGTTGTCACTGCTGTCCTGAACAATCCCGGTTACAGCGGCAGCACCTGCTGCGCCAATTGCCGCATTCCCTGCGGTCGATCCATCAACGCTGGACTGTGATGCGGCAAGCTGTTGGCACTGCTGCAGATCGAAGTTGTAGTTCGGACCAACCGGTCCATCGACAACAGGCTGGTAGTTGGCACCAGTATTGGTGCAGGCGCCAGCAACCAGAATGGCAGGCAGGATCAAAGAAAACTTACGGAATGGCATAGTCATGACCTCATTTTGATTTTGCCCGGAGCCAAACGTAATTGTCTTGGCCCGTCAAGCAAATAGCACCACAGCGTGGCCCGACCGGCGATCTATTGCAAACGACTAATCCGACAGCCGCTTTAGGACCTGTTCCGCGAAATCATCTCCACGCTGCTCGAAGTTGTCGTACTGATCGAAACTCGCCGCCGCCGGAGCTAACAATACGGTCTCACCCGGCTGGGCATCTGCCATGGCCTGAGCGACAGCCTCTTCCATAGTGGTGCAGACCTGCGCCTCGGCCTCAAGCTGCAAAGCGAATTTCGCGGCTTCGCGCCCGATCACATAGGCCCTAAGCACCTGATCCGCCGCGCCGTTCAGCGCCGCCAAACCACCTTCTTTCTCAAGCCCACCGCAAATCCAGCGAATCTTTTTGAACGCCGTCAGCGCCTTCAGCGCACTATCCACATTGGTTGCCTTGGAATCATTCACATAGGTCACACCATCCGCTTCAGCGATGATCTGGCTACGGTGCGGCAGCCCCGGATAGCTGTGCAGCGCATCCTCAATCACGCGCGGCGCCAACCCCAGCGCACGACAGGCGGCATAGGCCGCACATGCGTTCTGGTGATTGTGCGCCCCTGGCAATCCCTTGATCTGGCGCAGGTCAATCGACCCGGCCTGCCGCCCCTTGCGGTATTCGGACAAAAACCCCTTGCGCGCGAAGACCTGCCAGCCCGGCCCTGTTAGTTTGCGCGCTACTGAAACGCGGATCACCCGGTCATCCGCCGGACCTTCGGCCAGTTGCCCCGCCAAAAACGCGCCTTCCTTTTCGTCAATCCCGATAACCGCACGGTCCGGACCACCTTCGGCAAACAGGCGCCGTTTGGCTGCGAAATAGCCGCCCATCCCGCCGTGGCGGTCCAGATGATCCGGCGACAGGTTGGTAAATACCGCCACATCCGGCGTCAGTGACCGGGCTAGTTCGGTCTGATAACTGCTCAATTCCAGCACCACGACCGAGCCATCGCCACCCGGGTCAATATCCAACACACCACGCCCAATATTCCCCGCCAGTTGCGCCTCGCGCCCAGCCTCAGTCAG
The DNA here is from genome assembly GCF_056536985.1 of Ruegeria sp. CH8. Classification (NCBI taxonomy): domain Bacteria; kingdom Pseudomonadati; phylum Pseudomonadota; class Alphaproteobacteria; order Rhodobacterales; family Roseobacteraceae; genus Ruegeria; species Ruegeria sp. CH8. Next base: position 198,152 of record NZ_JBQFQR010000002.1, on the reverse strand, counting down.
GATGTGATGGATCAAGGCAGCAGTGGTCGACTTGCCGTTCGACCCGGTCACCGCGATCACCCGCGGAGGCGTGTCGTAATTGTTCCATTCCGGGCCTGCAAAGGACCGGAAAAACAGGCCTATGTCATTATCCACAGGCACCCCGGCCGCAAGCGCTGCAGTTACAACCGGGTTCGGTTCCGGGTAATGATGAGGGATACCGGGTGAAACGATCAACGACGCGATATCATCAAACGCCCCGTGACGGTGCAGATCAAGGCATACAAACCCCTCGACTTCAGCCTTTTCACGCGCGGCCGGGTTGTCATCCCAACAGACCGGCTCGGCCTTGCCCGCTCGCAACGCACGCGCCGTGGCCAGCCCCGACCGACCAAGCCCCAGAACCGCAACCTTCTGCCCTGAAAACCCTTTGACCGGGATCATACTGCCCACCTTCTTTTGACGTCTAATTGGCGGCCACACTGCACAGAAGAAATCTCCGATGGCAAGAGCGGCAAAAAGCTCGCGCGTCGGCGCGAGCCGGGCCCAACAGGTGGCAGGTGGACCGCAGGTCCGCCGAACCTGGCGGGAGCGTTACCGGACCTTCAAAGTCGCCAGACCGATCATCGCCAGGATCAGCGAGATGATCCAGAACCGGATCACGATGGTCGGCTCGGCCCAGCCCTTTTTCTCATAATGATGGTGGATCGGCGCCATCAGAAACACCCGCCGACCGGTACGTTTGAAGTAAAGCACCTGAATAATCACACTCAGCGCCTCGACTACGAACAATCCGCCGACCACAGCCAGAACCAACTCGTGCTTGGTGGCCACTGCAATCGCGCCCAGCGCACCGCCCAAAGCCAGCGATCCGGTATCGCCCATGAACACGGCAGCGGGCGGGGCATTGTACCAAAGAAAGCCCAACCCGCCTCCGAACAAAGCTGCGGTAAAGATGAGGATTTCCCCAGTTCCAGGCACGTAGTGCACGTCCAGATATTCGGTAAAGTCAACACGACCAACCGCGTAAGCAATGATCCCTAGGGTCGTAGCTGCAATCATCGCTGGCATGATCGCCAACCCGTCCAACCCGTCCGTCAGGTTCACCGCATTGGCCGCGCCCACGATTACGACGATCGAGAAGGGAATATAGAAAATCCCCAGGTTGACCAGCGTATCCTTGAATACCGGTACAGCCAGTTGATTTTGCAACATTTCAGGATGATGCAAGGATGCCCAAAGCGAAGCCAACGCTGCGATAACCACTCCCAGCGCCATCCGCGTCCTGCCAGACACACCTTTGGTGTTCTGCTTGGAAACCTTGGCATAGTCGTCCGCAAAGCCAATTGCCGCATAGGCCAGCGTCACGAACAGCACCATCCAGACATAAGGGTTATCCAAACGCGCCCAGACCAACGTCGATGTCACCAAGGCTCCTACGATCAGCAAACCGCCCATGGTCGGCGTTCCGGCCTTGGAAAAATGGCCTTCGGGACCGTCATCCCGGATCGGCTGGCCCTTGCCTTGTTTGCGACGCAGCACATTGATCAGAGGTTTGCCGAAAATGAAACCAAAGATCAGCGCCGTCAGAAAGGCCCCGCCCGCACGGAAGGTGATGTAGCGGAAGAGGTTGAAAAAATCCCCTCCATCCGACAGGGCGGTTAACCAATATAGCATTACAATACCTTTCCTAGGCGGCAATCATGGTTCAAGCGCGCTCCCTTGCCCCATTTTCCGCAAACCGTCAACAATCTGAGCCAGCGCCATGCTGAGCGAGCCCTTGGCCAGCACCGTGTCGCCTGCGCGGATCAATTCCGGCAGGTGTTCGGACATCTCGGCACTGGTCTCGAACCAGAGCCCGCGTTTTTCTTCGGGCAACGCGTCATGCAAGGCTTTCATCAGCGGGCCGATGCAATGAACCTGATCCACATGCGCCATCGCCGCGATGTCGGCCATCCCGGCGTGCATGGGAACTTCCTGCCCGCCCAACTCTTTCATATCACCTAGAAAAGCGATCCGGCGCGTACCTTGTGATGCGGCCAGCACGTCCAGCGCGGCCTCCATCGAGGTCGGGTTGGCATTGTAGCTGTCGTCCAGCAACTCGATCTGTCCGCCCGCCGCCAATGGCAGCGTTTCGCGCACGCCCCGCCCCTTGACCGGAGACCATTGGCGCAGCCCGGCGATGGCCTCATCCAGATCGACGCCCATCTCGACACAGGCCGCCAGAGCCCCCAACGCATTCATGGCAAAATGTGTCCCAGCGGATTGCACGTCGTAAGCAATGACCGCATCGCCAACAGTCGCCCCGGCATGAACCGAGTCGGCGCTTTGCGTCACATCGGTCAGATTATAGTCCACAGCTTTGCGACCAAAATCCACGATCCCGGCTCCATGGTCCTGCGCGGTCTGGCGCAGAATGTCCGCGTGATCGATATCGGCATTCACAATCGCCGCGCCCCCGGTTTCAAGCCCTTCGAAAATAGCGGCCTTTTCATGGGCGATGCCCGCAACCGACTCGAACGCCTCAAGATGCACAGCCGCCACGGTCGTCACCAGCGCCACATGCGGACGGGCCTGCCGCGCCAGCGGAGCAATCTCTCCGGGGTGGTTCATGCCGATCTCAATCACCGCGAATTCGGTGTCTCGCGGCATCCGCGCCAACGTCAGGGGCACGCCCCAATGGTTGTTGTAGCTGGCCACGCTGGCATGTGTTTTTCCCTGTGTTTCCAGAATGCAGGCCAACATTTCCTTGGTCGAGGTTTTGCCAACACTACCAGTTACCCCCACAACACGGGCATCCGTCCGGGCGCGGCCCGCGATACCCAATGCTTCCAGCCCTGTCTGGACGTCATCGACAATCAGCAAAGGCGCGTCTGCAGAAACGCCCTCGGGCACGCGCGACACCAGCGCGGCACCGGCACCTTTTTCCAACGCTTGCGCCACGAAATCATGCCCGTCCCTCGCGGCCTTGAGCGCCACAAACAGGTCTCCGGGCTGGAGGGTTCTGGTGTCGATCGAGACGCCGTTCACCGCCCAATCTGAGGTGGCACGCCCACCGGTGGCTTCGGCAGCCTCAGCCGCAGTCCAGAGCGTCATGCCACCCTCCCGTCCAGCGCCGCGACGCTGATGCTGGCCTGTTCCACATCGTCGAAGGGAAGAACCTGATCGCCGACGATCTGGCCGGTCTCATGGCCCTTGCCCGCTATTAACAAGGCGTCGCCCGGTTGCAGAGCATCAATTCCACGCAAGATGGCCTCTGCCCGGTCGCCCACTTCGGTGGCTTCTGGCGCGCCCAAAAGGACGGCGGCGCGGATGGTGGCCGGGTCTTCGCTACGCGGGTTGTCGTCAGTGACAAATACTACGTCTGCATTCTCAGCGGCGGCCTGCCCCATCAACGGGCGCTTGGTGGCATCGCGATCGCCACCAGCGCCAACGATAGCAATCAAACGGCCCATGACATGCGGGCGCATCGCCTTGAGCGCGGTTGCCACTGCATCCGGGGTATGGGCGTAATCGACAAAAACCGCAGCCCCGTTTTCGCGCGTGGCAGCCAATTGCATACGCCCCCTCACGGTTGTCAGATGCGGCAGGGTTTCGAACACGCGTTCGGGATCCTCACCGGCGGCAATCACCAGACCGCAGGCCAGCAGGATGTTCTCGGCCTGAAACCCTCCGATCAGGTTGAGACGCGTCTGGAACACCTTGCCCTGCCATGAAAAGCGTAGGTCCTGCCCGGTCGAGTCGAACCGCTGATTCATCAGACAAAGGTCAACATCACCTGATCCGACGGTCAGAACCGACTGACCACGCGCCTCCGAGATCTTGCAGATCTCGGCACCCTTTGGGTCATCCATATTGATAACCACGGTGCCGTCCTGCGGCAGAACCCGGTCGAACAACCCAGCCTTGGCGGCGAAATATGCCTCGAAGGTTTCGTGATAGTCCAGATGGTCCTGCGTGAAGTTGGAAAACCCCGCGGCGGCCAGATGCACCCCATCCAGACGGCGCTGTTCCAACCCGTGCGAGGAGGCCTCCATCGCGGCGTGGGTAACGCCGTTCTCCGCCGCTTCGGCCAGACAGCGGTGCAGAGTGATCGGCTCGGGCGTGGTATGCGCCAGCGGGGCGGTCCAGGCGCCTTCGACACCCGTAGTACCAAGGTTCACTGCCGCGTGACCAAGCTCCATCCAAATCTGACGCACAAAGGTCGAGACCGAGGTTTTTCCGTTCGTCCCGGTGACAGCCACTACCGTCTGCGGTTGGGCGCCGAACCACAACGCCGCGCATCCGGCCAGTGCCTGACGCGGGTCTTCAACCACGATCAGCGCAGCGTCGGATGCGGCCAGTTCCCCGGCAGCGATCTCGGCACCTTCGGCATCGGTCAAAATCGCCGCAGCGCCCATGCGCAGGGCGAACTGGATGAACTCACCGCCATGAACGCGGGTGCCGGGAAGGGCTGCGAACAGGTAACCGTCCTTGACCTGACGACTGTCAACAGCCAGCCCGGTGATCTCAGGGTTTGCACCGCCCCGTGCGGTCAGGGCCAGTTGGCTGAGTGTTTTCGTCCTTGTGCCCATGACCCACCTTTTGTTGGACAGCCTAATTTGAGGTCAGGGTTATAGCAGCGCGCGCCTCAGGCTCAAGCCGGGGACGCAAGCCCAGCAATGGGGCAATGCGGCCGATCAGTTCTGCGGCCACAGGAACTGCCGTCCACCCCGCTGTGCGGCGCTTTTCGCCGTAGGCCAAGATGGACGGTTCATCCAGCGTGACGATCAACACATATTTAGGATCATAAGCCGGGAAGATCGTGGCAAAAGTCGCGATCACCTTGTCGTCGTAGTAGCCACCGCGCGGCTTGGGTTTATCCGCCGTACCTGTCTTGCCTGCCACGTCGTAACCGGCCACGTCGCCAAAGCTGGCGGTGCCGTCTGTCACCACCTTGCGCAACATTTTCTGCGCCTGTGTGGCTGCGCTGTCCGACAAGACGCGCGGGCCGTACTGGGGGCCGTTCTTTCGCAAGATCGTCGGGCTGACGTAGTGCCCACCATTGGCAATCGCTGCATAACCGGCGGCCAGATGCATCGGGCTGGTCGACAGCCCGTGACCATAGGAAATCGTCACCGTGCTCAGCTCGCCCCATTTCTTGGGCTTGAGCGGTTCGCCGCCTTTTGCCTCAACAATCTCGAACGGGGTCGGATCGAACATGCCCAGCGATTTTAAGAAGTTCTGCTGTCGCTTCGCACCGATCTGCAGCGCCAGCCGACCCGTCCCCCGGTTTGAACTGTGAACAATCACGTCCGCCACGCTGATTTTCCCGTAGTTCTTGCCGTTAAACTCGCCAATGGGAAAGCGACCGATTTTCATCGGACCCGAAGTGTCGATGATGGTTTCAGAGTTCACCAACCCCAGTTGTACAGCCTGCGCAGCGGTAAAGATTTTGAATACTGAACCAAGCTCATAGACACCCTGCACATAGCGGTTGAACAAGGGGCTATCCGACGGATCAAACCCCGAAGTTGGCGGACGGGGCCGGTCATTCGGATCAAAAGACGGTAGCGATGCGGCCGAGACCACCTCACCCGTATGCGCGTTCATCAAAACCGCCGAGGCCCCCTTGGCGTTCATGATCTTCATGCCGCCGTAAAGCACCTGCTCGACCGCTGCCTGGACGGTCAGGTCCAGCGACAGTTGCAGCGGTTTGTTGCCGTTGGCCGGGTCACGCAGGTAGTCGTCGAACTGCTTTTCAACACCGGCCACGCCGATGACCTCGGCAGCGCTGACGCCTTCACGCCCAAAGCCGGAGCCGCCCAGAATATGCGCGGCCAGACGGCCGTTCGGGTACAGCCGCATCTCACGCGGGCCGAACAGAATGCCGGGATCACCGATATCATGCACCGCCTGCTTCTGTTCGGGCGAGATACGTTTCTTGATCCACAGGAACTTGCGGTTGCCGGTGAAGTCCTTGACCAGTCGTTCTTTTTCCAGATCGGGGAAGATTGCCACCAACTGATCGGCGGCGGCAACGGGATCAATCATCAGAGGCGGCTGAGCATAAACCGAATAGGTATCCAGATTGGTCGCCAGAATGCGCCCTTCCCGGTCAACAATATTGGCCCGCTGCATGGCAATCGCGGCTCCGGGGGCGCTGGCCAGCGGCTCTTGCGCCTCGGACGTGGCCAGCATACCCATCCGGACGCCCACGACTGAGAAAGCGCAGAAGAAGAACAGGCCCAAAACCAAAAGACGCCCCTCGGCGCGGGCGCGGGCGCGGTCTTTCATATCTTCGTGGCGCTGTCGGATATTCTCGCGCTCAATCGCCTTGGGGTTCTCGCCCCGAGCGCGGGCGTCGAGGATTCGGGCCAAAGGCCGCAGGGGCGTGCGGGTCATGGGATTTGGACCTCCCCCAACGCCTGAGTGCTGGTGATGGCCTGCAGCTCAATCGGGTCGACGATGGGCAGGTCCGGGTCCTCGGCGTAAGAAATCTGATCGGCTCGACCGAACTGCTCGGCGCGCAGCGGCAACAGGCCCAGACGTTCGAAATTCAGGTCGGCCAGTTCACGCAGCCTGTCGGGGCGGTTCAGATAGGCCCACTCTGCATTCAGAACAGCCAGCCGCACCTGCGCCATGCCAATCTCGCGCTGCAGCTTCTGCGTTTCTTTCACAACCTGCTGGGTCCGGTAATTCTCCTGATACGCCCAAAGCGCCAATCCGAACACACACAGAGCGGTCAACACATACAAAACACTCTTCATTTCGCCCTTCCCCCAAGTTGCGGCATCCCAATGGCGCGGGCATCAATTTCCCCCGCCGGAGCCTCGGTCCGCACCGCCACGCGCAGCTTGGCCGAACGAGCGCGTGGGTTTTCCTGCAATTCTTGTTCGTCCGGACCCACGGCCTTGCGTGTCTTAAGCGTGAATTGCGGCAGTTCCTGTTCCACCTCGGGCGCATAGCGATTGGCGCGCCCGGTCTTGCCGGCACGGGATTGAAAGAACCGTTTGACCATGCGGTCTTCGATGGAATGAAAGGTCACTACGGCCAGTTGCCCACCCGGCTTTAGCGCCCGCTCGGCAGCCATAAGTCCCTGAAACAGCTCTTCATATTCCGCATTCACCGCAATCCGCAGCCCCTGAAAGCTGCGAGTCGCGGGGTGCGATTGGCCCGGCTTGGGGCGCGGCAGGCAGGATTCGATGATCTCGACCAGACGCAAGGTCGTGGTGATCGGCTCTTCCGCCCTTGCCTTGACGATGGCCCTGGCGATGCGGCGGCTGGCGCGTTCCTCACCGTAATGAAACAGGATATCGGCCAACTGCGCTTCGGTCGCCGTATTGACCAGATCAGCGGCGCTTTCACCCTCTTGGCTCATGCGCATGTCCAGCGGACCGTCCTTCATGAAGGAAAAGCCTCGCTCGGCCTGATCCAACTGCATCGAGGACACGCCGAGATCCAGCACCACTCCATCCAGACCCTGCGCGTATTCATCCAAACGCGAGAACACTCCGGGCTGCATCACCAGCCGGTCGCCATACTCACCCGCCCAATCGGCGGCCATATCAAAGGCCAGCGGATCGCGGTCCACGCCGATGACCTTGTCGGCCCCGGCATCCAACAGCCCGCGCGTATAACCGCCTGCGCCAAAGGTGCCATCCAGCCAGACACCAGAGACCGGTGCCACGGCGGCCAGCAACGGGCGCAACAGAACAGGGATATGAGGTTTGTCGGAAGGGGTCTCAGCGCCGGCCATGCCGCTACGCCTCCCCGACGCCGTCTAGATACACCAGAGGATCAAAGTCCTCAGGCTGTTCGTCCAGCCAATCCTCTGCAGCGGCGAGTTCTTCAGATTCGTAAGTCTCAGGCTTCCATATCTGGAACGTGTCACCAGCGGCGATAAAGAATGCCTCGCCCTCAAGCCCGATCTTGTTGCGCAGCTTCGCGGGCAATACCAGACGCCCCGTCTCGTCCACGGTGGTCGGGAAGGACTGACCATGGAACATGCGCTGCAGCATCTTCCGCTGCATCGAGCCGCGCGGCAGCGCGTCAATCTTGCCGTCGACCTCTTCGATCGCCTGCATGGTATAGCATTCCAGGAATTTGCGACGGTGGTCGCCGTAGACAATTACCAGTTCAGGCGTGTCACCCGGCTGCCAGTTTGGATCAGAGGCTTCAAGCACACGGCGAAACGAGGCCGGGATCGACACCCTGCCCTTCGTATCCACCTTGTGGTGGCTTTCACCTCTAAACCTGCGCGCCAAGACGACTGTCCCTTTCGCTTGCGCCCCACCTAAAATTCACGTTCCCCCCGGATGAAAAACGGCGGGTTGATCTGCTGCCACTGATCAACCCGCCGCATTGGCCCGCTTTGCGGGATGTCCAGCTGCGCGCGCCACCTGGGGGGATGTCTGCTCGCCCGCGCGCCGGATCTCTAGAGTGATGAAAGCGAGATGCCTGTATGAAACCTGTTTTTATTGGTTCGGGGTCGTTTGGCGCCCCATGTACCTCGTCCTCATCGGATGTATAAGGGATGCCATGGGAATTCATGGAAATCAACAGGAATTTTTAACGGCAGATCGGCGAGTCAGTAGAATACTCAAAGTGAAAACAAATGAAAACAATCAAAGAGCACTACAAATACCGCATGCGATTAAACACAACACTACATATGGTAAAAATGCTTACCACCCACCTTGTCCCATGTTTTCCCAGAAATTTTGGAGTAAGTTGCAATTTCTTACCCCGTGACGTCGATTCTTCCTGAATCAATACACGAATCGCTCGGCCGCACGCACATCGAAGCCTCGATTCCAGACCCGCCCACCCCGCACCCATGAATTCCCATACAGCGCTGTGACGCCCGTCGATAAGGAACTCCGCCCACCAGCGATTTCAAAACGCACAGATCTTACAAAAGATGCACAAAGAAGAAGCGATACCGCGCAAGCCTTGCCACCCAGGCACAGGCAGAAGCATTCAACACTATAGTAAAATCCTTATTTTAAAGGCTTTTAACCTATCAGACATCCAACTTATTGATATCTATGCAATTGCCGCATAGCAGCATTGACGACATGGGCTATTGTGCATCTGCAGCATTAGCCTATTTTCAATCTCAAGCAACCGCCGGGTTACACCGGCAACAACAAGAAAAATCGAGTAACCCAGATGGCTGCAGCAACACAACAGACCGCGCTGAAGGGCGCTCCGGCGACCGGCTTGGCTTCTTTGATTGAGGCTGTAAAGGCCCGTTTTGTTCGCCATCGCGTCTATCGCCAGACAGTGAACGAACTGTCCGGGCTGACAAATCGCGAACTGGCCGATCTGGGCCTGCACCGCTCGATGATCCGCCGTCTGGCGATGCAAGCGGCCGAAGAACACGTCGCGCACTAAGCGCGCAATGACATAACCGAGATCAGGTCCTTCCTCCTCCCTTTAGGACCTGTATATCAGCGGCGACATCTCTCCTCCTCCCTGATGTCGCCGCACCTTATACCGGCCCTGAACGCCGGAAACTGACACACCGGGTATTTCTCCTCCCTTTCCCGGTGTTGAAAGTGCGCGGCGACGTCTCTCCTCCTCCCTGACGTCGCCGCGTCTTCCTCATACCGGGATCAAACCCGGGTTCGGATACATCGGGGCTCTCCTCCTCCCTGCCTTGATGTTAAAAAGAACGGCGGTTCCCTCTCCTCCTCCCTGGGAACCGCCGTTTTTTTCTTTTTTTGGGGCTGTATGTAGAATGGAGCCCCAAACGAGTTGTGAGGAGCTCCCAATGGCCGCTTATTTCATTGCGCAGATTTCGATCCACGACCCGGAGGGCTATCAGGCGTACCTTGAGGGCTTCATGCCGATCTTTGACCGCCACGGCGGTCGTCTACTGACAGTTTCATCCAAACCCATCGACGTGATCGAAGGCAATTGGGCCGAGAACGGAATAGTCCTGATGGAGTTTCCATCCCTTGAGGCCGCAAAGGCATGGAAGGACGACCCGGACTATATCGAACTGGCCAAAATCCGACATCGCACAGCAACAACGAACATGGTTCTGGTTGAAGGGCTTTAGAACGGCACGTCGTCCTTGGCCGACAAAAATCGCGAGACCACCTTTTTCGTGCCCGCCTTGTCAAAATCCACCTCGACCTTGTCGCCTTCGACACCAATCACCGCGCCATAACCAAATTTCTGGTGGAACACGCGTTCGCCCTGGGTGAAGCTGGCTATTGCGGTAGCGTCGATCACCGTATTGCGGCTTTCGCGCGGCTGCGACGTGCCGTATTGCCCCTGCCGCGCCTGCATCCGTTTCCATCCGGGTGAGTTATAGACATTCGCCTCGGCCGCTCGGGATTCGATGCTAGCCGTTGGTTGCCCGCCGCCATAAAGACCCGGAGGCGTCAGCACCTCGACATGGTCCTCGGGCAATTCGTCGATGAATCGCGACGGCATCGCGTTCTGCCACTGCCCAAATACCCGCCGGTTGGCGGCAAAGGAGATCGTGCAGACCTCTTCGGCGCGGGTGATACCGACATATGCCAACCGCCTCTCTTCCTCGAGACCCTTGAGTCCCGATTCGTCCATCGACCGTTGCGAGGGGAACAACCCATCCTCCCATCCCGGCAGGAAGACCGCGGGAAACTCCAGCCCCTTGGCCGCGTGCAGGGTCATGATCGAGACCATGGCCCCATCGCCCTCCTGCTCATTGTCCATAACCAGACTGACATGCTCCAGGAATCCTTGAAGATTCTCGAAATTGTCGAGTTGGTTGACCAGTTCCTTGAGGTTTTCCAACCGGCCCGGCGCCTCGGGCGTCTTTTCGTTCTGCCAGTGGGCGGTATAGCCGGATTCGTCCAGAATGATCTGCGCCAACTCGATATGCGAGACCTCGGGCTCTCCGAACCGCATCGGCGCGCCATCATCAATCACCGACTCGTCTTCTACCTCGATCCGCGGGCCGCGCGTCATCGCATTCCAACGTGCCAGCCCGTCGATCAACTCGCGCAGCGCTTTGCCGCCTTTACCTTTAATCAGGCCATTGTCGACCGCAATCCGCGCCCCATCGATGAGCGAAACGCCGTTTTCCCGAGCCGTTATCTGAATCGTTTGTTGGGCCTTGTCGCCCAAACCGCGTTTTGGCGTGTTCACGATCCGCTCGAACGCCAGATCGTCGCCGGGGCTGACCACCAGCCGGAAATAGGCCATGGCATCACGGATCTCCATCCGCTCATAGAATCGCGGGCCACCGATCACCTTGTAGGGCAGACCAATGGTCAGGAACCGATCCTCGAACGCACGCATCTGGTGCGAGGCCCGGACCAGAATCACGATGTCATCGAAGCTAAACTTCTCTGCTCGGCCGGCCAGAACAGATTGAAGCATATTGGACGATTTTTCGTCTGCAGATAACAGCTCAATAACTAGATTCTGTGTTTTGATATCTGAATAAACACTGCCGGATTCGAACGCCTCTTTGATGTAAGTTTGTTTATCAATCGGACCCAAGCCAACCTTTGCCCGTCGATCCAGTTCTTGCTCGAAGCTTTTCAGTCTAGGATTAAACCTATTCTGTGCTTCAACAGCCCTTCCACTTACTAGATCGTCGATTTTCTCTCCGATCCAACGCGCCTCTTCTTCACCATCCCAATGACCTATCAATCGAACTTTGTGACCTTCTTTCTCCGCGTCTGTCCAAAGCTCTTTGCCAAGTCGGTCTGCATTTCCACAAATTACATTTGTCGCTGACTCCAAAATATGAAGTGTAGAACGATAGTTCTGCTCCAGCCGCACCACATATGCACCGGGAAAGTCCTTTTCGAACCGCAGGATGTTACCCACTTCGGCCCCGCGCCAGCCATAGATCGACTGGTCGTCATCGCCGACGCAGCAGATATTCTTATGTGCCCCGGCCAGCAGACGCAGCCAGAGGTATTGAGCGACGTTGGTGTCCTGATACTCGTCCACCAGAATGTAACGAAACCAGCGCTGGTATTGCTCCAACACGTCCTGATGAGATTGGAAGATCGTGACCATGTGCAGCAGCAAGTCGCCAAAATCCACCGCGTTTAACTCGCGCAGGCGGATTTGGTATTGGGCGTAAAGCTCAATACCCTTGTTGTTGTAGGCGCCGGCATCCGCCGCAGGCACCTTGTCGGGTGTCAGTGCGCGGTTTTTCCAGTCGTCGATGATCCCGGACAACATCCGCGCGGGCCAACGTTTGTCGTCGATATTCGCAACTTGAATCAGCTGCTTGAGCAGGCGCAACTGATCATCTGTGTCCAAAATGGTGAAGTTCGATTTCAGATCGACCAATTCCGCATGGCGGCGCAGCAGCTTGACGCAGATCGAGTGGAAAGTGCCCAGCCAAGGCATCCCTTCAGCGGGTTGCCCCAACAGGCGGCCCACACGAATTTTCATCTCGCGTGCTGCCTTATTGGTGAAGGTGACCGACAGAATCTCGTTCGGGCGCGCACGCCCGGTGCTCAGCAGATGGGCGATGCGCGCGGTTAGGGCCTTGGTCTTACCCGTCCCTGCCCCGGCCAGCATCAGGACCGGACCGTCCAGCCGCTCCACCGCCTCGCGTTGGGCCGGGTTCAGTTCATCCAGATAGGGCGTGGGGCGGACGGCCATAGCCCGCGCGGACAGTGATGCGCCCTCAAAGGCGTCCATTTCGTCGAAACTGCTCATGTACTCAAACTACGCTGTCTATGCGTCGAGGGAAAGGGTTTGTTCACCCCTTGTTCGCGTAGATTTTAACTCTTTTTCCACCTGCTCCACCTGCTACGCAGCAACGCGCCGTGCTAAATTTTTGGATAAGTTGCGTTCGTATCAGCCGAAGCCACCATGCCAGCGCAACACTGGCGCGAAGCTCAGGCAGCCCTGAAAACCAGCCTCACTCGCCTCAGTCGCTTGGAAAGCTTGCAGAATCGCTCGGCAGGTCGGATCAATTCGTATGGATTTACACAGCTCATTTCCCGGCATTGCCGACCTGAAACGTCGCGCGCGGCGAAGAGTACCGTTTTTTGTCTGGGAATACCTGGCGAGCGGTACAGGAACCGAAACCACATTACATAAAAACCGGGCCGCGCTGGATCAGGTGGAAATGCTGCCCTCCATCCTGCATGGCCCGATAGAGTGTGATACCAGCACGAGTTTTCTGGGGCAGGACTTCCCCTTACCCTTCGGCATCGCGCCGATCGGGATGTCCGGGCTGGTCTGGCCAAACGCTGAACAGCTGTTGGCGTGTACAGCCGCCGATGCGGGGCTGCCCTATACTTTGTCCACCGTCGCTAGTCAGAGCCCCGAGGACCTGGCCCCTTATTTGGGGAATAACGCCTGGTTTCAACTATATCCGCCGAAAGACCCGGATATTCGCACCGATATTCTGAATCGCGTCAAATCGGCTGGGTTCTCGACACTTGTTCTGACCGTTGATGTTCCTGTCGCTTCGCGGCGGGAACGGCAAACACGGTCGGGCCTGACTCAACCACCCAGACTGAACCCGCGCCTGCTGGCACAGATCGCCCTGCGTCCAACTTGGGCTTTGGGCATGGCCCAGAAGGGAATGCCCAGAATGCGGACGTTGGACAAGTATATAGATGGGCACAGCGCCCTTCCGCCAACGGCTCATGTTGGTTACCTGCTGCGCACCTCTCCCGACATGGACTATGTCAAATGGCTGCGGGACGCGTGGGACGGGCCATTCATCGTGAAAGGCGTCATGCGGTCTGACGATGCCCAGAAACTGCAACATGCCGGGGTTGATGCCATTTGGGTCTCGAATCACGGAGGCCGCCAGTTTGACGGCGCGCCGGCCAGTATCAATGTGCTTCCGGCGATCCGCGACGCGACTGACCTGCCGCTGATCTTTGACAGTGGCATCGAGGGCGGCTTGGACATTCTGCGCGCGATGGCTTTGGGCGCGGATTTTGTCATGCTTGGGCGGGGATTTTTGTATGGTCTCAGTGCCTTGGGCGCGCGTGGCCCTGCGCATGTCATCGACATCCTGCGCCAGGACATGATTGCCAATATGGGCCAAATGGGCCTTCCAAACCTGCAGGAAATCCCGTCGGCAATCCCAAAAGTTGATGCTGCAACGCAGCGTGTGTAAGACAATCTCGTCAAAAAGGCGGCGTTTGCGAGCGATAACATGCCGGTTCTACCCAGAAGGACTGATATACGAGCGCGTATTGTCCGCCTATGAACACGGCCAAACCACCAAGACCGGGACCTGATATGACCGACTTCAACAAAATCCTGATCGCCAACCGCGGCGAGATAGCCATCCGCGTCATGCGGGCAGCCAACGAGATGGGCAAGCGCACCGTCGCGGTCTTCGCCGAGGAAGACAAGTTGGGCTTGCATCGTTTCAAAGCGGACGAGGCGTATCGCATTGGCGAAGGCATGGGACCTGTTGCGGCTTATCTAAGCATTGATGAGATCATCCGCGTGGCCAAGGAGTGCGGCGCTGATGCGATTCACCCCGGCTACGGCCTGCTGTCCGAAAACCCTGATTTCGTGGATGCCTGTGTGCAGAACGGCATCACCTTTATCGGCCCCAAGGCGGAAACTATGCGCGCCCTTGGCGACAAGGCCAGTGCCCGTAAGGTCGCGATCGCCGCTGACGTGCCGGTCATCCCGGCAACCGAAGTTCTGGGCGATGACATGGCCGCCATCAAGGCCGAGGCCGCCGAAATCGGTTATCCGCTGATGCTGAAGGCCAGTTGGGGCGGCGGCGGGCGCGGCATGCGCCCGATCCTGTCCGAGGACGAGCTTGAAGAAAAAGTGCTGGAAGGCCGCCGCGAAGCCGAAGCCGCCTTTGGTAACGGCGAAGGTTATCTGGAAAAGATGATCACCCGCGCCCGCCACGTCGAGGTTCAGATCCTCGGCGACAAGCATGGTGAGATTTACCATCTGTATGAACGGGACTGCTCGGTCCAGCGCCGGAACCAGAAGGTCGTGGAACGCGCCCCTGCCCCGTATCTGACGGAAGAGCAGCGCGCCGAGATTTGTGATCTGGGCCGCCGTATCTGCGCCCATGTGAACTACGAATGCGCCGGTACTGTCGAATTCCTGATGGATATGAACACCGGCAAGTTCTACTTCATTGAGGTGAACCCCCGCGTACAGGTGGAACACACAGTCACCGAAGAAGTGACCGGCATCGACATCGTTCAGGCTCAGATCCTGATTGCTGAAGGCAAAACGCTGGCCGAGGCTACTGGCAAAGCCAGCCAGGACGAGATTCGCCTGAACGGCCACGCGCTGCAGACGCGCGTGACAACCGAGGACCCGCTGAACAACTTCATTCCGGACTATGGCCGCATCACTGCTTATCGCTCGGCCACGGGTATGGGTATCCGTCTGGACGGCGGTACCGCCTATGCAGGTGGGGTGATTACTCGCTATTACGACTCGCTGCTGACCAAGGTCACCGCTTGGGCACCGACACCCGAGAAGGCAATTGCCCGGATGGACCGCGCCCTGCGCGAATTCCGTGTTCGCGGCGTTTCCACCAACATCGCTTTTGTTGAGAACCTGCTAAAACACCCGACCTTCCTGTCGAATGAATACACCACCAAATTCATCGACGAGACACCGGACCTGTTCCAGTTCAAGAAACGCCGCGACCGTGGCACCAAGGTTCTGACCTACATCGCGGACATCACCGTCAACGGCCACCCTGAAACCAAGGATCGTCCCGAGCCGCGGGCCGACCTGAAGGAAGCTAAGCCCCCTGCGATGAAGGGTGAGCCCAAAATGGGCACCCGCAATCTGCTGGAGCAAAAAGGCCCGCAGGCTGTGGCCGACTGGATGAAAGCGCAGCGGCAACTGCTGATCACCGACACCACCATGCGGGATGGTCACCAGTCGCTGTTGGCGACCCGGATGCGCTCGATCGACATGATCAAAGTGGCTCCGACCTACGCCGCGAACCTGCCGCAACTGTTCTCGGTCGAATGCTGGGGCGGCGCGACCTTCGACGTGGCCTATCGTTTCCTGCAGGAATGCCCGTGGCAGCGTCTGCGCGACCTGCGCGAGGCGATGCCGAACCTGATGACCCAGATGCTGCTGCGCGGGGCCAATGGTGTTGGCTACACCAACTACCCGGACAACGTAGTGCAGGAATTCGTGCGTCAGGCGTCGCAGAATATCGATGTGTTCCGCGTGTTCGACTCGCTCAACTGGGTTGAAAACATGCGCGTCGCCATGGATGCGGTGATCGAGAACGGCAAGATCTGCGAAGGCACTGTCTGCTACACCGGTGACATTCTGGACCCGGACCGCGCTAAGTATGACCTGAAATACTATGTCGGCATGGCGAAAGAGCTGCGCGACGCGGGCGCGCATGTTCTCGGCCTGAAAGACATGGCCGGTCTGCTGAAACCGGCCTCGGCCAAGATCCTGATCCGCGCGCTGAAGGAAGAGGTTGGCCTGCCGATTCACTTCCACACGCATGACACTGCCGGTATCGCCAGCGCCACCATCCTAGCCGCCTCCGAGGCGGGCGTGGACGCAGTGGATTGCGCGATGGACAGCTTCTCGGGCAACACATCGCAGGCAACACTGGGCACCGTGGTTGAAGCCCTGCGTCACACCGAGCGTGACACTGGTCTGGACATCAAGGCGATCCGCGAGATCAGCGACTACTTCGAAGCGGTGCGCGGTCAGTACGCGGCGTTCGAATCCAGCCTGCAGGCCCCGGCATCCGAGGTTTACCTGCACGAGATGCCCGGTGGTCAGTTCACCAATCTCAAGGCGCAAGCGCGTTCCTTGGGTCTGGAAGAACGCTGGCACGAGGTCGCTCAGATGTATGCCGACGTGAACCAGATGTTCGGCGACATCGTAAAGGTGACGCCTTCATCCAAGGTTGTTGGTGACATGGCGCTGATGATGGTCAGCCAGGGCCTGACCCGCGACGATGTGGAAAGCCCGGATACAGACGTGGCCTTCCCCGACTCGGTCGTGGACATGATGCGCGGCAACCTGGGTCAGCCTCCGGGCGGCTTCCCCGACACCATCATCCAAAAGGTGCTGAAGGACGAGGCCCCCAACACCGAACGCCCGGGCAAGGACGTTCCTGCAGTTGATCTGGAAGCCACCCGCGCCGAACTGTCCAAGCAATTGGAAGGCAAAGAGGTCGATGACGAGGACCTTAACGGTTACCTGATGTATCCCAAGGTCTTCCTGGACTACATGGGTCGCCACCGCACCTATGGTCCGGTCCGCGCACTGCCGACGCGTACCTTCTTCTACGGAATGGAGCCGGGCGAAGAGATCACAGCCGAAATCGATCCGGGCAAGATACTGGAAATCCGCTGCCAGGCTATCGGTGAAACCGACGAGAAAGGCGAGGTCAAAGTCTTCTTCGAACTCAACGGTCAGCCGCGCGTGATCCGGGTTCCGAACCGTCTGGTGACAGCAACCACACAAGCGCGTCCGAAAGCTGAGGTAGGCAACGCCAACCATGTCGGCGCACCGATGCCGGGTGTCGTGGCGACTATTGCTGTGACTGCGGGCCAAGAAGTCAAGGAAGGCGACATGCTTCTGACCATCGAAGCGATGAAGATGGAAACCGGCATCCACGCCGAACGCGACGCGGTGGTCAAAGCTGTCCACATCCAGCCCGGCGGTCAAATTGACGCCAAGGACTTGTTGATCGAACTGGAATAAAACAAAAATCCAGTTAATCTTTGAAGGGCCGTGCAGGAAACTGTGCGGCCTTTTCTTTGATCCGCCGGAGGCCCCTCATGCTTGCAATTACCCCGATCTACGCTGCCCTGATTGCCATTCTTTATATTGTGCTCAGCCTCAACGTTATTGCCGTCCGTCGCAGCGCAAAAATATCGGTCGGGGATGCCGGTGACAAAACGATGCTCAAGGCGATGCGGACGCACTCAAATTGCGCCGAATATGCCCCCTTTGCCTTGCTGTTAATCGCCATGGTCGAACTGCAAGGGGCCAGTGGGCTGATGGTAAATCTGTTGGGACTAATGTTGCTGGCGGGCCGTTTGCTGCACGCATATGGGTTTGGTCGCACCCCTCAGATCATTGTACTGCGCCAAATCGGGATGCTGCTGACATTCGCTGCCATTCTGGTGGCGGCCATTGCGAATCTCATGATGGCGCTGTGATCCGGGTGGCGGGGTCAACCCGCCAAAACCCGCGTTTCAATCAGCGGAGCTTTCATAAGAACCGGCTCAACTTCGCTCAACCTGTCCTCGTCCGGCGCACAAAGCACTGACGTCAATACGATCAGTGCAGCAAGCAGAGCCATTTTCATATCTGCAATCCGTGTCATTTCCTCTCCTCGAACCCTCTTGTTTTGTAATGCTCTCAGTCTTGAACGGACGGCGCGCGGGATTCCGTCGAAAGATTTTTCCGTCATTTTGTATTTTTCCGCTTGCAGCCCCGCCTGGGAATTAATACATCCCTCCTCACTCAACGGCGCGGGCGTAGCTCAGGGGTAGAGCATAACCTTGCCAAGGTTAGGGTCGGGCGTTCGAATCGCCTCGCCCGCTCCATTGAGAGGTCTTCGGACCAACACATGTATCTGATGCGGGCGTAGCTCAGGGGTAGAGCATAACCTTGCCAAGGTTAGGGTCGGGCGTTCGAATCGCCTCGCCCGCTCCAGATACCAACCTCTCCAAACCTACTGGTTCTTTCGCAGGCTTTGCACCATTCTGGTTGTATTCCGCAACACAGGACGCTCCGATGTCTGCTTACGTGATACGCCCCCTTACCGCAGAAGAGTTGCAGGAGGCTGTGGATTGGGCCGGACACGAGGGATGGAACCCCGGCCATCATGACGCAACGTGTTTTCATGGCACAGCTACAGAAGGGTTTTGGGGCGGGTTTCTGAATGGTGAGATGATCGCCTCTATCTCGGTCGTCCAATACGACGACGCGTTTGCGTTCCTAGGGTTCTATATCGTTCGGCCCGAGTACCGTGGCTCTGGCCACGGGCTTGCTATCTGGCAGCATGCGCTGGAAAATTGCGCCGAACACAACATTGGGCTGGATGGAGTCGTCGACCAGCAACACAACTATCGCAAGTCGGGCTTCACCTTCGCCTACAACAATCACCGCTTCGCGGGGACCGTTGTGGGAATTCAGCGGGCACTAGCGCCATCAACCGGTGTTGATTCCATCGCTGCCGCTTCCAACGCGTTAATTGCTTATGACCGCCAACACTTCCCTGCCCAACGCGACGCGTTTCTGCAAAGTTGGATTAGCGCGCCAACCCATATTTCGCGCGTGTATTCCGAGAATGGTCAAATCAAGGGCTATGCAACGATGCGCCCGTGTAAGACCGGCTACAAAGTCGGCCCCCTGTTCGCGGACCGCGCGGACATAGCCGAAAACCTGCTGGCCAGTCTGTTAGAACCTTTGCCCGCGAAACACAGCGGGCACGAGGTCTTCATCGACATACCGCAACCCAACGAAGCTGCTTTTGCACTGGCCACGAAGCTTGAGCTGGAGAAAGTATTTGAAACGGCCCGGATGTATTCCAATCACGAGCCGGATATCGACCTGAGCCGCATTTTCGGCGTAACGACGTTTGAGCTGGGCTAGAGGGCCAGCTTATTATTCAAAGTAAGTACTCAATACATCTAAGAAATTCAGGGACGTCTTTCGAATGATAGGGAACCAACAAAAGCGCCTCCTGCTCGATGTTTTCGAAAACCTGCCAGGTTTGAGCTTTCTGGTACTGTCCCGCGTCACGGATGACTTGCGTATGACAGGATGGGTCGGGACTGTATTGGCGGCGGTCGTTTGTGTTGCGTATCTGAAAAAACTGATGAGTCCGCACCCCATTTTGCTGGGCATCAATCTCTTCATGGTCGCGATCACGCCGCTGATTGAAGTGCTGTTTCTGGCTGGCAACAGCCATGCCGCAGACATGATGATCGCAAACATCGATTCTCTTGTTCTGGGCAGCGTGTTTGCGACCGGTCTTTGCCTGACCTTGTTTTCTCGCAACGGGTTTCTGACCTACAAACCCGAAAATGCCCAACAGATGCGCAGGCACTCTGCGGTTTTACTGACGATCAGCGCAGCCGGTATCGCTTGGTCACTGCTAGCGGGTGGAAATCACCTGGTGACTCTCGCTTTTCCGCTGATGCTGCTGTTTGGCCTGCTACAGTTGCTTCGCGCTGGCGCGGCGGACAGGCAATCGAACAGCGGCGCTGCACTGGTCGTGGCCCAACACCCCCCTGCTTCGGAAACGGTGATCTGACTCAGAACGCCTTGAAGGTCATCGTGGTCAGGGACCGCTCAATGTTGGGAATCACCAGAAGGTTTTCGTTGATAAAATGGCCAACATCCTCGGTTTCCGGGATGTAGAGTTTCAGCAGCAGGTCAAATTCACCACTGGTCGAATACAGCTCGGAGTGGATTTCGCGCAGGGCGATTTCCTCGGCCACCTTGTAAGTGGTGCCGGGTTTGCAACGGATCTGGATGAAAACGCAGGTGGACATGGGCCGGGCCTTGTTGGTTGACTTGCCCGCAGGCTGACACGGGCCGCGTCCGGGCGCAATCCCCTGCAACAGTTTGCGTTGAATGCGACGGGCGGTCTGGAAATGCCCGCCCATCCCCGTCTATAAGCGCGCCTGTAGCAAAAGGAATTCGCCCATGCGCAGCGCAAAGATCAGCCGTCAGACCGCCGAAACCGAGATCACGGTCGAGGTCAATTTGGACGGCACCGGCCAGTACGACAACCAGACCGGCGTTGGCTTCTTTGACCATATGCTGGACCAGCTTGCGCGCCATTCTCTGATCGACATGACGATCCGCGCCAAGGGCGATTATCACATCGACGACCACCACACGGTCGAGGACACCGGCATCGCGCTGGGTCAGGCTTTGACGCAGGCTTTGGGCGACAAAAAGGGCATCCGTCGCTATGGCGAGTGCCACCTGCCCATGGACGACGCGCAGGTACGGTGCGCGCTGGATCTGTCGGCGCGCCCGTTCCTGATCTGGAATGTGGACCTGCCTACCCAGAAGATCGGCACATTCGACACCGAGTTGGTGCGCGAGTTCTTTCAGGCGCTCAGCACCCATGGCGGTATAACGTTGCATATCGACCAGTTGCACGGGTTCAACAGCCACCACATCGCCGAGGCGGCTTTTAAGGCCGTTGCCCGCGCCCTGCGGCTGGCAGTGGAAACAGACCCACGCAAGGCGGATGCGATTCCGTCCACCAAGGGTGCGTTGTAAATGCTGACCGCCATCATCGACTACGAGAGCGGCAACCTGCACTCGGCCGAAAAGGCGTTTCAGCGCATGGCACGCGAGGTTGATGCGGGCGAAGTCGTCGTGACCTCGGACGCAGATGTCGTCGCGCGGGCGGATCGGTTGGTTCTGCCCGGCGACGGAGCTTTTCCCGCCTGCGCCGCCGAACTGCGCGGGCACAAAGGCATCTATGACGCGATGGTCGAGGCGGTCGAACAGAAAGGCCGTCCGTTTCTGGGCATCTGCGTCGGGATGCAACTGATGGCCTCAAAGGGTCACGAGTACACCGACACGGACGGTCTGGGCTGGGTTGCCGGTGACGTGGTGCGGATCGAGCCGGCAGACGCCGCGCTGAAAGTCCCGCATATGGGCTGGAACGATCTGGTTCTGGAATGCGAACATCCCGTGTTTGACGGGGTGCAATCCGGCGATCACGTCTATTTTGTCCACTCCTACCATTTCCGCGTCACCGATCCGGCGCAGCGGCTGGCCTATGTGGATTATAGGCAAGAGGTCACGGCCGTGATTGGCCGCGACACGATGGTTGGGATGCAGTTCCACCCGGAAAAAAGCCAGGATGTAGGCCTGCGGATGATCGGGAACTTCCTGACCTGGGCCCCGTAAAGCTTACTGAATGCGCGTCCAGGTCTGTCCACGGCAGACCAGACCACCCGCAACGCAACCTTTGACAGTCAGTTCGTTCTGGCTGTCTAGGGTCATTTTCGAATTGTAGGTCTTGTCCCGGTCCGGCGCCCAGATTTTGCCATTGGCATAGGTACCGTCGCCCTCTGGCTCCATGTCCCAGATGATCTGTTTGCCCAAATTCTCGTAGGCCAGCTGCTGATTTCCGGATTTATCAAAGGCACTGTCGATGGTGCCGCAGATCGCGCTGCCGCACGGAGCGATGGTGACATGCAGATAGCCGCCTTCGTCGCCCGGCTGTGTCTTCCACAGACCATCGGCCGGATCAGCCAAAGACGCCGTTGCCAGAACTGCAAAGCCTGCCGCAAGGGTAATATTCTTCATGATTTCCTCCCTGATTTGTCGTCAGTCTGACGAGCGATGCGCGCACGGGCAAGAATGACTTAGCGTCGCGTTGCATCCCCTGCCCTGCTTGTGCGATATCCCGCGCGTGTAACACTGATATAGGGCCGCCGATCATGATCCTTTACCCCGCCATCGACCTCAAAGACGGCCAGGCCGTGCGCCTGCTGCGCGGAGAAATGGACAAGGCCACCGTATTCAACGAAGACCCGGCCGCTCAGGCCCGCGCCTTTGTTGAAGCGGGCTGCGAATGGTTGCACCTGGTGGACCTGAACGGAGCCTTCGCCGGTGAGCCGGTGAACGCAGCCCCGGTCGAGGCCATTCTGAAAGCTTGTGACGTGCCCGCTCAGTTGGGCGGAGGCATCCGCGATATGGCCACGATCGAAACCTGGATCGACAAAGGACTAGCCCGCGTGATTCTGGGCACGGTCGCGGTGGAAAATCCCGATCTGGTACGCGAGGCGGCCAAAGCCTTCCCCGGCAAAGTCGCCGTGGGCATCGACGCCCGAAACGGCATGGTCGCCACCAAAGGCTGGGCCGAAGAAACTGACGTGCAGGTTACCGATCTGGCCCGCAGCTTCGAGGACGCAGGCGTCGCCGCCATAATCTATACCGACATCAACCGCGACGGCGCGATGCAGGGCCCGAATATCGAAGCCACCGCCGACCTGGCCCGCGCCGTGTCGATCCCGGTGATTGCCTCAGGCGGCGTCAGCTCACTGGACGACCTGATCGCGCTGCGCGATTGCGGTGTGGACCTGAACGGCGCGATCTCCGGCCGGGCGCTCTATGATGGCGCGATTGACCTGAAAGAGGCGCTGGTTACACTAAGCACGTAACAGCTATTCCAGCTTCCAGGTGTGTTTTCGGGGCCGCCCATCCTTGTACGGTTGCAGCTCTTTTTCACTTATTCTTACAAACTGAAAACACCCGGTCCAGTCACCGGTCTTCTCGCACCAGGCATCCCCATCAACGTACCATTCTCCGTCATAGGTATCGCCACCGAAGTTGCCGGCCAGCTTACCCTTCTTGCGCCCGGAGCTATACGCCTGCACCCACGGTGTCTTGTTGTCCTGATTTGAAACTGACCGGACCGTTGCACCCGGAATGGTCGCCAGCAGTTCTTTTTGAGACATGAAGTCCTGGGCTTGTGCCCCGCTGGCAACTACGAGAACACACGCTACCGCGCCGATCTTCTTTGCCGCAATTTTCATGAGCTGTCCTCCAAATTTGTGTATTTTGAAATGCACCAACCTTATCACAGATTGGTGCGGCCCCAAAATCACTGAGGACACCCCGCGCCAGAGTAGCTGCAGAACTTACTGTGCGGCGACCGAGGTCAGCTTAGCCAACGCGCCGCGCATCTTTTCGATGACGGGGGATTTTTCGACAGCGTCCAGCTCGTCCATGGTCTCTTTCGGGTCTTCATAGGCCAGCCAGACCTGACCGTTTTCGTCCTCGTAAGCCTGCACTTTCAGCGGCAGGAACAAACCGGCACGCGCGTCGATCTGCATCGCAGGTGTGCCCAGCGCCGGGTTGCCGAAGATCAGAACCTGATTTGCCGGAATAGTCAGACCAACCTTTTCGGCCCCAGCCGCGTGGTCAATACGAGCGAACACGGTCGCGCCCGCGTTGCCGACAGCAGCCTCAAGCGCATCCAGCGCCTCGGATACCGATTTGTCGGTATTCACCTTGATAATATCGTCTGCCATTGCGGTGACAGCTCCTCCAATTACAATAGCGGTTGTCAGAATGAGTTTGCGCATCTCATTGATCTCCTGATGAATTTGGGGACAGTTTTCACAGGTTTGAGAGATGTGGCAATCACAACTCCGGCATCGGCGGGCTATTGCCGGTTACCTCGATCCTTATTGCTCATTCCATGCCCGACAATTGATCGCAAATCGTGAACAATTCCACATATTCGCAATGAGTTTGCGCAGATCAGCCGCAAAAAGGTCAGAATTCACCAATACGGCTGAAGCGAAATCTTATTCCGGAGTTTCATTGTGTCCTTTTCACACGTATCGCAACCCACTGAAAATTGGCGCAACTATGCCCCGGTCATCATTTTTTGCGCGTCAATTTTTGTCAGCGCCAATCTTCTGTTTTTTGTACAACCGCTGTTTGCCAAACTCGTTTTACCCAAAATCGGCGGAACCCCGGCGGTCTGGACAACCGCAATGCTGTTTTTTCAATTGATGCTGATCCTCGGGTATCTGTATGCCCATATGCTGAGCCGCTGGTTTACCCTGCGCTGGCAACTCGTGACGCATCTAACCCTGTGGCTACTGGCGCTCAGCTTCCTTCCTTTGGCAACGCAAGAGGGATGGAGGTTCGACTCCTCGCAATCCATTGCTTTGCAAACACTCATTTTGTTTGCAGTGGGCGTAGGTGTTCCCTTTGCCGTGCTGTCTGCGAACGCGCCGTTGCTGCAGGCATGGTATTCGCGGTCGGGCGGGCCTTCGGCCAATGACCCGTATTTTCTATATGCAGCAAGCAACGTCGAATCACTACTAGCTCTGCTGTCTTTTCCACTGCTTGCCGATCCTTTCTTCGGCGCACGTGAAATCAGCGTGTTCTGGTCGGTCGGTTTTGTTGTTTTCGGCATTCTCCTGGCAATCAGCGGCATGATCGCCCTGCGCGGCCCCGCCGAAACCGTCACCAAGGAAACATCACACGAGGCGGGCAAGGCCCTGAGCGCCAGAACGATTGCCGCCTGGGTGTTCATCGCCTTCATCCCTTCGTCCTTGATGCTGGCCACCACAACCAAGCTTAGCACCGACCTTGGTGCGATCCCATTAATCTGGGTTGTACCGCTGGCCACCTATATCCTGACGTTCATTATTGCCTTCGCAAAGTGGCGCCGGCTCACCCTGAGCGGCCTCAGAATTCCGGTGCTGCTGATGATGGCATTTGGCGTCGCGATGTTGTCCATAATCGGATCATCGCAACAGCCTCTGACCGCTATGCTGGTGTATATTCCGCTGCTGTTTTTTGTCGCCCTGTATGCCCACAGGCTTCTTTATGAACTCCGGCCTCCTGCGGAACACCTCACAACCTTTTACCTTGCACTTTCCGTCGGAGGTGCTTGCGGCGGGCTATTCAACTCGATTATTGCGCCTGCTGTTTTTAATCAGGAAATTGAATTTGCCCTAACACTTGCTGCGGCGGGCGGTTTGTTTCTGCTTCACGCCAGATCATTCAATATGCGCGATGCTCTGATTGGGATTGCCGTTGCCGCCCCGATTTCCGTTGCGATCAGCATGTTCAAGGACGGGGAGCACAGCGGATGCAGAAACAGTCCTCATGATCGCAACCGCCGCTCTGGTTGCCATGTTTGTAATGGCGTTCCGGAATGCACCGGCCCGCATAGCAGGGGTGCTGGTTATCTTTCTTCTGCCAACCATGCTCCCAAAGCAAGATTTGCATTTCAGCGATCGCAGCTTTTTCGGCACCCACTCTGTCTATGATCTCGGCGAGTTCCGGGTATACAGGAACGGCACCACTACGCACGGTCTGCAGAGGCACACCCCGCCCGGCACGCGACCCGTGGCTGCTTCGTACTACCACCCTGACGGACCAATGGCCGAAATCCTGACTTCGGACTACGGTTTGAACTCTGACAATATCGGCATTGTTGGCCTTGGGACCGGTGCGCTGGCTTGTTACGGGCAGCCCCATCAGACTTGGGACTTTTTCGAGATCGACGAGACAGTGGATCGCATTGCCCGCAATCCGGAGTTGTTCACGTATATGACCGAATGCGCTCCGGATTCGAAAACTCATCTGGGCGACGCGCGGATTGTGTTGGAGCACCAAAAGTTTTCTTTTGATATCATGGTGCTCGATGCCTATAGCTCGGATGCAATTCCACTGCACCTTATAACGCAGGAAGCGATCGAAGCCTATTTGCGCCAGCTGAACCAAGGCGGCACGTTGGTCTTCCACATTTCCAATAAGTTCTACGATCTGGCGCCGCAGTTGGCACGGGCTTCTGAAACGCTTGGGCTACACGCGGCGGTTCAGGCGGACAAAGTGGACGCCGAAGCGCAAGAACAAGGAGCTTTGAGCACCTATGTCGTGATCCTAAGCCGCGACAAAGATCGTATCGATGTGTTTGCCAGTGCCGGGAATTGGCAGTTGCTGACCACCGATGGTCGGGCTCCCTGGACAGACGACAAAGCCAACCTGCTGTCAGCCCTAAGAATACTCGCAAAACACTGACACCGCGCCGCGCTGCACAACCTGCGGCGCGGCATTATCCAGTTTTCGGCTCTGGCTTCGGCGCAGCTTTGCCGGTAGAGGTGCGGCAACAAAGGACGCCGACATGCTGAAAACCCGCATCATTCCCTGTCTAGATGTCGCCGATGGCCGCGTGGTCAAGGGCGTGAATTTTGTTGGTCTGCGCGATGCCGGCGACCCGGTGGAATCCGCAAAGGCCTATGACGCGGCAGGCGCAGATGAAATCTGTTTTCTCGACATTCACGCTACCCATGAGAACCGCGGCACCATGTTCGATGTGGTTCAGCGCACAGCGGAACAGTGTTTTGTGCCGCTGACGGTGGGGGGCGGTGTGCGCACCAAGGATGACGTCCGCGCCCTGCTGCTGGCGGGCGCCGACAAGGTCAGCTTCAACTCAGCCGCCGTGGCCAACCCGGATGTGATCGCGGAATCGGCGGATCAGTTCGGCAGCCAGTGCATTGTCTGTGCCATCGACGCCAAAACAGTCAGTCCCGGCAAGTGGGAGATCTTTACCCATGGCGGTCGTAAACCCACCGGCATCGACGCGGTAGAATTCGCCAAAACCGTCGTTTCTAAAGGCGCGGGTGAGATTCTGCTGACTTCGATGGATCGCGACGGTACCAAGGCTGGGTTCAATCTGCCTCTGACGCGTGCGATTTCCGATGCTGTAGATGTGCCGGTGATCGCCTCAGGCGGTGTCGGCAATCTGGACCATCTGGTCGAAGGCGTGACCGAAGGCGGAGCAAGTGCCGTGCTTGCCGCCTCGATCTTCCATTTCGGCGAATACACGATCCGCGAGGCCAAGGAACACATGGCCGCAGCGGGTATCCCCATGAGGCTGACATGAGCATTCTGCACGATCTGGCCGCTACTATTGAGGCGCGGAAAGGGGCTGACCCGGATTCCAGCTGGACCGCCAAGCTGTTGGCCAAAGGCCCTGAGAAATGCGCCGAGAAATTCGGGGAAGAGGCCGTTGAAGCCATCATCGAAGCCGTCAAGAACGACAAGGCCGGTCTGACGACCGAGGCTGCGGATGTGCTCTATCACCTGCTTGTCATGCTGGCCGCTCGTGACGTGGCACTCGACGATGTTCTCACCGAATTGGCACGGCGTCAGGGCATCAGCGGCATCGCTGAAAAAGCCGCGCGCCCCAAGGGTTAAGCACGGGGTTCCGTCCCCCTGCCTGACCCATTATGATCGGGCTTCACGATCCACTGATCAAAGGGCATTAGGATGATCAGAGCTTTGGCCATTGTTCTGGCCCTAGTGACGCTGGGCGCGTGTTCGACGCCTCCACCCTCCACCGGGGATGAGGTGCAACGGCTGTCGAGCGAAATCCGCAGCCTTGGCCCCGATATCGACCCGGAAGAAGCCGACCGCGCCGCCCGTATCGCCTATTCCTACACCGCGCAATTGGTGCAGGAGTATGAGATTACCGACGCACCGCTGATCCACAACGCCAAGGTCAACAAAGGGCTGCGCCCGCGTGGGCTGTGCTGGCATTGGGCCGAAGATATCGAACGTCGGTTGAAGCAAGAGAACTTCCAGACGCTGGAACTGCACCGCGCCATTGCAAATGCAGACAACCCGTTCAGGATCGACCACAGCACCGCCATCATCAGCCGCAAGGGTGAGACGATGTATGACGGCGTGGTGCTGGATCCGTGGCGTTACGGTGGCGTTTTGTTCTGGTCTCCGCTGGTCGAAGACACGAAGTACGAGTGGGTGCCGCGCGGGGTCGTGCTGCAAAAGCGTCAGCAGGAACAATACGGTGAATTGTTACCCTATGTAAGCGGCTAGATTTTAGACGAGATCACACCGGTGGCAAATCCACCCATTCGCAGTTCTCCGAACAGGCGCTGATATTCGATCTTGGGGCAACGGTTCATGATCACGTCCACGCCGCGCGCCTGTGCTAAGGCGGCAGCTTCAGGATGCTCGACTCCGATTTGCATCCAGACCGTGCCCAGGTTTGGGAAAGCAGCCAACGCCTCATCCACAATCGGCGGCACGGCCTCGGACCGGCGGAAGATATCGACCATGTCCACTGGTTCGGAAATCTCGGTCAGTGAGGCCCTGACGGTCTGACCAAACAGCTCTGTCCCGGCATGGCCCGGGTTGACCGGGATGACCGTATACCCTTTCAGCGAAAGATAACGCGCCACGTAATAGCTGGGCCGGACAGGGTTCATTGACACACCGACAACAGCAATAACCTTGGTGCGCTTCAGGATGTCTTTCAGAAAATCGTTGGAATGCTCGCTCATGCAGGCACCCTAATCCGGGTGCTCAAAAGAAAAAAGCGCCCAGGTCGAACCTGAGCGCCAGTTGTTGGAACGAGGGACAGTGAAATGACCCGCGGCAGTTCCGTTCCGCGGTCACTGTGACATTTAGGCATAAGTTGAGAGAAAAAAAGAGGGGATGCGCATTTTTGTGATGACACGTCACAAAAAGCGGATCTCCGCTCATTGCTCGTACAGAACAACGGGCCAGTGCGCCTCGGCCATTCGGATATACTCAGCCGTCGCTTCGCGCCACATCTGTTCAATCTCAGGCGAGTGGGTCAGGTACAGACGACCATCGACCACCTGCCAAGCCAGCGGGTCGGTACTGACCAGAATCCCCTTCGCCATGGCATATGCGCAATACCCACCGAACTGAGGCGCAAAGGCACGTGGATCGCGCTCGAATGCCTCTTGGTTCTCAGCCGAGGCAAAATGCCATTCGGCCCCTTTCCAGACCACCGCGTATTTTGGCTGCCCCTGAACTGGTGCGTCGCTCTTGAAATACGAAACCGGGTCATACCCGGCCAAGGCTGCTCCATCCGCCTCAAAATACACGGGCATCTCCTGCGCCGTCGCGGCAGGAGCGATCAAAGCGGCGAACATCGCGCCAAGAAGGAAACGTCGGATCAGCATTACGGTATTCGGATTTCAGACATCAGGGTCTCAAGATGCAATTTTTACCGCCCAGTGGAACCCCATTTAACGGGGTTGTGATCACCTGTGTCGCACCTGCGCCACGTCAGTCAAAGATATCCTCGATCACATCCCACGCTTCATCCAGTACCCGCGAGAACACACCCTTGTTCTTTTTCTTCTTTTTCTTATGCGATCCCGCAAATTTTCCCATATCGCGCTTTGTCTGCTTTTCGACCAGTTTGCGCTTGGGCACCATCTTGAGGTCATGCAACGGCGCACCGCAGCTTGAACAGCTTAACTCGTGACGTTGCTTTCCCTTCAGGACAAGCGCAGCACGGGTCCCGCAATAGCAGCAGGTGGCGATTTTCGACGGGCTGGAAATGAGACTCTCCTGTCTATCTGTGCCTTGAGGCATATAGGGCGATCGCGGCAGCATTTGAGACGTTGAGGGAACCAAACCCGCCCGCTGCGTCGATTTTCACCAGAAAGTCCACAGTTTCCTTGGTTTTTTGCCGCAGACCCGGCCCTTCAGCCCCCAGCACCAACGCGACAGGCTGGTCCAGTTTTCCGCCCAGTGCCATTTCGATGGTGGAATCCGCTTCACCATCCAGACCCAGCACCAGAAATCCCATATTCTGCAGTTCGACGATGGCATCGGCCAGATTGCGGACCCTCAGGTAGGGCTGACGCTCCAGCGCGCCACTGGCGGTCTTAGCCAGCGCACCGGTTTCCGGTGCCGAATGGTGCCGCGTGCCGATCACCGCACTGGCCCCCAGAACTTCGGCCGAGCGCAGAATCGCACCGACATTGTGCGGGTCGGTCACACGATCCAACAGAATCACGCGGGGGTGTTCGCGCCCGATGCAATTCTCGGCCAGCCCGCCCCAGTCCAGCGGTTTGACCTCAAGAGCTGCACCCTGATGCACGGACCCCGGATCAATCGGCGCGGTGAATTTGCGCGGGTCGACCATTTCGGCCTCGATCCCAGCGAATTCAATCGCTTCGGCCAGCTTGTCTTGCGCATTTCGCGTCACAATCAAGCGCAGTTTCTGCCGCTTGGGGTTCATCAAAGCATCGCGCACGGCGTGCAGACCAAACAGCCAGACGGTTTCCGCAGCAGCCGCTTTGCGCGCCTGTTCCTTTTCAACGACCCACTTGGGTTTCTTCATTTCTTGGGCCTCCTGGCCGGGAATTCGGTTTCCTGCGTCAAAGCGGTATTTTCCTGTTGACGCTCCTTTAAGGCGCTAGTAATCACGCCTCCACGTCAGGTGCAACGCCTGACAGTGGGCGACAGGCCGCAAGGTGTGGCAGGGGACTGTAACTCCCTCGCGGAGACGCACGCCTGGTTCGATTCCAGGGTCGCCCACCATCTTTCTCAGATGGTGACAAAGTGCAACCGGCCGTTAATTCGGCAGGCATTCCCATTCTGCGACCACCTGATTGCCCCGGACCGCCAGAATGACCCCGAACTGGTTCAGCACCGCCTCGCTTTGGCTTGGGCGCAACAGGGCTATGTCACCGGGCTTGACGGTAGCGGCTGGAGGACCTGTCCAGACCTCCTGATTGCTCGACCGCCCGAACACCGGCGAATAGCCAAATCCGTTGGGGAATACAGGCTTGGCCGGGAAATATCCTCCGAAAATCGCAAGATCGGTTTTTCGCCGGGCCAGAAAATCAAACCCAGGCAGCGAGTTATCCGGCATGGCTTTCAGAATCGGCGTCGCGATGAACGCCGCGGGTTGAAAGCCTTGAGTTGTGGCGTGGCCGAAATCCGTGGGTTTTACCAATACCGAACCGAAAGCAATTTCGGTAGCGTTATCCCCTGCGCGATAGGACTGAAACGTCAGGCTGCCACCGGTGTTCAGGCATAGCCCCTTGCCCCTGTTCGGCAAACCAGAAACGGCGAGATCGAACGCGTCTGCACAGGCCCGAACGGCACGCTTGCGCAGGAAACCCGGCAGTTTGGCCAAATGCGCCTCGTACCCCATTACACCGGACAGTCGCGCATTGGGGTTGGCGTCGATTTTCTGCGCAATTTCTGCCACGTGCTCGGGCTGGAATCCGCCCCGATGCAGGCCGATATCAACTTCCAGTGACAGATGCAGGACCGCCTGCCGATCCGCTGCAAGGGCCAGATATGCATGCAGCCGTTCCGGAGAATCGATCAACCACTGAACGCGTGCGGAGGCATCTGGACATTCCGACAAAACCCGCGCGACTGAGTTGACGGGGAGCGGCTTGCCGATCAAGTGATCCGTCATAGGCTCGGCCTGCAAAAGAGCCCGCAGCATCGGTTCGGAAAAGGTCATCAGGCCCGAGATCGATATCTGCCCCCGTATGTGATTCAACAGCGGCAGACAGGGCAAAGACTTGGCGACCAGACGGCGATCCAACCCGGCATCTGAACCGTTGACGGTAAGGGCGCAGTTCGCCTCAAGCCGATCCAGATCGACCACGGCGACCGGTTTGTCCACACCATAGGCGCGCAGGGCTTCGGACAGGGTTTGCAGATACTCACTCATGGCCGAAACAGCTTGGCCAAAGCGGGGGTCAGGAACTTGCCGCCAGGATCCAGCTGTTCTCGCCGCGCGCAGAAGAGGTCGAAATCCGGATATATTCCCGAGAGCTCCTTGTGGGTCAGACTGTGCATCTTGCCCCAGTGTGGACGCCCTCCTGCCTCCACAAACAACGACTCCAGCGCGTCGAAATACCTGCGGTGATCTTCCCTCGCGTCCGTATGAACGGCAATCGAAGTCCGCGGACCGCCCTGAAATGGAGATAGACAGGCCGTGTCCCCAGCGGTCTGGCGCACCTCAATCGGGAAATAGATATCCTTGTGATCGCGGTGCAGACGGGTGATGACCTCTTGCAGCACATCCCCGGCCACGTCTGGCGGCAGGTGATATTCCATCTCGTTGAAGCGAATGTGACGGTCGCTGCACAGAACTCGCCAGCTTTCGCCTACATAGTCTTCGTCCGATTGCGCCAGGGTCAGCAGCTTCAGCAGCATACTACGGAGCCCGCCGCTGAACTTGCCTGCATTCCGCGCCAGTTTCAGCACTTTGACGGCGATCATGTCCAGATCACGCGGCGCCGTACTTTCGGGCGCATCGGACAGGTCGTGGCGGATTTCAACGGCCTTGCCGGTGAAAGGGATGTAGAAAAACTCGAAATTCCGGTTCTCGGCCCAGTTCTGATGCATATTAGCCAGGCTGTCCTGCAGATCGGCCAACCGCACCCGGCGGCGCAAATTGTATTTCGGCACGACCGAGATTTGCGTCTCGGTCAGAACGCCCAGCATCCCCAGCGTGACCTGTGCCATCTCAAGCGGGACGTCGTCGGTGGACAGGACATCCCCACCCGCGGTGATCAGCTTCGCGGCGGTAATCTCTGCCGAAAGACAGGGCAGCGTGCGCCCGGTCCCGTGCGTCGCGGTCGAAGCCGCCCCGGCCAGCGATTGCGCGTTGATGTCGCCAAGATTGCGAAAGGCCAGCCCTTGCGCGGCCAGCGCCGGAGACAGATCCCTCAGCCGCGCATTTGCATTGACCCAGATGCGGTCACCAACCCCGTCGCCCAAAGTCGGTAAATCCAGCTTGGACAGGTCCAAAATCCGGTCCCCGCCCGCAACGATGGGTGTAAAGGAATGCCCTGCCCCGACGACGCGCAGGCTGGACGATTCCGCCATCGCCTGTTGCAATTCGGAAATCGTGCTGGGGCGCGTGATCGCCGTATCCGCGCTCTGGTTTCCGGCCCAGTTGGTCCACATGTGCTGCCTCCTCCGAGGTCAGAGGATTGCAGTACATGCAGGCTGAAACAAGTCAGGTTTACAGTGCGTTACCCAACGAAACTTACGTCAGGCTGCAGCTACACGCTGCGCCGTAACGCGATCGAACCATTCGGTAACGGCCTCGACGCTGGGGCTGATTTGTTCAGCCGCACCTCCGGTGAACTCCTGAAACTTTTCAGTATTCAGACCATTCACGCCAACCAAAACAGGGATATCCTGCGCCAGCGCCTCGGCGATCACCGGGCGAAACCCACGCCCGTCAGCCTCGTGCTTGCCGAACTTATTGATGATCAGCAGCTGCGGTGCATCTTCGAGCGAGTTGGTGACATATCCCACCGCCTGCTCCAACGCCGCAGGGTCCAGACGGCAGCCGCGCGCATGTTCACCCAAGGATTGCGAGATACGGATGGTCTCTCCGTCCGGCAGAACGCGCACGTCCATGTCGCATTTGCTGCTGTCGGCGCATTCGGTGTTGGTTTGAACCACACCGGCCAGATGGGCTCCGGCGGCCTGCAGATGCTCGGCAACGGCGCTCAGCAAGCGGTCGGTGGCGCCCCGTTCGGTGGTGGTGACATAGGCCAGATACATTGAAAGACCCTCTCAGTCCAAAGTGTGACATTCCAGATAGCACGCAAGACCCTGTACGGCCACTCCCCGCGTTACGGTAACGGGGATAGGCCGATCACAGGCGCGTGCAGATGAAGCAGAGCCGCAAAGGCGGCAAGTGAAACCAGCCAAACCCACAGGCTGGGCCAGGGGCGCGGAGCCCGCAGCGAAAATCGCGCGGTATTGCGGGACAAGCGTGTCCATTCGATCCCCATCTCACGCTCTTTACGACGGTCGATCAAGGCCATGCCCAGCGCGGCGAATCCAGCGAACAGACCGAACAGAATGACATGAGACAGGCTGCCATTGGCCAGCAAATGCGCCAGCGCCCACAGCATCAGCGCCGCCAGCAAAGGGTGGCGCGTCACACGCAGGATGCCGGGGTTTTCCGGATCGAATGGGCGGTGCCCCAAGCCGCCGAAGGAAAACGGGTTCTGGATCGACATCCCGGCTACGGCCAGCCAGCACACCACCGGCATCACCAGTAGTGGCACCCAGCGCAGTACGGGGAACGGCGGGATAACCTCGACATAAGGCGCCTGTGCGGCGGCGACGATCAACCAGCCGAGCACAAGCAGCGACAACACAGAATACGCCGCGAAATACGTCCTACGCCCCATCACCTCGATCAATCGGCCGCGCATCGCGGGCCGCGCCGGAATCATGTGCGTCAGCAGAAATGTAACAAGCGCAGCAAGGAAAAGGCCCCAACCCAGCATTTCAATCTCCGTAAGTGGTGCCTTGGTTTACGCCCCTGATACGGGTTGGTCTTTGTCCGAAATCAAGTCGGACGCTCAAGCAGTATTCGGACAAGAACCAGAGCTTGCAACCCGGCGACGAACACGCGACCCTGCCGTCGGAGGACTCCGATGCACCATTTCGATGAAATTTTTACCATGGCTGCCGACCGCCACGGCGGGCCTGACGCTTTGGAGGCAAAGCTAAGCAAACCCAAAACTGCAGCCGAGCTTGCCGCTATGCCGGATGATCGCTGGCTTTCGGTCATCACAAAATGCATCTTCCAGGCTGGGTTCAACTGGAAGGTCATAGAAAACAAGTGGGATGGGTTTGAGACCGCCTTTGACGGCTTTGACGTTGGTCGCTGCGCTTTTATGGATGATGAGAAGTTCGACTCGCTGTTGCAGGACACCCGCATCGTTCGCAACGGCACCAAGATAGCAACCGTCCGGGACAATGCCGCGTTTCTGCTGGAGTTGAGACAGGAAGGCGGGGTCGGTCAAATTCTGGGTGGCTGGCCTTCGACCGACTATATCGGCCTGTTGGCCATGCTGGGCAAACGCGGGTCACGCCTGGGCGGGGCCTCGGCCCAATATGCCATGCGCTTTGTCGGGCGCGATAGTTTCATCCTGTCGCGCGATGTCACAGCACGGTTGGTTGCCGAAGGTGTGGTCGATAAGGCGCCCGGTTCAAAAAAGGCGATGGCGGCGGTGCAGGATGCCTTTAACACATGGATGAACCAATCCGGTCGCTCCCTGACGGAAATAAGCCGGGTATTGGCGATGAGCCTGTAAAACCGGTTGCAGCGAGAGCGCTTCACATTAGGCTTTGAATATGGCTTGGCGCATTTTGATGACGTTTCTTTTCCTGCTCACCTCCTGCGGGCGACCGCTGACGGATCAGGAACGCGCCTTTGCCGGTGCTGTTCAGGGAGAGACGTTGAATCTCGACCGTGTGCGTCTGGTCGAAGGTGCCCCGGTTGCGCCAATCACTTTCTACCGCAAGGAACGCCCGCGCCTCGCCTGCCGGGAACGTATCCTGCCACCCCCGACCGAGGGCGTCGTAACTGCAAAACCCGCCGCCGTTGCCCTGTTCAACAAGGTCTATTTCACGCGCGACTGGTATCTTGAGGACTACATGTCCGACTTCCCCCAGCAGATGAATCTGATTGCCGCGATGTTGCTGGCGCATGAATTAACCCACGTCTGGCAATGGCAGAACCGTAAAACCACCGGCTATCACCCGTTGCGGGCCGCGGCCGAACATGGCGGCAACAAGGACCCATATCTCTTTGATCTGAACACGTCGTCCGATTTTCTGACCTACGGGTTCGAGCAACAGGGCGCGATTGTCGAAGAATATGTCTGTTGCAGGGCGCTGGACCCAAAGGCCCCGCGCACTCAGCGTCTGCATGACATGCTAGGTGCGCATTTCGATCTCTCAGCACTGCCAGACCAACCGCGCGAGCGTGACATCGTAATTCCCTGGAGTGGTGCGGAAATCGACGGGATTTGCCACTAACGCCTACTGCTTCTGCAGTGTCTCCAGATAAGCGACCAGATCAACGATCGGTTGGCTGGTCAGGATCGGTTGCCCCTCGGGCGTTTTCATCGAGGTGTCCTGACCGTCGAAGTAAGGCCCATAGACCGGCATCGGGCTGCCGTGGCTGACCAGCGGGTCGCGCCCGTCGATCCGCCCTACGACGCGGGCGGTTGGAAACACGCCGTCTTCCCCGGTCAGTTTGGTCAGGTCGACTGGTTGAATAACCAGCACACCTGCCATCGGGCCATGCCCGGTGGCATCAATCCCATGACACGTCGCGCAGTAGTGCCGATACAGCTCGGCACCCGTCTCGACATCCTGAGCATTGGCTTGCGTCGCCAGAGCCAGCAGTCCTATTGAAACTGCATTCCGTATCGGTCCGATCATCATATCCTCCTGCCCCGATTGACATTTACAGGCTTGCCCGAGGGCCAGCTTGCCGCAATGATCCAGATCAACGCAGCAGGAGGATACAGGCAATGACACAATACGCAGCCATCATGCTGGCCGCCGGGATTGGCGTGCCGATCCTTGCGGCGTTGAACGCGGCTTTGGGTCGGCTGATTGAGTCACCAACCACCGCTGCCGTTGTCCTGTTCGCAATCGCTTTCGGCGCTTCCGCGCTGGTGATGGTTCTGTTTCCAGGCTTCGGGGCGCTGTCCAAAATCGCGCAAGCCCCGAAACATCTGCTGCTGGCTGGCGTCCTGATTGCCTTCTACGTGCTTTCGATAACCCATGTCGCACCGCATTTCGGCGTCGGAAACGCGGTGTTCTTTGTCCTGTTGGGGCAGTTGATCAGCACCGCCGCAATCGACCATTTCGGCCTGTTCGGGGCACAGGTCACCCCGCTGACATGGATACGCGCTGGCGGCATCGCCGTTATGGCTGCAGGGGTCGCCATTACTCAACTGGCTTGAGCACACCCCCGTCCAGCCGCAATTTGCGATCCATCCGGGCCGCAAGTTCAATGTTATGAGTCGCAATCAACGCTGAAAGCCCCTCGTCCCGGACCAGCGCCATCAGCGCGTCGAATACTTGATCTGAAGTTTCTGGGTCCAAGTTCCCTGTTGGTTCATCCGCCAGCAGGACGCGCGGTTTGTTGGCCAGCGCTCGGCAGAAGGCCACACGCTGTTGCTCGCCCCCGGACAAGGCCGCAGGGCGGTGGTCCGCACGCGCCGCGACGCCGACACGGTCCAGCAGAGACATCGCCCTGTCTTGCGCCGCTTTTTCCGAAACACCATTGGCCAGTTGCGGCAGGGTGATGTTTTCCAACGCGGTGAATTCCGGCAGCAAATGGTGGAACTGATAAACAAACCCCACATCCCGCCGCCGTAGAGCAGTGCGGGTCCGGTCGCCCTTGCCCGTCGCACTCTGCCCAGCGATCTCAACCGAGCCATGATCGGGCGTGTCCAGCAGACCAGCGATGTGCAGCAGTGTCGATTTACCTGCGCCAGAGGGCGCAACCAGCGCGACCGCCTCACCCGCGCACAGTTCTAAATCGGCACCACGCAGCACCTGAACCTCGCCTGGCGTGCCTTTCAGATAGGTCTTGGTCAGACCATCCAGCCGCATCGTCACATCATTCATAGCGCAGCGCCTCAACCGGGTTCAGCCGCGCCGCGCGGCGGGCGGGGAAATAGGTGACAAAAAAGGACAGGCCCAGAGAAAGCCCAATAGCCTTGAGCACATCTGACAGGTGCAACTCAGCGGGCAAAGCGTAAATTCCACGGATGGAGGGGTCCCAGACACCGCCGCCCATGACAAAGTTCACGAAGCTGAAAATCGGGTCGATATAGATCGCGAACAGACACCCCAGAACCACGCCCATCACCGTGCCAATAATCCCCGTGAATGCTCCGCAGATAAAGAACACTCGCAGGACCGACCCTTCGCTCAGGCCGATAGTGCGCAAGATGCCTATATCGCGCCCCTTGTTCTTCACCAGCATTATGAGGCCCGAGACAATGTTCATCGCCGCGATCAGAACGAGGATCGACAGGATGATGAACATCACGTTGTCTTCTACTTCCAACGCCCGCAGGAACCCGCCCGAAGCGTCCTGCCATGTCCAGATCTGACTGCGCTCGCCAGCGGCCTCAAGTATCGGAATCACGATCGGATTCAGTTCTTCGGGGCGTTCGACCATGACCTCAATCTCATCAGCCACGCCTTCGCGATTGAAAAAGCTCTGCGCCTGCTCGAACGGCATGTAGACGCGCGTGCGGTCGATGTCGTAGCGCCCGGCAGAGAACACATAGACCACCCGATAGGCGCTGACTCGCGGTGAGGTGCCAAAGGCGGTCTTTACACCGTTGGGCGAGGTCAGCTTGACCGTATCCCCCACCGTGGCACCAATGCTGCGCGCAACGCCCGAACCGATGGCAATGACGAACTCCTCATTCTGGAATTCGGACAGATCACCCGCCGCCTGTTCGCTTTCGGCAATACCCGGCAGGTCCAACAGATCGTCAGGTTGGATGCCAAATACCTCGACCCCACTGCTGCGTTCGCGATTAGTGATCAGCACCTGCCCCTTGACCAGCGGCGCCGCACGAACCACGCCCGGCACCTGCGCAATCCGGTCGGCCACACTGTCAAAATCTTCGATCGTGCGGTCCAGACGCCCCTGCGCATCCAAGCTCCCCGCCGAGTAGACCGTGACATGCGCATTGGCCCCCAGGATCGTACCCACGAATTCAGACCGGAACCCCGACCGCACCGCCAGCGTGGCAATCAGCGCGAACACGGCCAGTGTGATCCCGATCAGCGAAATCCACGTCATCACGCTGACGCCACCTTCGGCGCGGCGCGCGCGCAGGTACCGCCAGGCGATCTTCCATTCGAATGGGGCAAAGGGCGGGGGCGTTTTGGCCATGTCTGCTCCGGTGTTTTCGTTTGGCGCGACCCTTTCGGCATTTCGCCAGATGGTCAAGCTGGTTATGCCCATCGTTTACTAGGACGAGCGACCTTACGACCTGTGCGGAACCCAAGACACAGCGAATCACACCCGAAACGAACCCGCACGCTCTGGCAAAAGGAGATAGCGATTCCAAAGGTTACACCTTTGGTTGTGACACCGTTCACAGACAAGCCCCAATTGTTTCAGCTATGAAGTCAATATGGTCGTTGCACGAGAAAATGAACTCAAAATGCAACATTAATTAAGCAATATTATTTCATCTTTTGCTTATTTTGTGAAACTTTGTCACCCTAGGAGAAGGGGGACAGTATTTAACCAATTTAAGAGCGGGGGTCGCTCATGTTTGTAAAGAGTAATACCGAAATGTTGGACCCGATTTTGGTCCCAAACGCATCTTCAGAACTGGATTGCGAAACTGCTGCGCTTTTGCGTGCAACAATGCGCCCACTTTTTGCCACAGCGCCAAGTTGGGCAAGTTTGACCGATATCCTGAAAAACAAAGGCTATCGCTTGGCTTTCCGTCAGGGGCGATTGTGCGTCACAGATCGCGCAACCGACGCACGGGTCTGTGGTTTGCGTTTTCTGGGCTTTGAATTCAGGGACTTGGTCAGACGTCTTGGACGTCCGATCGTGGTACCACGCGGCAACGGTGCGGATGGAGATATTCTGGCAGAACGGCCAGAACCGCACCGCACCTAAAAGGCCCGGAAGAACTGCACCTTTCAGTGCAAGAACTTCGGTTATCCGAGGCACGTGGCGTGGTGAATTTAGATCATGC
Source organism: Ruegeria sp. CH8 (assembly GCF_056536985.1). Lineage (NCBI taxonomy): Bacteria > Pseudomonadati > Pseudomonadota > Alphaproteobacteria > Rhodobacterales > Roseobacteraceae > Ruegeria > Ruegeria sp. CH8. The sequence continues at coordinate 158,379 of NZ_JBQFQR010000002.1, read as the reverse complement.
ACTCGGGTAGTTGTTTCGAACATCAAATGACCGCAGATTGCCTAACCCACAAAGTGGTTCCACGCGCCACGTCTGTAGTTCTACCCGCAACGTTACTTTCAGACTATAACAAGTAGACTTTCCACGGTTGCGCTGGTTCCGAGACCATTACAACAAATTTTCCCGAAACCTAAGGCAACGGACCTATTGGGAACCGGTTCAACCTGCCGGCTGCGAAGTGTGTTATTCCACCAAAATCGGCGGGGACTTCTATCGCACCTTATCGGGATTTCGAGAGCAGTCTTAGTCGGATCAGTTCGGAATCTTTAAAAACGGAACGCGAAACAAAATCAAATGGACTTCGTACTCCAACGAGAAGAGGCTTCTTCCGCCCCTTCTGCCGAAAACACTATTTCCAAAGCAAATACCCGGGTCGATCCGAACCAATCTCGTCACGGTTAATTTGCAAACCGTCAGAAAAAGGCAGTTCTTCTTCTGAGAAAACACTGCATATCCCGAGGGCAAATCTCTGCCGCGCGGTTCATGACGTCATGATGACTTTTTGCCCCTTAAACCGTCTGTAGCCGAGATGGGGCCCATCTCAAATTCAGCTATCGGTTCTTTCGACGACACAATCTTTCCATTGGTCGGTGCCCCGCCCCGAAAAACACGGCCAATGACTTCGTTGCTTTTGGGCGGCTACAAGCGCCGCCCATTTAGCCTCGACAACTCCTCGGTCACTGAGGCTGCGCGGTAGCGCAGCAAGAAAAACCGGAATCCATTGAAGACTGGAACAACCTTTTCAAGCGTTGTTTGCGCGTTGATAAATCTCGGCGATCTTGGTCACAGCCGCCTCGGGGCTCAGTTCTTCGCTTTCACCGGTGCGGCGGCTGGTCAGTTCGACCACGCCGTTTTTAAGGCCGCGCGGGCCAACGGTGATGCGCCACGGCAGGCCGATCAAATCCATGGTGGCGAACTTGCCCCCTGCCCGCTCGTTGCGGTCGTCATACAGCGGCTCCAGCCCCAGCGCGGTCAGCGCGCCATAGAGTTTCTCGCACGCCGCATCCGCTTCTTCGTCACCTTGCTTGAGGTTGACGATACCGCAATGGAACGGCGTCACTCCCTCGGGCCAGATGATGCCTTTGTCGTCATGGCTGGCCTCGATGATCGCGCCGATCAGGCGGCTGACGCCGATGCCGTGGCTACCCATATGGACGGGCGTTGGTTTGCCATCGGGGCCTTGCACGGTCGCGCCCATCGCCTCGGAATACTTGGTGCCGAAGTAGAAGATCTGGCCTACTTCGATCCCGCGCGCCACGCGGCGACGCTCTTCGGGGACCTGGTTGAACAGCGCCTCGTCATGGGTTTCGTCCGTGCGAGCGTATTTCGAGGTGAACTCTTCCAGAATGGCCTGGCACTGTTCACGGCTGTCATAGTCGATCTGACGGTCGCCAAAGGTCAGGTCGGTGACGGCGCTGTCATAGAACACCTCGGACTCGCCGGTATCGGCCAGCACCAGGAATTCATGCGTGTCATCGCCACCGATGGGGCCGGAATCGGCGCGCATCGGAATGGCCTGCAGGCCCATCCGCTCATAGGTGCGCAGATAGCTGACCAGATGGCGGTTATAGGCGTGCAGCGCGTCTTCTTTGGTCAGGTCGAAGTTGTAGCCGTCCTTCATGTAGAACTCGCGGCCCCGCATCACGCCGAAGCGCGGGCGGATTTCATCGCGGAATTTCCACTGGATTTGATACAGGGTCAGCGGCAGATCCTTGTAGCTGCTGACATGGCCGCGGAAGATATCGGTGACCAGTTCTTCGGCAGTAGGAGTGAAAAGCATATCACGGTCATGCCGATCCTTCATGCGCAGCATTTCCTGACCATAATCGTCATACCGCCCGGATTCACGCCACAGGTCCGCCGACTGGATAATGGGCATCTGGATCGCAATATGGCCCGCGCGCGCCTGCTCTTCGTGGATGATGTTTTCCAGCTTGCGCAGAACCTTGAAGCCTAGCGGAAGCCACGAATAGATCCCGGCAGAAGCTTGCTTGATCATTCCGGCACGCAGCATCAGCCGGTGGCTGACGATCTGGGCCTCGGAGGGGTTTTCCTTGAGAACGGGCAGAAAGTAACGGCTGAGGCGCATTGTTTGACCTTCAAAGGTGAGAATTCGACTTCAAAGTTGCTTATGCCAAAGCCCCGCCGGGGGCAATCGTGCTTTGGTGATTTTGCGACCTCAGGTCAGTCGGTTTTTTGATTGACCCGCCAGTTAGGGTTTCCAATTGTAGCGGGAAAGTGAATCCCATGAGGCGCCGATGCAGACCATTCAGGAACCCGCCCGTCAGATCCCTGTTGTCCACCAAACCGACGTACTGGTCGTTGGCTCAGGCCCCGCCGGCCTTGCCGCCGCGTTGGCCGCAGCGCGTGCCGGGGCCGAGGTGTCTCTGGTTGACCGTTTCGGCTGCATGGGCGGCAACATCACCGCCGTGGGCGTCGAGGGGTTCGCATGGTATCGCCACGAACAAACGGTTGAGGCTGGCGGTATCGGCATGGAGTTCGAGACACGCGCCAAGGATATGGGCGCGGCAGTGCCGGAAAGCCAATCCCTCAGCTATGAGCTGGACAGCGAAGGGTTCAAGCTGGTCGCCGACAAGCTGGTTGAAGAGGCTGGTGTGCATCCGATGCTGCATCGCCAGTTCGTCGCTCCGATTATGGAGGGCGACCGGATCACCGGCATCATCACCGAATCCAAAGCCGGGCGTGAGGCGATCCTGGCCAAGGTTGTCATCGACGCCACCGGAGACGCAGATGTGGCCCATCGGGCCGGTGCGCCCACCCACAAAACCGCACGTGAAGACATGATGGCCGCCTCGGTCATGTTCCATTTGGCAGGCGTCGACAAGCGCGCCTTTATGGAGGGCGTCAAGGCCGACCCGCAAACCTACAAGGACTGGGGCGGCGGCGGTGAATGGAACATCGAGACCAGCGGCAAAGAGGACGACATGTTCTCACCCTTCGTCAAGAAACCCTTCCAGCAGGCCATCGAAGAGGGTCTGATCCCGCCGCATCTGAATACCATCGCGGGTACGTGGGGTGCGATGCATGACACGGGTGAGCTGACCTATATGAACCTCATCCATCTGGCCGAGATCGACGGCACCGATCCTGACAGCCTGACAAAGGGTGAGATCGAGGGCCGTCGTCAGTCGATGCTGGCCATCGAAGCGCTGCGTCGCTACATGCCCGGGTGTGAAAACGCACGGCTGCGGAATTTCGGGATGACCATCGGAGTCCGCGACACCCGCAAGATCGACGCGGTGTACAACATGACCGAAAACGACGCCCGCCATCAGGGCCGGTTCGAGGACACGATCGGCATCTACCCCGAATTCATCGACGGCTATGGCATCCTGATCCTGCCCACGACCGGGCGGTATATGCAGGTGCCCTACCGCTCGATGCTACCCAAAGGGATCAAGGGCCTGCTGGTCGCGGGGCGTTCGCACGGGGCGGACAAGGTGGCCCATGCCGCCACCCGCAACATGGCGTGCTGTGCTGTCATGGGTCAAGGCGCCGGGATCGCGGCGGCATTGTCGCTGAAAAGCAACCAAGATGTGCACGAATTGAACCTTGCCCCGGTCCATGCTGAGCTAGACCGTCAGGGTGTGAGGATTCACTGATGGACCGCATCCCTACAATCGACATCGCCCCGCTGCATGATCCCGACCATGCCGACTATGACAGCACCGTCCAGCAGGTGATGGACGCCTGCACTGAGATCGGCTTTCTGTCGATAACAGGGACAGGCATTCCACAGGAAACGGTCGCCGACGTGCGCACTTGTGTGCAGGCCATCTTTGGCATCGACGAAAGCGCCAAATGGGATCAGGCTATCACCCGTGAGAACTATCGCGGGTTTATTCCGATGGGGTTCTTCACTCCCAATGACGGCTCGGGCAAGGCCGACAAGTACGAAGGATATAAGCTGCATTGCGAAACGGCTGCGGATTCGCCCATTCGCAAGGATTGCGCGCTCTACGGTCCGAATATCTGGCCGCGCGAGGTGCCCAAGGCGGGCGAGGTTATCCTTGGCTATTGGGCACAGCTGGATCGTGTGGCGGACATGCTGCTTGGCGCGCTGGAGTCCGGATTGGGATTGCCAGAACGCCAACTGCGCGATGCGTTCCTCCAGCCGATGACCAACATGACGCTGCTGCATTATCCCCCTCAGTCACCAGATGAGGGCGGCTATGGCATCCACCCGCACAAGGACACCGACGCGCTGACGATCATTGCCCCCGATCCGGTCGGTGGGCTCGAGGTTCAGACCCGCAACGGAGGCTGGATCACCCCCGACTGTCCGCCGGGCGGTTTCATCGTCAACATTGGCGACATGCTGGAGCTGTGGTCGGGCGGTCGCCTGAAATCCACGCCACACCGGGTAGTCAACCGCTCGGGCCGGGAACGCTATTCTTTTCCCTATTTCGCCGTGCCCCGTCATGATGTGGTCGTCGCGCCATTGCTGGACCCCCTGCCCGGCTTTGACCGTCCGTCCGTGCATTGCGGCCACTGGTCGGCTGAGATCTGGCGCACCAACTGGCCCGACGAAGAAGCACACGATGCGACCCCCGAACTGGGCACGCTCAGCGACTGAATCGACGGTTTCCTCGGGTCATGAAGCGCTTGCATCACGACGCTGCATAAGCGAAGAACACCAGCAAGAGCCGACAACAAGGGGACAGCCATGGCTTTGCCGGTGAAGGATCAGCTCAGGTACTGGGGCGTTGCCGCTGTGGTATTTGTGCTGCTGATGTGGGCACTTGGCGACGTTCTGCTGCCCTTCGTTATCGGCGGGGCGATTGCCTATTTCCTTGATCCAATCGCAGACCGGTTGGAAAATCTGGGCCTGTCGCGCATGGCGGCCACCGGGATCATCACCATCGTCGGTGTTCTGGGCTTTGTTCTGATGATCCTGATGGTCGTACCAGCGCTGATCACCCAGCTGATCGATCTGGTCGAGGTCCTGCCCAGCCTGTTCAAAGAACTACGCGGCTTTATTGAGAAACGATTCCCGTCTCTGCTGGACACCAATTCCAGCTCGCATCAGGCGCTGGTCTCAATCGGCGAAACGCTGCAATCGAAAACCGGCGATTTGTTGCAATCGGTCGTCGCATCGCTTGGCTCTGCCATAAACGTCGCCGTTCTGCTGGTGATCGCGCCCGTTGTGGCGGTTTACCTGCTGATGGACTGGGACCGTATGATCGCCCGCATCGGAGAGCTTCTGCCCCGCGACCACGCCCCCACGATCAAACGTCTGGCGGGTGAGATTGATGACGTGCTGGCCTCGTTCGTGCGCGGCATGGGGACCGTCTGTCTGATCCTTGGAACCTACTACGCGGTTGCGCTGATGATCGTCGGCCTGCAATTCGGCCTGATCGTCGGGTTCATTGCCGGGCTGGTCACATTCATCCCTTATCTGGGTGCCCTGATCGGCGGCACGTTGGCCATCGGTCTTGCGCTGTTTCAGTTCTGGGGGGACTGGGTTCATATCGGTTTGGTCGCTGGTATCTTTGCTTTGGGTCAGGTGACCGAGGGCAACTTTCTTACCCCCAAACTGGTCGGCAGTTCGGTGGGTCTGCACCCCGTCTGGCTGCTGCTGGCATTGTCAGTGTTTGGCGCTTTGTTCGGTTTTGTGGGTATGCTGGTCGCAGTACCTGTTGCAGCGGCGCTGGGTGTCGTGGCCCGGTTCCTGACCTCGCTCTATCTGGAAAGCCCTCTGTATACCGGCCTTGAAGGGCTGAAGCAGGACGACGAATAAATGCACCGACAACTGAGCTTTGATCTGCCGGCCAAAACCGCTCTGGGCCGCGAGGATTTCTTTGTCTCGCCTGCCAACGCACTGGCCGTTGCGATGATTTCAGCCACTTCCTGGCCCGGTAACAAGCTGGTGCTCAGCGGCCCTGCCGGGGCTGGCAAAACCCATCTGGCTCATGTCTGGGCGGCGGAAACCGGGGGGCGGATCATTCAAGCCCGCGACCTGCGCTATGACGACGTGCCTGCGCTGGCCCGAACCGCAGTTGCGGTCGAAGATGTGCCGATGATCGCGGATGACCTCGAGCAGCAAAAAACCTTGTTCCATCTGCACAATCTTGTTCTGGCCGAGGGGCATGCCCTGCTGATGACCGGACGGCTGGTCCCGAAACTGTGGCAGTTGCCGTTGCCCGATCTGCAAAGCCGCATCGAAGGCGCGCATCATGTCGCGCTCGATCCGCCCGACGACGCACTGTTGGGGGCGGTTCTGGCCAAGCTGTTTATCGACCGCCAACTGAACCCCGGCCCCGAAGTGATTGCTTATCTGGTCAAACACATGGACCGCCGCTTTGAAACCGCAGCCGAGGTCGTTGCGCGGCTGGATCAAATTGCCCTCTCGGAAAAGCGTGAAATAACGCGCACTCTGGCAGTCAGAGTATTGAATTCGGACGGAATAGATGTCGAACCAGACAATTGACCCAATCCCGGTGATTTCGCAAAGTGTTATCGGATCATCTGGAAAAGACATGGATCAGAGCGTCGAAACCGACATTCCGGACTGGGGGCCTTTCGGAAAGCCGCTGTTTGACAACCCCGAGGCGCGCGCGCTGTCGCGTGTCGGCGTTGTCGATGTCGGGTCGAACTCAGTCCGGATGGTAATCTTTGACGGGGCCGCGCGGTCTCCGGCCTATTTCTACAACGAAAAGGTGATGTGCGAATTGGGAGCGGGCCTGTCCGAGAGCGGTCGTCTGAACCCCCGAGGGCGGGTGCGCGCGTTGGCCGCGCTGCGCCGATTCCGTCGCCTTGCTGACGATCTGGGCCTGCCGGGCCTGCATGTCGTCGCCACCGCTGCCGTGCGTGAAGCCAAGGATGGCCCGGATTTTTGCGATGAGGTCAAATCGGAAACCGGTCTGCACGTCTCGGTCATTGATGGCGGGGAAGAGGCGCGGCTGTCCGCGCAGGGCGTGCTGCTGGGATGGCCCGGTGCCTATGGGCTGATCTGCGATATCGGTGGTTCCTCCATGGAACTGGCCGAGATCGGCGACGGTGACGTCGGTCGCCGAGTGACCTCGGCCCTGGGTCCGCTGAAACTGCGTGACATCAAAGGCGGACGGCGGGCGCGCAAGGCCCACATCAAAGCCACCATGGAAGAGCTGCGCGACCAGATGGGCAAGCAACGCGACCGTCTGTTTCTTGTCGGCGGCAGTTGGCGTGCCTTTGCCCGGCTGGACATGCTGCGCCGGGGTTACCCTCTGAACGTGCTGCATGAATACCGCATGACCACCAAGCAGGTTCACGAGACCATCAAGTTCATCGAAAAGGGTGACCCGGACGAACTACGCAGTATGGCTGGCGTTTCCAGCTCGCGCATGGCGCTGATCCCCTACGCGATGGATGTGCTGGCGCGTCTGATCCGGACGTTCAAACCCAAGGATATTGCGATCTCAAGCTATGGCATTCGCGAAGGTTTGCTGTACGAACAGATGCCGCAATCCCTGCGCGACTGCGACCCGCTGATCGAGGCCAGCCGGTTCTCTGAGGCAAAAGACGCCCGCTTGCCGGGGTTCGGCAAACACCTGTTCGATTTCGTCATGCCACTGTTCAAATCAGCCCCCGAGGCGCGCGTTCGCCTGATCAAGGCCGCCTGTCTGCTGCATGACGTCAGTTGGCGCGCCCATCCCGATTATCGGGCCGAGGTCTGTTTTGACTATGTCACCCGCGCCAATCTGGGCGGGTTGAAGCACTCGGAACGGATTTTCATCGGCCTCGCCCTGCAGCACCGGTATCGCAACAAACGCGAGGGCAACAGGTTCGAACCGCTTTACAAGCTATTGGACGAGAAGGATCAGCGACAGGCGGAAATTTTAGGCAAGGCCATGCGGTTCGGCGCCATGCTCTGGATGCAGAATGACGCCCCTATGGGGACCTTGCGCCTATACCCCAAGAAGCACCAGCTTGACCTACTGCTGCCGACCGCAGCAAGACCGTTGTTCAACGAAGTGGCCGAAGCACGATTTACGTCGCTGGCGAACGCTCTCAAGGCAGACACCCGCGTGATCATCCGGGACTGAACGTCAGATTTCCGTTCCTTCATCCGTTTCTTTTTCGGTTTTCTCGGGGGTTTCCGGTTGGTCCTGCAGCGTTTTTTTGCGGATGATGATATCGCCGTTGGGCAGTATCTCGGGCGGCTCATAGGCGCTCCAATCCTCGATCTCACCTGCTAGCTCAGCCAATGCAGGCCCCATCTGTTCAAAAAACGATTGCATTGCCGGACCGAACTGGCTGACTAGGCCTTGCAGGTCCTCGAGCGTGGGCTCCATTTCCTGCCGCAACCCTTTAAAGAACAACTCGGCTCCCTGCTCCATCAGGGATTTGCCGGTTTCTTCCTCGGCTTGGGCGGGCAACGTCAGAGCCGCTGTTACAGCGCAGATCGGAAGGAAATGTTTCATAACGCAAATATAGACCCTGACGCCCCATGATGAAAGGTCAGAGGTCGATATCCAGCGTAACCGGGAAATGATCGGATGCGGTCAACAGCGCCTGTTGCAAGTCTGGCAGAGCCCACAGATTGGCATCCTTCAACGGGTGCCAGATCCGCCAGGCCGGGCGCAGGGCGCGCAGGTTTTCACTGATCATGATGTAGTCTAGCAGCGCCTCGAGGTGGTGCCCGTCCTGACGGGCAAACCGGGCTGTGGACGGTGCCGGGTCGGCCCCTTTTGCATGCGGGTCGAACAAGCCGGCCTGCAGTAGAATTTCGACTGAGGAGCGCCCGAACAGATGCTCAAACTCATCCAGCCCCGGTCCGTCGTTCAAATCACCCAGCAGAATGACATGCTCGTCGTCAACGATATGCGCCCTGACGCGACGCGACAGCCAAACGGCCTGAGCCAGCTGTTTGCGCCGGTTTGCGATCGAGATCCGGATCGCTTCGTCTCGCGACCCGGCGCCGTGCGGGGCCTTGGATTTCAGGTGTGCCCCGATCAGACGCACCTGCGCCCCGGCCTTGGTTTGCACCGCCAATTCCATCGGCGGTTTGGAAAAACGCACATGATCTTCGGTCGAGTCGATATCGAGATCGATATGAAACACCTCGTCAAAACGCGGGGCTGCCCTGTCGCCCGGATTCGGATCGTGCCGCACCATCAGCGCGTCAGGATCGTACAGCAAGGCAAGTTCCTGGTGGGTATCGTTGGCAAATCCCATCACCGCGTGCGAGGTGCGCAGATCAAAGGCATCGGCAAAACTCTGCAACGCGCGGATGGTGTTTTGTGATTTGCCCGAGTTCGGCGCTTCGACAATCAGGATCGCATCAGCATCGACCGCCGTGAGTACCTTGGCGATGGCCTCAACCTGCTGTGCTTTTGTGACGTTGTGGCGACCGGACCAGCTGTCATCCACGACCAGATTGTCGTTGCGATCAAACAGGTTGGCGAACCATTCGATATTGTAGGTCGCCAGCCGCATCGGTTCAGGCCCGCGCGCCGTTGATCTCGTCCCACGCGCGGTTGATGTCGATCATCTTCTTTTCGGCCAGACGAATGGCCTCTTCGGGAACGCCACGGGCCATCATCGCATCGGGATGCGTGTCGCGCACCAATTGTCGCCAGACCTTGCGGATATCGGGCAACGGCATGTCACGCGGCACGCCCAGAACCGTGTAAGGGTCCTTGGGCGCGTCTGGCACAAAGCGCGCGCGCAAGGCCATGAATTGAGCGTCGCTTTGGCCGAAAATCCGGCTGACCTGTTCCAGAAACTCGTTTTCGTTCGGGTGATAGAACCCGTCGGCCATGGCGATGTGAAACAGCCCCTCCATCAGGTCGCAGAGCGTGGTGCTGTCATCGGCAAACATGCTCGCGATCTTGCGGGCATAGTCCTGATAGCCGGCAACATCTGTCCGAGCCATGTCAAACACGCGGGCCGCGCCGGCCTCATCCTCTCGCGCGATCTGGAAGACATCGCGAAAGGCCGTGACCTCGTCCCGCGTCACCTGACCGTCTGCCTTGGCCATCTTTGCGCCCAGCGCAATCACAGCAATCGCAAACGCGACCGAGCGTTCGGGCGGTGTGCGCAGTTTCTCGAAAACGGCCGTCAGGCTTTCGCCCTGGGCAAGCGCGCTCAGCGCATCGGATATACGGGTCCAGATCGACATGAGCGCACCCTAGCGCCCCAAATCGCAACTGTCAGGTGCAACCTATTCGTCAGGCGCAAGAATTTTCTGCATCAGAACAAGATCCAGCCGCTTGCCCCATTTGAAACCGACCTCGGGCATGAGACCGACCTGCGTGTACCCAAGCGCCGTGTGAAAAGCGACCGCCCCCGGATTGGCCGAGGAAATGCCGGCAATCAGCACATGCACACCCTCTGTCCGCGCCGCGTTTTCAAGCGCGGATATCAAAGCCCGCCCAGCGCCCTGCCCGCGCGCCTCTGGGGCCAACTGGATCGTGTGTTCGCGGCATTGCGCATAGCCCGGGCCGTTGCGAAATGCGGCGTAAGTAGCAAAGCCCAGAATCCGCCCGTCCTTTTCGGCCACCAGATAGGCAGGGCCGCGGGTTTTGATATCCTCAGCAATGGCATCTACGCTGCGGTCGTCGGTGGTGAAGGTCACCAGCGTATCGCGAATGATTGCGTTGGTGATTGCAGCGACTGAGGGGGCGTCTGAAACCTGCGCCGGTCTGATGATCATTCCAACACGCGCGGGCCGTGCGGCGTTTCAAACTCGGCCCGCAGCGCTGCGGGGCCGGTGTCGAATTCGACCGCCTCCAACACTCCCAACAACCGCGCCATGTCCAAGGCATCAGGGTGAAAGACAATCAGGCGCTTCAGTCGGCAGCCGCTGTTCTGCAGCATTCGCGCCGGGTGTAAATCGCCATGCCATTGGATCAGCGCAGGGAACAGGTTGTCGAAGGGCAACCGCCCGTTGGGCGGGACGGCCATCTGCCAGCGCAGCGCACCTCGGGCCAGATCAATCGGCTGGCCAACGCCATCGGGGAAAACGGACAAAGACGCCTCGATATCCTCAACCCGGCAGATCCAGTTGGTCAGGCGGGGTGAGCCTGCAAACTGGTCAAGATCGAACCACCGCGTGCGCTCGACCTTCGGCGCCTGTGGATCGATGGCGATCGCCTCCAGATACAGACCATCCTGCAGGCCCAACAATCGGTTATGGGTGCCGAAGGCCTCGTGCTTGCCGCCATCTTGCAGCGGCATACCCAAGGCTTGTTCGATATGGGCCGAGGCTTCCTCAAGTGTTTCGCCCGCTACGGCCAGATGATCCAGTAACATATACGCCCTCCAAACACAGCGACCAGACCCCGCAGGATCTGGCCGCATGTTTTCGCCAAATGGGCAGATTCACAAGGTTTTTCGTTGAGAACCCTTGCAGCCTTAGCCCTTGGCCTCACCGATCAAACGCAGGATGTCCTGCGCAGCCTCGGGGATGTTGGTGCCCGGCCCAAAGATCGCCTTGACGCCGTGGTCATAGAGGAACTGGTAATCCTGCTGCGGGATCACACCGCCACAGATCACGATGATGTCCTCGGCTCCCGCTTTCTTGAGTTCCTCGACCAACTGCGGCGCTAGTGTCTTGTGCCCAGCTGCCTGCGAAGAAATCCCTATCACGTGCACATCGTTATCGACCGCATCCTGCGCGGCCTCGGCAGGGGTCTGGAACAGAGGGCCAACGTCCACGTCAAAGCCGATATCGGCAAAGGCGGTTGCAATCACCTTAGCGCCCCGGTCATGGCCATCCTGCCCCATCTTGACGACCAGCAGGCGGGGACGACGGCCTTCGGCCTCGGCGAAGTCCTCAATGGATTTCTGGATCGCGGCAAAGCCTTCGTCACCTTCGTAGGCCGCGCCATAGACACCGGCCAGTGTCTTTACCTCGGCGCGGTGACGGCCGAACTCTTTTTCCATTGCCATGCTGATCTCTCCTACGGATGCGCGGGCACGGGCGGCCTCAACCGCGGCAGCCAGCAGGTTTCCGCCCTCTTGGGCGGTCTTGGTCAGGGCGTCCAACGCCTGTTGGCAGGCGGCCTCATCACGCGTTGCACGGATACGTTCCAGTCGCGCAACCTGAGCCTCGCGTACGGCGACATTGTCAACGTCCAGAATGTCGATCGGATCTTCCTGTTCCTTGCGGTATTTGTTGACGCCGACAATCACTTCGTCGCCCCGGTCGATCATGGCCTGACGGCGGGCCGCACTTTCCTCGATCCGCAGCTTGGGCATACCCGAGGCCACCGCTTTGGTCATACCGCCCATCTCCTCGACCTCTTCCATCAGGGCCCAGGCTTTTTCGATCAGTTCATTGGTCAGGCTTTCGACATAGTAAGAGCCCGCCAGCGGATCGACCACATCGGTCACGCCGGTTTCTTCTTGCAGCACTAGCTGCGTGTTCCGCGCAATGCGGGCCGAGAAATCGGTGGGTAGTGCGATCGCCTCGTCCAGAGCGTTGGTGTGCAGCGACTGGGTGCCGCCCAGAACCGCGCTCATCGCTTCATAGGCTGTACGGATCACGTTGTTATAGGGGTCCTGTTCCTGCAACGACACACCCGAAGTCTGGCAGTGGGTGCGGAGCATCTTGGACCGTTCTGATTTAGCACCGAACTCGGTCATCACCCGGTGCCACAAAGTGCGCGCGGCGCGCAGCTTGGCGATCTCCATGAAGAAATTCATGCCGATGGCAAAGAAGAAGGACAGACGACCCGCGAACTTGTCGACGTCCATGCCTGCTTCAGTCGCGGCGCGGACGTATTCGCGCCCGTCGGCCAGCGTATAGGCAAGCTCCTGAACCAGGTTCGCACCGGCCTCTTGCATGTGATAGCCCGAGATCGAGATCGAGTTGAATTTCGGCATCTCGTTCGACGTGAATTCGATGATGTCCGAGATGATCTTCATCGAGGGTTCAGGCGGATAGATATAGGTGTTGCGCACCATGAATTCTTTCAGAATGTCATTCTGAATGGTGCCGGACAGCACGGATTTGTCGTGCCCCTGCTCTTCGCCCGCAACGATAAAACTCGCCAGAATCGGGATCACCGCGCCGTTCATGGTCATTGAGACCGAGACCTTGTCGAGCGGGATACCGTCGAACAGAATCTTCATGTCCTCGACGCTGTCGATGGCCACGCCCGCCTTGCCGACGTCACCAACCACGCGCGGGTGATCACTATCGTAGCCACGATGCGTCGCCAGATCGAAAGCCACCGAAACACCCTGCTGACCGGCGGCCAGATTGCGGCGGTAGAAAGCGTTCGATTCCTCGGCAGTCGAGAATCCCGCATACTGACGGATCGTCCACGGACGCCCGGCATACATCGTCGCCTTCACCCCGCGCGTGAACGGCCCGACCCCTGGCAAAGACCCCATATGCGGAAGATCGGCCGTGTCTTCCTGTGTATAGAGCGGTTTGACGTCGATGCCTTCCAGCGTTTCCTTCGTCAGGTCTTCCAGCGGACGACCGCGCAGCTCTTTCTCAGCCAGCGCTTTCCAGTCCTTTGTATCGGTCATTTCGATTTCCTCTCGTCCATTCGTTCTTAAGCGGGCGCAACGTCGCCGCGCTCTGTTTCCTGCAGCAGGCACAGTTGGGCCAAACCATCAGCCCCCGAAGCCAGCCACGATAAATCCTCTGCAAATTTCGTCATCAAACCCAGTTCCTGTGCCCCATTGGGCACCTGCAGTTCGTCATCCTGGTCCTTGTTGAACCACAAGTCCGTCGCCTCGGTTGGCGCGACAATATCCATCAGACTGGCAAGTTGCTCATCAGGCCGACCGGCGAATTCCTCAAACGGCAACACCAACAGTGGGACCTGTGGAAAAGCGTCGGCCAAATCTGTGATTACGTCCTGCCAACTACGTGGGTGCTGCGCAACTTTACTCCACCGCATCGGTGTTCCGAATCTTGTCTTGTTCCGAACAGCGTAGGCTGCCAGCGAAGACCAATAGGTATTCAGCGCTCGGATATTGAGCGCCAACTTGGTCACGCGCCCTTTAAAGGCCTCAGCTACAAGCTGCGCGCGCAGTGCAACTTCGGGATAAAGCTCACCCTTCTGGAAGTTCTGCGGCATCATCCCCAGAAAGTTCTCTTCACTGACCAAGAGGTGTCGAACACCCTTTTCCTGACACTGGTCCAGATCATGCTGTAACGCTGCCTGAGATTCGGATGTCATGGATCTGAGAGCGCACAGGCCTGTTTCACGAACAAAATCCGGTCCCCAGACAGCAACACCCTGTTGTTCAAGCGTCGCAGCGTTGTGGCGTAAATACTCTTGAAAACTGGTGGTTGCACAGCGATGGGCGCCGAAATGCACGATGATTTCCATTCGCCTAACCCACCACGCCTACTTGCGCCGAACCGGGTTCCGACGATTTCAACACTTTTTTGAACCCCTCGTGCATTCCAACGGTCGCTTTCCCATGCAGAGAGGCTATATTCGATGGAACAGGAGGCCTTATGACACGTACGCTTGCCCTTGTTTTATCGGCACTATTCCCGTTGGCCGCATTGGCCGCTGACGGATCTGCTCCGGCAGAGGACGAATTTGTTCGCCCCGCTGGCGACAGCGAACTCAGTGAGTTTCTCTGGGTCAACCGGCCCATAGTCGTATTCGCCGACACACCTGCCGACCCGCGATTCCAGCAGCAGATCGACATGCTGGTCGAGGGCGAAGCAGCCATGCGCGACCGCGATGTGGTTGTGCTGACCGACACCGATCCGGCGGTAAGGTCGCCGATCCGGTCGCAGTTGCGGCCACGCGGGTTCCAGATGGTGTTTGTCGACAAGGACGGCGTCGTCAAACTGCGCAAACCGTCCCCATGGAGTGTGCGCGAAATCGGCCGGTCCATCGACAAGACGCCTCTGCGACAACGCGAGATTCGCGAACGACGCGAAGGCGGCTGAACGCCTTCGCCACGCCCCAAGCTCCCGGCGCAGAACGCCGGGGACTCAGTGCGATATGGCAAAAGCGAAGTCATGATCACTCGAACTCGATGATCACGTCGTCCACGGCAAGGCTGTCGCCGGGTCCTGCGTTGATCTTGGCGACAGTGCCCTTTTTCTCGGCGCGCAGGATGTTTTCCATCTTCATCGCCTCGACAGTGCACAGCGCCTGACCTTCCTGTACTTCCTGCCCCACTTCGACATCGATCTTCACGATCAGACCAGGCATCGGGCAGAGCAGCATTTTCGAGGTATCAGGCGGCAGTTTCTCGGGCATCAGCTTGGCCAGAGCGGCCTGATGCGGACGGCGCACATGCGCTTTTAGGTCCGCACCCCGGTTGCGGATACGGAATCCGCCCGAGATTTTGCCGACCTTCATGACCAACGGACTTCCGTCCACGTCAACGACGGCCAATTGATCGCCCGGCGTCCAATCCGAAGTCACGCGCAGGGTTTCTCCGTCAGCGAACTTGACGGTTGCGCCTTCCTTGTCAGCCTTGACCTTGACGTCGAACTCCTGCCCTTGCAGGGCCACGTTCCAGCGCTTGCCAACCTTGCGTTCGTGGTTGTCCATACGGCCCGAAACGCGGGTGCGGCGGATCTCGGCCACACGGTACATCGCCGCGCAGGACGCCGCGATCCGGCGCAGATCAACTGCGGAAAGCTCAACACCTTCGAACCCATCCGGGTACTCCTCGGCGATGAACGCCGTCGTCATATCGCCGCTGACGAATTTCGGATGATCCATCACGGCGGACAGGAACGGCAGGTTGTGACCGATGCCTTCAACCTCAAAGCTATCCAGCGCCACGCGCATCGCCTCAATCGCCTGTTCGCGGGTCGGGGCCCAGGTGCAAAGCTTGGCAATCATCGGGTCGTAGTACATGCTGATCTCGCCGCCCTCATAGACGCCGGTATCGTTACGCACTGCAGCATCACCTTCAGGCGCGTCGCCTTGCCATTTGCCGTTCACCAGCATCGGGCCAGCAGCCGTTTCCTGCGGCGGGCGATAACGGGTCAGGCGACCAATCGACGGCAGGAAGTTGCGATACGGGTCCTCGGCATACAGACGGTTTTCGATGGCCCAGCCGGTCAGGGTGACGTCATCCTGCGTGATCGTCAGTTCCTCACCCGCTGCCACACGGATCATCTGTTCGACCAGATCAACGCCGGTGATCAGCTCGGTTACCGGGTGTTCCACCTGCAGGCGGGTGTTCATTTCGAGGAAGTAGAAATTTTTCTCACCATCGACGATGAATTCCACCGTGCCCGCGCTGGCATAGTTCACGGCTTTGGCCAGAGCCACGGCCTGTTCCCCCATCGCCTTGCGGGTTTCGGGATCGAGGAATGGCGATGGCGCCTCTTCCACCACTTTCTGGTTCCGGCGCTGGATCGAACACTCGCGCTCACCCAGATAGATGCCGTTGCCGTGGCTGTCACACAGGACCTGAATTTCGATGTGACGCGGCTGGGTTACGAATTTCTCGATAAAGATCCGGTCGTCACCAAACGAATTCGCAGCCTCGTTCTTGGAGGATTGGAAGCCTTCGCGCGCTTCTTCGTCATTCCATGCGATCCGCATACCCTTACCACCGCCGCCGGCGCTGGCCTTGATCATCACGGGATAGCCAATCTGTTGGCTGATCTTGACCGCCTCATCCGCGTCTTCGATCAGGCCCATGTAACCCGGAACCGTCGAAACCCCCGCATCCTGAGCGATCTTTTTCGAGGTGATCTTGTCACCCATGCTTTCAATCGCACCAACCGGGGGGCCGACGAACGCCACGCCTTCGGCCTCAAGCGCCTCGGCGAATTTCGAGTTTTCGGACAGGAAACCGTAACCGGGGTGCACCGCCTGCGCGCCGCTTTGGCGGATGGCGTCCATCACCTTGTCGATCACGATATAAGACTGGTTCGCGGGCGGGGGACCGATGTGAACGGCCTCATCCGCCATCGACACGTGCAACGCGTTTCTGTCCGCGTCCGAGTAAATGGCAACGGTGCCGATGCCCATCTTACGGGCGGTCTTGATGACCCGGCAGGCGATCTCGCCCCTGTTGGCGATCAGGATCTTGTTGAACATGGAACGTCCTTTGTCTTGGTGTTCTGGAAACGCAAAACGCCGCCGCAGGGCTTGAACCCCACGACGGCGTGTTGCGCGATGACGGTCTGGGCGACGGGCGCCCCGAAGTTTACATTACCTGCAGTTGTTCTGCGTCTTGCAGTAGAGCACGTTGCCCGCGGCACCAACTGCAGCACCGACGAACGGGTCGGCGCTGAGAACCGCCGCGCCCAACGCGCCTGCGCCACCGCCAAGCAGTGCCTGTTCACCAAACGAGTCCCCGCATGCCGCGAGGCCTGCACAGGTCGCCACGGAAAGGATGAATTTTGAGATTCGCATACGCTCTGCCCCTTTAGGTTTATTGATGCATCTGGGCGCAGATGCCGGAAACGGGGGCTGTTATTCAATAACACGCGCTGTAAATCGGCGTTTTGCGCAGAATTATGCCGCCTTAAGCGCGAAGCACGCTCAAAGAAAAACGCGGGCGAGGTATTGTGAGTTTCACAAACCTGCCCGCGGTAGGAAGGGGTACGGAATAGTAGGTGCTTGTGCGGCGCAGGCAAAGTAGAGCCGCACGGCTCAATCACTTTGCACGGCACAATCAGGGCCGCAAACACAGTATTGTTTCCCAGCGGAATTCCGGCTGGAATTCGCCCATTCGGCAAATTTCCGCGCAGATTTGCGCCGACACCGCGCAGCTTCAAACGCTCTTCTTCAGCCGTTTGCGCCGTCACATCGGCGTTACAAACCACAACGCCGGCGTGCGCTTCTGCACCCGCAACATCACAGTCCGACAAGGGTTGGGTTCGCAAAAAGACATTGCCAAACGAAAGGTTAACCGATCTGTTCACCCTGATGTGAAACTTACCTGCTCTCCGCGCACTTTTGCTTGAGAAACTGGGCGCTTTCTGTCCCGTTCTCGTGATTTCCCACACAGAAACTTGCGTGAAACCTTGCTCGTGCACTTCTGCACACAAGGGAGCACCCAAATGATTATAAAGAGAAAAAAGGCATTCCTGCTTGCTGCCTCTGCCCTTAGCGCCACCAGCACGCTGGCCTTTGCCCAAGATGCCGAGACCCAGGCTGAATTGGATGCATTGCGCGCCCGGATCGAAGCTCTGGAGTCCACAGGGCCGAACACTACCCCAGGGGAATTCAGAATCGGCAACACTACTCTGGACGTTTACGGTTATGTCAAAGCCGACTTCTTTTACGACTTCGAGTTTGACCAAGGTGACACAGCATTTGTGAATGTCATAGGTGAACCCTCGGCTGCCACTGACGGCACCTTTGGAGCGACCCTTCGCCAGTCTCGGATCGGCCTGCTGACCAGCACGCCCAGTGCGATTGGCGAAATTGGAGGTCAACTGGAGGTCGATTTGTTCGCCTCTAACGGTACCGCCGAGTTCCGTTTGCGCCACGCCAATATCCGAATCGGGGACAATTGGTTGATCGGCCAGTACTGGACCAACTTTCAACCGCTGGACACCTACCCAACCTCGGTTGAGTTCAATGGTCCCGTCGGCATTGCCTTCGCGCGTCAGCCGCAGGTCCGGTATACCAACAGCTTTGCGACCAACACGTCCTTCGCCGTTTCGGTCGAAGAAAACGTCAGCGGATCGGATTCGGACGACCCGGTGCTGACCGCCTCGGCAGAATACAATGACGGAACCTACATCGCCCGTGCTGCGGCGTTGTACGGCAAGGCCGAAGGTGGTGGCGTTGAGGTGGATCAGACCGGCTTTACCCTGTCTGGTTCGGTGCGTCCGTGGGCAGGCGGCCTGTTTCAGGTCAACTACGTTACCGGCGAAGCGCTTGGCCCCTACCTGATCGGGCTTGGTGATCCGGTCGTTGGCGGCGTCGCCAACGACGTGGACGGATACACCATCGAACTGCGACAAGATCTGGGTGAAAAGTGGAATGTCGGCATCGCTTACGGCAAGGAAGACTACGACCTGCCGACCTCGACCGGCACGTTGTCCTTTACCGAGCTGGAGACGATCCACGTCAACGCCTTCTATCAGGCCACTGAAAATCTGACGCTGAGCGCCGAATACATCTATGGCGAGCGGAACGATGCGACCACTGGCCGGACCTTCGACGGCAACCGTGTTCAGGTCGCCGCGCAGCTGAATTTCTGAACGCACAGAACCGCCCTGCCCGCGACCGGGCAGGGTTTTTTCCGAAGGTTTCCCCGGATGGATATGTGCGACAGCGGTTCGCAAGGCTCAGCGCACCCCGTCGAAGATATCAGGAAACGACATCCGCGCCGCGTCCACGTCGATCACCAGCAACGCGTCATAGCTGGCCGGATCAAATGGGTCTTCAGCCGCGATGACTTCGCGCTCGAACAGCCAGCTCAGGCGACCGGCATCCAGATTACCACGCTCGAAGGGCTGATCTCCGAAGTTCTGCCACAGGGCCTCCATGAACGCGGCGTCCGCACGACGGTCGGCCGGCTTGCGATCGCGAAACCGCTCGCGCCGCGTGATCGGCGTGACCCCTTTGGGGTTGGCCCGGCGTATGGTGAACTGGAAATCCGTGCCCGGAAGACGTCCTGGAAAACCGCGGTGCTTCAGCATTCCGGCACCTCGCTGTTCACGGAAATCAGGGAAACAGAGTAACCCCTCAAAACAGACGGGATCATATCGCGCACCTCCAAAGTCGCATTGATATTCAGATACGCTCTGAGGTGGTGAAAATTGGGTTTCATGGTCAGAGCCCCTCCCAGATACATTGGGATTGCTCCAGCCGGTAGGCTTCAAAAAACTGCGTGGCGTCAGGCGCAGATCGACCGAATTCGACAGGCCGGTCAGACAGCGAGATCACGACACGCGCCGGATCAAGCTCATGACGCGCTACATAAGCAACCGCAAGTGTCTGGCACAGGTGTTCCATGTCATTCGAGGCGACGTCATAGCCGATCCGCCCGGCGGTATAGCCGATCTTTGGTGCCACAAAACGGAACCTGACCCACAACTCGCCCGGGTTGTTGTCCAGCAGCACATCGCTCAGATGCACGGGTTGTCCCGAAGGGACCGGCAACAGATTTTCGGCTTGCGCAACAGAGGTAGATGACCATCCCAGAAACATCAGAATAAAGGCGCGACCCCAGCCCCGGTTGACGCGGGCTCCTCTCTCCGGGGTCGCGCGCGCATGGCTTGTGGCCCGCGCTATTCTATGTCTGATGGAGTCAGTCATCTATCAACTTAAGTCTCAAAGTCAAACTTCATTCCGACCGTTGGGCCATGATCCGCCTACAGAGAAGTCACGGGTAAGCGGATCCTTCGGCATATCCCTTACAGCGGGATATTGTCGTGCTTTTTCCACGGGTTCTTCAGCTTCTTGTTCCGCAAGCTGGCAAACGCACGGGACACACGGCGGCGGGTCGATTGCGGCATGATCACCTCATCGATGAAGCCACGTTCAGCGGCGACGAAGGGGTTGGCGAACCGGTCTTCGTAGTCCTGCGTGTGCTGTGCGATCTTTTCCGCATCGCCCAGATCGGCGCGGTGGATGATCTCGGTCGCGCCCTTGGCGCCCATCACCGCGATCTCGGCCGTGGGCCAGGCATAGTTGAAATCACCGCGCAGGTGCTTGGAAGCCATAACGTCATAGGCGCCACCATAGGCTTTACGAGTGATCACGGTGACTTTGGGAACGGTCGCTTCACCGTAGGCGAACAGCAGCTTGGCACCGTGCTTGATCACCCCGCCATATTCCTGCGAAGTCCCCGGCAAGAAGCCCGGCACGTCCACCAGCGTCAGGATCGGAATTTCGAAACAGTCGCAGAAGCGCACAAACCGCGCGGCCTTGCGCGAGCTGTCGATATCCAGACACCCGGCCAGAACCATCGGCTGGTTGGCCACAACGCCCACGGTCTGCCCTTCCAGTCGGATGAAGCCGGTGATGATGTTCTTGGCGTAATCTTCTTGGATTTCGTAGAAATCGCCCTCATCCGCCACTTTGGTGATGAGCTCTTTCATGTCATAGGGCGTGTTCGGGTTGTCAGGGATTAGCGTATCCAGCGACGTCTCGATCCGCTCCGGGCTGTCAAAGAACGGACGCACTGGGGGTTTCTCGCGGTTGTTCAACGGCAGGAAGTCGACCAGACGACGCACTTCGGCCATCGCCTCGACATCGTTTTCAAACGCTCCATCCGCGACCGAGGATTTCTTGGTGTGGGTCGAGGCCCCGCCCAGTTCCTCGGCTGTGACGACCTCGTTGGTGACGGTTTTTACAACGTCAGGGCCGGTCACGAACATGTAAGAGGTGTCTTTGACCATGAAGATAAAGTCGGTCATCGCCGGACTGTACACCGCGCCACCGGCACAGGGGCCCATGATCACGCTGATCTGCGGCACCACGCCCGAAGCCATGATGTTGCGCTGGAACACCTCGGCATAGCCCGCCAGCGAAGCCACACCTTCCTGGATTCGCGCACCACCCGAGTCGTTGATTCCAATGACCGGCGCGCCATTCTGGATTGCCATATCCATGATCTTGCAGATCTTCTGAGCGTGGGTTTCCGACAGCGAGCCGCCAAACACGGTGAAGTCCTGGCTGAACACATAGACCATCCGGCCGTTGATCGCGCCCCATCCGGTAACCACGCCATCGCCCGCAGTCTTTTGTTTTTCCATCCCGAAATCGGTGCAGCGATGGCTGACGAACATGTCGAACTCTTCAAAGCTGCCTTCGTCCAGCAGCAGCTCGATCCGCTCGCGCGCGGTCAGCTTGCCACGCCCATGCTGCGCGTCGATACGCTTTTGCCCACCGCCCAGCCGGGCATCGTTGCGGCGGTCTTCAAGCTCGGTAAGGATATCTTTCATGGCGCTCATTCCCTGTGAGATTTCGCGCGACACTATACGTATACGCATCAGGGCCAAAGCATCTTTCGGCAAATTTGCAAACCAACCGCAACAAACTTCTGGAAAACTGTAAATTTGCTAAGTATCACAGTGAAACGCAGTCAGGCATAGCAATCCCTGAAACGGTCACTATACCTGTGAACCATGCAGTTCAGTTCACCCCGGGTGCACCGCTCACCCCCCACGATATCGACGTTGGTTTTGCTGTCTGGGCTGTCCGCGCTCAGCCTAAACCTGTTCCTGCCCAGCCTACCAAACATGGCGCTGCACTTTCAGGCCGACTACAAGGTGATGCAGCTTTCGATTGCGCTGTATCTGCTGGTCAATGCAGTGCTGCAGATCTTGATCGGTCCGATCGCAGACAAGGCCGGGCGTCGCCCCGTAATGCTGTGGGGACTGGCGCTGTTCCTCGTCGCCACTCTGGGCTGCATCTACGCCCCGAACATCGAGGTGTTTCTGGTCTTTCGGATGTGTCAGGCCGTTGTGGTTGTGGGCATGGTGCTCAGCCGGGCTGCGGTACGCGATCTGTATGATCAGGATCAGGCGGCCTCAATGATCGGATATGTCACGATGGGTATGGCCGTTGTCCCCATGATCGGCCCGGCAATTGGTGGCGTTTTGGAAGAGAGCTTTGGCTGGAAGGCCAATTTCTGGCTGCCCTTTGCACTGGGCGTCATGACGCTGGCCCTGACCTATGTTGACTTTGGCGAAACCTCGGCCAAAAGCGGCAAGACGCTGATACAGCAGTTCCGCGAATACCCTGAATTGCTGCGCTCACCCCGGTTCTGGGGCTATTCGCTGTCATCTGCTTTGTCCTCAGGCTCCTTCTTTGCCTATCTGGGCGGAGCACCCTTTATCGGCACCGAACTCTTTGGCCTTAGCGCCGCGCAAGTCGGCATCTATTTTGGCGCACCAGCTGTCGGGTATTTCTTTGGGAACTTCTTCAGCGGGCGGTATTCGGTTCGGTTTGGTGTGAACCGGATGGTGTTCTGGGGCTGCTGGCTGAACGCAATCGGCGTCGCCCTGTCGGCCATTCTGTTTCTCGCGGGCTTCGGCACCGCGCTCAGCTTCTTCGGCTTCATGACCTTTGTGGGGATCGGCAACGGCATGACAATCCCCAATGCCACTTCGGGCGCCCTGTCCGTACGCCCCCACCTTGCCGCCACCGCCTCAGGCCTGAGTGGCGCGATCATGCTGGGCGGCGGCGCTGGCCTCAGCGCCCTTGCCGGTGCTCTGCTGACCCATGAAACCGGCGCGATGCCGCTGCTATGGCTGATGCTGGCAACATCCGTTCTGGCAATCTGCGCCATTGTTTCAGTCATAAGGCGCGAAAGGCAATTGGGCCTGTAACACAGCTTGCGCCGAACGGTTTGCAAAGTTAGCTTGCCACAACAGAAAAGTTGCAAAGGCTCGCGATGGCTACCCAAAAACTTTACGCCGGTGCGAAACTGCGCGAAATGCGCACGCGCCTGACCCTGACGCAAAAGGAATTCGCCACGAAACTGGGTGTTTCGCTGCCCTACCTGAACCAGATGGAGAACAACAACCGGCCGATCTCGACCACGGTTGTTCTGGCGCTGGCGCAGGAATTCGGCATGGATGTGACCGAGTTGAGTACCGGCGACAGTGAACGTCTGGTCTCAGACATGCGCGAGGCGCTGGCGGATCCCGTCTTCGACGACATGCCGCCGCTGGCCGATCTGCGCCTGACCGCTTCGAACGCGCCCGCACTGGCCCGCGCGTTCATCGCATTGCACCGCACGTACCGCCAAACGCACGAACGGCTGGCCTCGCTGGACGAGGCCCTGGGTCGTGAAGACGCGCAGATTCAGGCCAGCCCGTGGGAGGAAGTACGCGACTTCTTCCACTATTGCGACAACTACATCGACGCGGTCGACCGCGCGGCAGAGCGGTTTTCGCAACGCGCCGAAGAGGCCGGAGGAATCCGCGCGGCAGCCATCAGCAGCTTGGGCGAGCGCGGCATTCGTGTGCAATTCGTGGACATTCCCGAAACCCGGAAATACGACGCTGACAGCAAAACGCTGAAACTTTCGTCGCGCACAGCACCGCCGACACAGGTGTTTCAACTGCTGCTGCAAGTGGCGCTGATCAGTCAGGACAAGCTGCTCGACGCGACGCTGGACTTCGCCAAGTTCCAAAGCGACGAGGCCCGCGCCATCGCCAAGATCGGTCTGGCCAACTATTTCGCCGGGGCATCACTGATGCCCTATGATGCCTTTCTGTCTGCCGCGCAGGACTACCGCCACGATCTTGAACTTCTCAGCAACCGGTTCGGAGCGTCCATTGAACAGGTGGCGCACCGGCTCTCGACACTGCAGCGCCCCGGCGCCAAGGGAATCCCGTTCTTCTTCGTGCGCGTCGATCAGGCCGGGACCATAACCAAGCGCCATTCGGCCACGCGCCTGCAATTCGCCCGCTTTGGCGGCGCCTGCCCCCTGTGGAACGTTCATCGCGCCTTTGAAACCCCGGGCCATTTCCTGCGCCAACTGGCGGAAACGCCGGATGGCGTTCGCTATATCTCTCTGGCAAGGGATGTATCGAAATCGGGCGGCTCTTACGGCGCGCCCGTGCGCCGCTATGCCATCGCCCTTGGGTGCGAGACTCGTCACGCCGAGGCGCTGGTCTATGCCGACAACCTAGATATTAATAACGCAAGCGCCTACGAACCCATCGGCATTTCCTGCCGCATCTGCGAGCGGCAAAACTGCCACCAACGCTCGGTCCCGCCTCTGGAACGCCGCCTGTCCATCAACGCCCATACCCGCGGCACCCTGCCCTATGAGGTCACCTGAACTTCGGAGGTTTCGCGGACTGGCACGACGGGGGCATAGCCCCCGCCCTTGGATCTTAAGCCTTAGACAGGATCGACCAGATCTCATCTTTCAGCGCAGCGCGCTTCTTGCGCAGCTCGCCTTCGGCCAAGTCTTCCATCGGCTCAATGTTGGTTTCCGCGCGGTGCACGACGCGGTTGACCTCGTGATACTCATCCGCCAGCCGGGCGAAATGCGCATCCGATTGCTTGAGCTGGCTCATCAGTTCGACTTTGTCCGGAAACTCTTCGGCCAGTTCATGCGGGGTGTGGGACATTCCTGTTCGCTCCTAAAATATGTCGTTGCGATTCAGGTCTATAGATATTTCTCACACCCCGCTTTGACGCGGATCAAATCACCGCTGCGCAGTCGCCCATGCCGGGTGAATCCACGGGCGGTCGTTGGCCTTTGGCAAGGCCTCTTTACCCAGCAGATGATCCGACATCTTCTCGCCCACCATGATCGACGGTGCGTTGAGGTTGCCGTTGGTGATCTGCGGGAAGATCGAGCTGTCGGCGACCCGCAGCCCGTCGACACCGATAACTCGACCCTCAGGATCAACAACCGCGTTCTTGTCGTCGGCCCGGCCCATCCGGCAGGTACCGCAGGGGTGATAGGCGCTTTCGGCATGTTCAGCGATGAAGCCGTTCAGCTCTTCATCGGTCTGCACGTCGGCGCCCGGCTGGATTTCCTTGCCTGCAAAGGGTTTGAACGCGTCCTGCCCGAAAATCTCACGGGTCAGGCGGATACATTTGCGGAAGTCTTCCCAGTCCTTTTCATGGCTCATGTAGTTGAACCGGATCACCGGGGCGTCTTCGGGTCGGTCTGAACGCAACGTGACCGCCCCGCGTGACGGAGACCGCATTGGCCCCACATGTGCCTGGAAGCCGTGCCCTTCCGCTGCAGCCTGACCATCGTAACGCACGGCAATTGGCAGGAAGTGGTACTGGATGTCCGGATACTCGACCCCCGGGTTCGAACGGATAAAGGCCGCGCTTTCGAACTGGTTCGACGCGCCAAGACCGGTTTTCGTGAACAGCCACTGCGCCCCGATCAGACCTTTGCTGACAAGGTTCCAGTGCTTATACAGCGTAATCGGCTGCAACGAGGCCTGCTGGATGTACAGTTCCAGATGGTCTTGCAGGTTTGCGCCCACCCCAGGACGATCTGCAACAACCTCGATCCCGTGCTCGGCCAGATGGGCCGCCGGACCGACCCCCGACAGCATCAGCAACTTGGGTGAGTTGATCGAGGACGCAGCCAGAACCACCTCGCGCCGGGCGCGTATGATTTCTTTTTTGCCGCCGCGCATCAGTTCTACGCCGGTCGCACGGCCGTTTTCCATGACCACGCGCGACGCCAGTCCACGTACGATTTCGCAATTGTCGCGCTTGAGCGCAGGTTTCAGATAGGCATTTGCCGCCGACCAGCGCCGTCCTTTCCAGACGGTCTGCTCCATTGGGCCAAAGCCTTCCTGCTTTTCGCCATTATAGTCGCCGGTGACCTCGTACCCCGCCTGCTGACCGGCATCGACAAAGGCCTGGAACAGAGGGTTCTCACGCGGGCCGCGCGACACGTGCAGGGGACCATCTTTGCCCCGCCATTCGGGATCGCCACCATGGCCGCCATCGTGCCATGTTTCCATACGCTTATAGTACGGAAGCACATCCGCATAAGACCAGCCATCCGCGCCCATGTCGGACCAAGTGTCGAAGTCGCGCGCGTGGCCGCGCACATAGACCATCCCGTTGATCGAGGACGATCCGCCGATCACCTTGCCGCGCGGGCAGGCCAAACGGCGATTCTTCAGGTGCGGCTCGGGCTCGGACTGATAACCCCAGTCATAACGCGCCATGTTCATCGGATAGCTCAGCGCCGCCGGCATCTGGATGAACGGCCCGGCATCGGTGCCGCCATGTTCGATCACCAGAACCGAGGCCCCTGCCTCGCTCAGGCGATAAGCCATCGCGCAGCCCGCGGACCCTGCGCCAACGATGACGAAATCTGCTTCCATTTTTCAGGTCTCCATAACCTGCCGAACCGCGTTTGGAACCGTTCGGCAGGAGTATTTATCAAAAGATGAAGAGGTTACTCGCCGCGCGGGAAACGCTGGCTTTCCTCAACGGTGTTCAGATCCATGTGGTTGCGCATGTAGCGTTCGGACGCTTTCTGCAGGGGCTGGTAATCCCAAGGGTAGTAACCACCCTGCCGCAGCGCCTCATAGACGACCCAGCGGCGGGCCTGGCTGGCGCGCACTTCTGCGTCGAACTGGTCCAGATCCCAGCGGGCCTCGGATTTCGCGCGCAGAGATTCCAGCGTTCCGGCATGGGCGCGATCTTCAGCAAGGTTTACCTGCTCGTGCGGGTCAGCCTCAACGTCGAACAACTGATCTGGGTCCAGCGCGCAGCGGTTGTATTTCCACTTGCCATAGCGCAGCGAGACCAGCGGAGCGTAAGACGCCTCAGCCGCGTATTCCATCGCCACCGGCGCGGTCCGCTCGCCGCTTTGCGCCAAAGGCACGAGGTCTTCGCCATCGGTCCATGGTGCGATCTCGGCCATGTCGACGCCCGCCAGCGTACCCAACGTGGGCGTCACGTCGATTGTCGAAACCGGCGTATCAATCCGGCCGGCAGGCAGGTCCGGCGCCGAGATCATCAGCGGCACGCGCGACGAGCCTTCGAAGAAGGTCATCTTGAACCACAGGCCGCGCTCGCCCAGCATATCGCCGTGATCCGAGACGAAGAGGATGATCGCCTCTTGCCGCGTGGTTTCCAGAACCTCGAGAATCTCACCGATCTTGTCGTCAAGATACGAGATATTGGCGAAATACGCGCGGCGGGATTTGCGGATGTCTTCCTCGGTGATGTCAAAGCTGCGCCAGTCGTTGGCGTCAAAGATACGCTTGGAATGCGGGTCCTGATTGTCGTAACCCAGATCCGGAACCTCGGGCAGCAGGTGTTCGCAATCCTCGTAGAGGTCCCAGTATTTCCGGCGCGCCACATACGGGTCGTGCGGATGGGTAAAGCTGACGGTCACACACCAGGGGCGGTCATCGTTGCCGCGCGCCAGATCATAGAGCTTGGCCTTGGCGTTGTAGGCGACCTCGTCGTCGTATTCCATTTGGTTCGAGATTTCGGCCACACCTGCGCCGGTCACCGAACCCATGTTGTGATACCACCAATCAATCCGCTCACCCGGCTTGCGATAGTCCGGCGTCCAGCCAAAATCGGCGGGGTAGATGTCGGTGGTCAGACGGTCTTCGAACC
Source organism: Ruegeria sp. CH8 (assembly GCF_056536985.1). Classification (NCBI taxonomy): domain Bacteria; kingdom Pseudomonadati; phylum Pseudomonadota; class Alphaproteobacteria; order Rhodobacterales; family Roseobacteraceae; genus Ruegeria; species Ruegeria sp. CH8. The sequence goes on along the minus strand of NZ_JBQFQR010000002.1, from coordinate 130,396 downwards.
CGTGCAGCTGATCGGGGCCAACAAAATGCATCTTGCCCGACAGGCAGGTGTAATAGCCCGCACGGCGCAAGTGATGCGCATAGGTGGGGATGTCACTGCTGAATTCGGCCGCGTTGTCATAGACCCCCGTGCGCGAAGGCAACTGGCCGGACATGAAGCTGGCCCGCCCCGGCGCGCACAGCGGCGAGGCCGTGTAGGCATTGGCAAACCGCGTCGATCGTTCCGCCAGCTTCCTCAGGTTCGGAGCATGAAGCCATTCGGCGGGACCGTCGGGAAAGAGGGTACCGTTAAGCTGATCCACCATCAGGATCAGAATGTTTGGTTTTGTCATTTTTCAGCCTCGAGCAGAGTATTGAGAACACGCATCGCGTGGTTCACGGCCAGTTGGGGTTCTTCCGGAGCGCTGAGGGCAGCGCGAATATACAGCCCGTCGATCAGGGCAATCATGTTCTCGGCCGCTTCGACCGGGTCCCTCATTAACGGGCGCAGGGCGTCGATCAGGTTGGATCGGATACGCGACTGATAAATCTGCCACAGGCGCAGGGCTTCGTCGTTTGTCTGGGCCAGAACGTAAAACGTCATCCATGCCGCGATGACATCAGGCGTAAAGCAAGAAGGTGCAAAGCAGGCACGGATGATAGCCTGCGCCCTCTCCTTCGGAGGCGCGGTTTTCAGTTCCCCACGCGCCTCGGCACCAAAATCGGACAGGATACGTCGCATCGCGGCCAGAAAAATCTGATCTTTGCCGCCAAAATAGTGATGCGCCAGGGCACTGGACATTCCGGCCCGCTTGGCGATCTGGCTGACAGTCACGTCGAGGGACTTTTTCGACCCAAGCTCGGCGATCGTCGCGCGTACGATCGCGTCGCGACGGATTGGCTCCATTCCGAGTTTCGGCATAGCTGTCCTCTCCCAACGTTAAGTGGGAAAAACGCTACGGGGTTTTTATTGACTCGTCAATCAATAACCTTTTTCACGCGCTGAATGCCGCTAAATCTTGGGCGCAATACTGGGTGTGGTCAGGTTGCTGCGGTTCAATATCGCCTCACGCCAGGCGATGAAGCTGACAGCCGACAGGATCAGCGAACCGCCCGCGACAACCCAAACATCGACGCTTTCGTGAAAAACCAACGCGCCGACTAGTGTGGCCCAGATCAGCTGCAGGAAGGTCACCGGCTGCGTGACCGCCACAGGTGCGGCTTTCAGCGCAATCGTCATGAAGTAGTGACCGGCGGTGGCAAAGCTGGCGACCAGAAACAGAACGCCCAGATCGCGCAAGGTGGGCGGGGTCCAGACGGCCACTGCAAATGGGATCAGGGCAAGCGTCACCCAGATCGACATATGCGCCACCACGACCGACGGCGGCAGGTCTCGCACAAGCGCCTTTGCGATCAGATAAGACGCACCAAGCGCCAAAGACGTGCCCAGCATCGTCAGGTGGCCTGCTGAAACCTCGCGGAACCCGGGCCGGAGAATGATGATGACGCCGATCACCGCCACACAGATCGCGGCAATCCGGCGAAAGGCCAGTTTCTCACCCAGAAACAGCGCCGCGCCCAAGGTGACATACACGGGCGTCATGTAATTCATCGCCGTGACCTCGGCCAAGGGAATCTGCGTCATCGAAAAGAACCACAGCATCACGGCCACAGCGTGCACGATCCCGCGCGCCCCAAACAGGGTCAGGTGTCGGCGCGTCAGGTGCGTCGTCAGGACCAGTTTCAGGGCGGGCAACAGAAAGACCAGCCCAAAGACGAACCGAATAAACGCCGCCTGAATCGGGTCCATCGTCGAGCCTAGCGACTTGACCAGCGCGGTCATGACCACAAAGGACACCCCGGCGGCAAACATCCAGAACATGCCCACCAGCGGGCGGTATGTGGGCGCAAGAGTTGTCATGTTAACGGTTGAACACCGAAACCCCTGCAGGGGCAACCCTTCACATCGCCACAAGTTTGTAAGCGATTCCCAGCATGACCACGCCGATCACCACATCCAGAACCTGCCATGCCCGAGGTTTGGCAAAGACAGGGGACAGAACTCCTGCCCCGTAACCCAGTGAAAAGAAGAACACGAAACTGGATAGCATCGCGCCCAGCGCAAAGGCCAATCGGTCATCATATTGGGCCGAGATCGACCCGATCAGCACCACCGTATCCAGATAGACATGCGGGTTCAGCCAGGTGAAAGCCAGTACGGTCAACAAAACCGACCTCAGGCTGGCGCGCTGCCCCTCGGCCACGTCCATCACCGCACCGCCGCGCCAGGCCGATTGCAGGCTGCGCAAGCCGTACCATGTCAGAAAGATCGCGCCCCCGTAGCGCATGACCGTTTCGAACCAAGGCGCTGCCGCGGCCAGCGCGCCGAAGCCCGCGACACCTGCTGCGATCAGAATGGCGTCCGACACTGCACAGGTCAGGCACAAGGGCAGCACATGCTCGCGTCGCAGCCCCTGACGCAGCACAAAAGCGTTCTGCGCACCGATGGCGAGGATAAGGCTGAAGCCCAAAGCAAAGCCTGCGATCAGGGATGTAGACATGTGACCTCCTATGGTTCCGAGGCATTGACTACGGGTATTGCGGCCCTCTATCAAATTAAAGATGTTGACCTCAGTTAAGTTTGGCTAATGCTGCTTGATCCCAATCACCTGTCTGCGCTGTCTTCAATCTTGCGACACGGCAGCTTTGAGGCCGCAGCTGCCGAGTTGGCCGTCACACCCTCAGCCATATCGCAACGGATCAAAGCGCTGGAGGATCGCGTCGGCGCGGCCCTGATCCAACGCGGCACGCCATGCACGGGTACTCCGGCAGGGTTGAGAATTGCGCAACATGCCGAGGATATTGGATTGCTCGAGGCCAAACTGGCCCGGGAACTAACTCTGGATCAGGCCAGCGGTCCGGCCCGCGTCCGCGTGGCCGTTCCCGCCGACGTATTGGCGACGTGGTTCATCGACGCCATGGCTCAGATCGATGGCTTACTGTTCGATCTAGTGGTCGATGATCAGGACCATTCGGCGGAATGGTTGCGACGTGGAGAGGTCAGTGCCGCCATCACGGTGGGCAGTCAGCTGGTGGCCGGTTGCGATGCTTTGGATTTGGGGGCGCTGCGCTATATCGCGACCGCAAGCCCGAGCTACATGCGCCAGTGGTTTGCCGATGGGGTGAACGCAACCACGTTGGCACGGGCGCCCTGTTTGACCTTCAACCGCAAGGACAGTCTGCAAAAATCGTGGATCATCGAACAGACCGGTCAGAGGATTGCGCCGCCCTCGCATTTCCTGCCCTCACCGCAGGGTTTCGTGGACGCGGCAATGGCGGGGATGGGTTGGGGTATGAACCCAATCGGGCTGGCGCAACATGCATTGGATGACGGGCGATTGGTTCCGTTGCTGCCCGATGCGCCCCTGGACGTACCGCTGACATGGCAAGTGGGCCGCGTATTGTCCTCTGCGCTGGCACCACTGACCGCTTCGGTCAAACAAGTTGCGGCACGCGCGTTACTATCCACTTAGCGCTGATGCGCCGTGTCACGCCACCTCGGACTTCTTTGTGTTCGGCAAAACCACCCGATAGCAGGTGATGGCGGCAAACAGGCTGACGAGAACGATGAAGAATACTGCCCAGGCGACTTCGTGTATGTGTGCGACCGCCGCCAGTGCAGCCGACAGGATGACCGCTGTGATCCGGCAAATGCTTTTGATCGCTGCCGCCCCTTTTACGCGCTGATCCTTGGGGGCCACGTCAAGGAAATACAGTTTTCTCGCCCCGCTGATGCCCGTCACGGCCACCGTCACGATAAACAACGCTACCGCGTGAAGATGCACCGCATGATCGACCCCCAAGAAATGCACTGCCAACAACCCACCCCCGGTGAAAGCCACCATCAGGTTGCCCACCACCATTACGGCGCGGTGCGATTTCATGTTCACCAACTGCCACAAAGGGGCTGAGACCAGATACCCCGACGCCGATGAGATGATCATTGCGGTCAAACCCTTGGCTGATGCGTGATGCGCCTCGGCCGCGATCAGTGCAAAGAACGGCACCGACAGGGACACCACGACCAAGGGTATGCGCATGACCATGTAGTGGCGAAACCAGGCCTGATCGAACATGGCAATGATGTCGGTGAAGTTCTCCGAGAACTTCCGTTTCCGCGCAGGCAGCGCGTCACCCTTGGTCTCAGTCTTCTTGGCAATCTCGGACATCGCCAAAATGGACAGGCCCGACAGAACGAAAAAAGTGACCGAGACGGCAATCACTGCCGAATGGCGCGAAAAAGGTGGGTTTTCCTTGGTTATCTCATGCACCAGCAGAGCCAGCCCGATGGCGCCCAATCCGCCGATGCCAAGTTGCAGGTAATGCAAAACCATTCGCGATTTGGAATGCACGTGATCGCCAATGAGGTCGGTATACATCAGCGACTGAATCTCTTCTATCAGACCAATCAGAAAAAACGCTGCAACGAAGGCCACGCCGATGGCTGGAACCACTCCGGTCGAAGCCACCACCACCGCCATGATAAGACAAGCGCCGATGGCAATTTCGGTCAGGGCAATCCCGCGTTTCTTTTGTGGCCGCGCCGCAATCGGCTGCGCCAGAAACACGTCCGAGATCATGCTGCCCGCCATCCGGATCGACACCAGAGCCCCGGCAATGAACATCGGCAACTCCAGCGACACGGCCAGAAACGGCAGCACTACGGACGGGCTACCCAGCGTCCACGCGACCTGAGACAGGATGCTCTGCCCGGCTAGAACCGGGATATTCCGTTTAGGTGTGGTTGCCGGGCTGTCCGTCATTCTCTCATTGATTTCAAATGCCCTACGGACACAATGCTTAGCTTTCAGCCTATAAGGTTCCGGCGAACAGACAAAGAAAAACCCGACCAACGGCCGGGTTTCCAAAGACTGCTGTTTGACGCGGATCAGAGCTGCGCCATGACCTCATCCGTGGCCTCGAAATTGGTGGTGACGCGCTGCACGTCATCATCGTCTTCCAGCGCATCAATCAGCTTCATCAGCTTTTGCATGTCGTCCAGACCCAGCTCGGTCGTTGTGGTCGGCTTCCAGACCAGCTTGGTCGACTCGGTCTCGCCCAACGCGGCTTCCAGCGCGTTCGACACATCGTTCAAATCGGTATCGGCGCACCAGATGATGTGCCCTTCGTCCGAGCTTTCGACGTCTTCAGCGCCTGCTTCGATGGCTGCTTCGAACACGGTGTCGGCATCTCCGACAGAGGCTGAGTAAACAACCTCACCCTTGCGTTCGAACATGAACCCGACCGATCCGGTCTCGCCCAGGTTGCCGCCGTTCTTCGAGAAGGTCGAACGCACGGTCGAGGCCGTCCGGTTGCGGTTGTCCGTCATCGTTTCGACGATCACAGCGACACCGTTGGGGCCATAGCCCTCGTACCGGATTTCTTCGTATTCGTCGCCTTCGCCTGCAACCGATTTCTTGATTGCGCGGTCGATCACGTCCTTGGGGACTGAGTTCGACTTGGCCTCTTTAACGGCCAGACGCAGGCGCGGGTTCTTGTCGGGATCGGGGTCGCCCATCTTGGCGGCTACGGTGATCTCTTTCGACAGCTTGGAAAACAGCTTGGACCGCGCGGCGTCCTGACGTCCCTTGCGGTGCTGGATGTTGGCCCATTTGGAATGGCCTGCCATGGTGCGTCCTCGTGATAGTGATTGCGTGTTCGGCGCTCATATAGACGTTTGCAGGCCATGGGATCAAGAGAGCGGCTTGTCCAAGACCGTCTTGCGGGTATGGTGACGGCATGACGACAGATCAGATTATTCTTTTTGCCCTTTTCGCAACTGTATTCGGAATGCTTCTGTGGGGGCGTTTCCGCTATGATCTTGTGGCGTTTTCCGCGTTGTTGATCGGAGTCGTGCTGGGTGTTGTGCCCGTAGACGACGCCTTTGCCGGGTTTGGCCATCCCGCGACCATCATCGTCGCGCTTGTTCTCGTCGTGTCGGCCGGCTTAGTCCGATCCGGCGCTGTGTTTCTGATCACCCGCACCTTGGTTGATGCCTCGCGGGGCCTTGGCGCACATATCGCACTGATGGGTGGAATCGGCGCGGTTCTGTCAGCCTTCATGAACAACGTCGCCGCTCTGGCTCTGCTGATGCCCGTCGATATCCAAACAGCACGCAAGGCTGGGCGGTCGGTCGGCCTGACGCTGATGCCGCTGAGCTTTGCTACCATTCTGGGCGGCATGGCGACGCTGATCGGCACGCCTCCGAACATCATCATCGCCTCAATCCGGCAGGAGACGCTGGGCGAGCCGTTCAAGATGTTCGACTTCGCCCCTGTCGGCGGGGTGGCGGCCATTGCCGGGCTGGCCTTTGTCTCTCTGATCGGATGGCGGCTTATTCCGAACCGTGGACCGCAGGAGGAATCCTCCGAGGCACTGGCCGAATACATCGCAGAGCTGACCGTCCCGCCCGAATCCGCGCATATCGGCAAGCGGGTCAGCGAACTTTACGAGGCCGCCGAGAAGTCGGACGTGGCCATTATCGGCCTGATCCGCGACGGCAAGCGGCGCTATGGCCGCTCCGCCCATACCACGCTGAAACAGGGCGATGCGCTGGTGCTTGAGGCCCGGCCAGAGGCGCTGGATGAGTTTCGTGCGGCGCTGAACCTCGATTTCTCGGACACCCGGCGGCAGGAGTTGCTGACCGCCGAGGGCGACGGGCTGGAAGTGATCGAGGTTGTTGCCCCCGAAAGTTCCCGCATCACCGGTCGCACCGCGCAGGGGCTTGGGCTGGCGTGGCGGCAAAGCACCGTGCTGATGGGCATCTCGCGCCAAGGCCGCCGCATCACCGAACAGGTCCGCAAGACCAAGGTTGAGGCAGGAGACATCCTGTTGCTGCTCTGCCCGCGCGACCGCAGTGCGGATGTCACCGAATGGCTGCGCTGCCTTCCGCTGGCCGAGCGTGGCCTGAACGTCACCGCCAATGACAAGGCTTGGCTGGCCATCGGCCTGTTCGCCGCCGCAGTTTTGGCCGCCAGTGTCGGGCTGATCTATCTGCCGATTGCACTGGGGCTGGTCGTGGTCGCTTATGTGCTGACCAAGATCATGCCGATTGCCGATATCTACAACCACATCGAATGGCCTGTGGTCGTGTTGCTGGGGTCAATGATCCCGCTGGGCAGCGCGTTGGAGACCTCGGGCGGGACCGAACTGATCGCCAATGCGCTGGTGCAATTGACCGACGGCCTACCCGCATGGGCCATTCTGACGGTTCTGATGATCGTCACGATGACCTTGTCCGATGTGCTGAACAACACTGCCACCGCTATCGTCGCTGCCCCCGTCGGCATCCAGATGGCGCGCACGCTTGAGGTCTCACCCGACCCTTTTCTGATGACGGTCGCCGTAGCGGCCTCGGCCGCGTTCCTCACGCCCATAGGGCACAAGAACAATACGCTGGTTCTTGGCCCCGGCGGTTATCGCTTTGGTGACTACTGGCGCATGGGCCTGCCGCTGGAAATCCTCATCGTCGCGGTTTCCATTCCCGCCATTCTTGTCTTCTGGCCGCTTTGATGGGTAAAGGCAGCGCATGAAACGATTTCTGATCCTGCAACTGCGCCCCGAAACCGAAGCCTCGGATGCCGAGTACGCCTCGATCCTGGACAAGACCGGCCTGTCGCCGAACCAGACCCATCGCATCCGTCTGGATTGCGAGGACTTGCCTGCAGGGTTGAATGTCACCGACTATGCCGGCGTGATTGTTGGTGGCGGCCCAGGCTGTGTCAGTGACGATCCGGCTACAAAGTCCCCGATGGATGCGCGTATCGAAGCCGCCATCATGGGCCTGATGCCGCAGATTACCGCGAAGGATCATCCGTTCATGGGGTGCTGCTATGGCCTCGGCATTCTGGCCGCGCATCTGGATGGGGATGTCAGCAAGGACCAGTACGGAGAACCCGTCGGCCCCTCGACCTGCCACCTGACCGATGACGGTGCACGCGATCCGCTGACCGCCGGGTTGGACCAGACCTTCGACGCATTTGTCGGCCATAAAGAGGCCGTGCAGACCCTGCCCGACGGGTGCGTTCACCTTGTCGCCTCGGACCCCTGCCCGTTTCAGATGATCCGCTGGGGCCAGAACGTCTATGCCACACAATTCCACCCCGAGGCCGACGCGCGCGACTTTGAAGAGCGTATCAATATCTACAAGCACCACGGCTATTTCCCGCCCGAAGACGCCCAGCGCCTGATCGATATCTGCCACGCAGCCGACGTCACCCAACCCGGCGAAATCCTGCACCGTTTTGCCAAGCGCTATATGTGACCCAACGGCGCGGTTGCCTGCAACTTCACCCCTCGCATAGGCTGATCCGAACGGCTTTGGGAGGAGTTGTTCTTGGATCTGCTTATCAATGTCGGCCTGCCGCTGTCGCTGGCCATAATCATGCTGTCTCTGGGCATCGGGCTGCACGTCGCTGATTTTCGGCGCGTTCTGACCCGGGGCTACCCGTTTGCTATCGGCGCCTTGAGTCAGGTGGTGCTGCTGCCAATCGCGGCCGTCATCACCGTCAAGCTGTTCGCCCTGCCGCCCGAGATCGCGGTTGGCTTCATGCTGCTCAGCTTTTGCCCGGGCGGCGTGACCAGCAATATCCTGTCGAAACTGGCTAAAGGCGATGTTGCACTGTCGGTTAGCCTGACTGCGGTGATCAGCCTGTTATCGATGGTGACCGTGCCCATTCTGGCCGCCTGGTCGATCAATCACTTCATGGGCGAAGACGCCCCCGAGGTCTCAATCACCGGACTGGCCATCGCCCTGTTCCTGATCACCACCCTGCCCGTGGCCATCGGCGTCAGCTTGCGCCATTTCGCACCCACTTTTGCAGAACGGATCGACGCGCCATTGTCCAAAGTGGCGACCGCCCTTTTTGTCTTAATTGTCCTCGCCGCGCTGGCCGGAAACTGGCAGCTTTTCATTGACAACCTTGGGATCATGGGCGCTGGGCTGGTCACTTTGAACATCGCGCTGCTGGCCATCGGGCTGGGGCTGGCGCGTGCCGCGAAACTGTCGTGGAATGAGAGTAAAACCATTTCAATCGAAACCGGCATTCAGAATTCGACGCTGGGGATCACTCTGGCGGCGCTGATCACGGGGACTGAGACTGGGTTTAGCCCGCTGGCCCTGCCCTCAGCCGTTTACGGGATCATGATGTATGTCGTGGCCCTGCCCTATATCGCCTGGCTCCGCAGCCGCTGAAAGGACAAGACATGACCAACAACACTGCTGATGCCATCGTCGTGGGGGCCGGATTGGCCGGGCTGGCCGCCGCGGCCGAGCTTGGGGATCGCGGCAAGAAGGTGATCGTTCTGGATCAGGAGCCCGCGCGTTTTCTGGGTGGGCAAGCGTTCTGGAGCCTCGGCGGGCTGTTCATGGTCGACACACCGGAACAGCGGCGCATGGGGATCAAAGACAGTCACGATTTAGCCTTACGCGACTGGATGGGCAGCGCGCAATTCGACCGCGATGAAGACGCCTGGCCGCGCAAATGGGCCGAAGCTTACGTGGAATTCGCCGCCGGAGAGATGCGTCCTTGGCTATACGAGATGGGTCTGCGCTGGTTCCCTATCGTCGGATGGGCCGAGCGTGGTGGATCCTATGCGGATGGCCACGGCAACTCAGTCCCGCGGTTTCACATCACATGGGGCACTGGGCCGGGCGTTCTGAAACACTTCATCCGTCGTGTACAGGAACACGTCAGCGCCGGTTTGATCGAGTTGAAATTCCGTCATCAGGTCAGCCATATCATCATGCAGAACGGCGGCACCAAGGGGGTTTCGGGCGAGGTACTGGCCGATGACACTGCCGCGCACGGCGCCAAGACCAACCGCGATGAGGTGGGTGAGTTCGAGGTCTATGCGCCCTCGGTTATCGTCACTTCGGGCGGGATCGGTGGCAATTTCGAGATGGTGCGCAAGAACTGGCCCCGCGACCGGTTGGGCGAGCCGCCAAAAGACATGGTCGCAGGCGTGCCCTTTCACGTCGATGGCCGCATGATCGGCATCAGTGAAAAAGCTGGCGGCCATGTGATCAACGGCGATCGGATGTGGCATTACACTGAAGGCGTCCGCAACTGGAACCCGATCTGGCCCTCGCATGGTATCCGCATCCTACCCGGACCAAGCTCCATGTGGTTCGACGCGCATGGCAATCGGCTGAAACCGCCCTGCATGCCGGGGTTCGATACACTGGGTACTCTGGAAGAAATCCTGAAAACCGGCCACGAATACAGTTGGTTCGTGCTGACCCAGAAGGTGATTAAAAAGGAATTCGCCCTGTCGGGTTCCGAACAGAACCCCGACATGACCGATGGCGGCTGGCGCGAGGTGCTGTTTCAACGCGTCCTGACCGGCTCAAAAGCCACCGCGCCGGTTGAGGCGTTCAAAGAACACGGAGAGGATTTCATCGTTGCCAATACGCTGACCGAACTGGTCAGCGGCATGAACCAATTGGGCGGCGGCCTGATCGACGAGGCCCATCTGCGCGCCCAGATCGAGGCGCGGGACAGTCAGGTCGACAACCCCTTTACCAAGGACGCGCAGATGGCGGCCATTCTGGCCGCGCGCAACTATCGAGGCGACAAACTGATCCGCACTGCCAAGCCGCACAAATTCCTTGATCCGGCCAACGGCCCACTGATCGCGGTGAAGCTGCACGTGCTGACACGCAAAACTCTGGGCGGGCTGCAGACCAATCTCGACAGTCAGATGATCGGCGCGGATGGTCAGGTCGTCCCCGGCCTGTTCGCTGCCGGAGAGGTCGCGGGGTTCGGAGGCGGTGGTTACCACGGCTACAACGCGCTCGAAGGCTCGTTTCTGGGCGGCTGCATCTTCTCAGGCCGCAATGCCGGGCGGTCAAGGGCCGTCGCGTGACGGCCCTAACCTATTGGGTACGCACGAATTTGATGATCGGCTCGCCTGCAGCATTCAGAAAAGCCAGAGCATCCCCTTCCATCGCGTAGGTGGTTGCGCCTTGCAGGGCTTTGAAAAACTGCCGTTCAACCTCTTCCAATGCCGGTGGGCAAGCCATCAACGTCGCAGCCATATTGTCGGGGAATGAGATGCTCGCTCCGGATATCTCGGCCTGACCGTTGAAACGGTTGCACCCTCCACTGCCGGAAAAGGCTCCGCCCTGTGCGAAGGTAATTTCAGGACGACGCTCTGCTTCAATCGGAGCACCGTTCAAAACGGCAGCCGTCCACTGAGTGTTGTCCAGCATTGCGCCTCCCTGAACCTGAACCAGCATCAAATCGGCGGAATCCCCTGCCCCATCGGTCAAAACCGGGTAGGCCGTGTCGGTGGTAAACAGCAGATCTTGCCCCTGATTGATTGAGGCACGCACCACGTATCGGTGGCCGTCCTTGATCAGGGCATCATCAAAGGTTAGCTCAAACTGCGCGGGCACGCTGTCCATTGCATACCGTTTCGCAGCAAGGGGTATCGCAGGCGCATCGGCCAGCGAGACATCCTGAAGCTCGACATACAGTGTGGCGTCTGGCGGTACTGCGATGCGTTCGCGGTAAGTGGCTGTTCCCGTGACCATCCCTGCATGGCCCTGGCTGACCAGAACTGTAAGCGCAATTGCACTCACGACGATGGCTTGACCGAGTTTTGGAAATGGCATGATCCAATCCTTTTACTGCCGCTTTGGTAAAAAGATCGTGGCCTAATCGGTATTTACAAGACCCCTGCCTGTGGATCGGCGATTCCGCGCCAGATTTACAGCGGCCAGATAAACGGAATCAGCAACGACGCCAGCAAGCCGACCGTCAGGTTCAGCGGCACACCAACCTTGAGGAAATCGGTGAACCGGTAGCCCCCGGGGCCGTAAACCATCATGTTGGTCTGATACCCAATCGGCGTCGCGAACGAGGCCGAGGCCGCCACCATCACCGCTACTACCAGCGGACGCGGGTCGATCCCGACCGCCTGCGCCAGACCGATGGCAATCGGCGTCACCACTACGGCCACCGCGTTGTTCGACACCAGTTCGGTCAGCACCGAGGTCAGCAGATAGACAGCCCATATGATCAGGAAGGGCGGCAGCGCGCTCAGGCCCGGAGCGATCGCCTCGACAATCAGCGAAACGGCACCGGATTTATCCAGCGCCGCGCCAATGGCCAGCATCGCAAAGATCAAAGCCAGCAAGCGGCCCTCGACAAAGGAAAACGCCTCATCCGCATCGATACAGCGGGTCACCAGCACCACTGCGACTGCCAGAACTGAAAGCAGCAGGATCGGCGCCACCCCCAATGCGGCCAGCACGACAATCCCGATTAGCGCGCCGATGGCAATCGGTGCATGACTGCGCCGGAAGGCACGGGCAGAGGGCTGCGTGACGTCGACCATGTCCATGTCAGACGCCAGCTTTTGGATATCTGCCGGGGATCCTTCCAACAGCAGAGTGTCGCCGACCCGCACCACCAGATCATCCAGCTGGCGCCCGATATTCTGGTTCCGCCGATGTACTGCCAGCACATAGACACCATACCGGCGGCGTAAACGCAGCGTGCCGAGCGTCCGCCCCACCATGCGACAACCCGGGGTGATCAGAACCTCAACCGTTTTGGTTTCAACCGCCGATACCTGATCGACGCGCTTGAGTTCCTTGTTGCTTTGCAGGCTCAGCAACTCGGTCATTTCTGTGCGCAGAACCACACGGTCACCGAGTTTCAGTTCAACCCCTTTCAGATTGCGCCGCAGCGACTCGTCGCCCCGTATAACGTCAATCAGACGCACGCCAGGACGTTTGAACAGCTGTACCCCTATCACCTCGCGCCCAATCAGGTTGCTTTCTGGAGGGATGACGGCCTCGGTAAAAAACTTCATCTTGGACCGGTCGGACAGCAGTGAGGCCATGCTGTCCCGGTCTGGCAACAGGCGCGGCGCGATGAAACGCAAGTAGATCATGCCATAGATCACCAGCACGATGCCCAACGGCGTGACTTCTAAGATCGAGAACGCCTTCATCCCTTGAGCCCGAGCCACACCATCCACCAGCAGGTTGGTCGAGGTTCCAATCAACGTCAACGTGCCGCCCAGAATAGCCGCATAACTCAACGGGATCAGCAATTTTGAGGCCGGAACATTCAGCGTGCGCGCAATCTGCACAAAGACCGGGATCATTACGACCACCACCGGCGTGTTCGACACCACCGCCGAAGCCAGCACAACAAACGCCATCAACAGCCCAATGGCGAAGCGCGGGTTCACCTGCGCCTGCTTCTGCGCGGTCGAGGTAAACGCATCAAGCGCTCCGGTCCGCACCAAAGCCCCCATGATGATAAACATCGCCGCAATGGTCCAGGGCGCGGGGTTGGACAGCACGGCCAGCGCGCTTTGATACGGCAAAATGCCGGTGACCAGCATCACCGCTACTCCGCCGATGGCAACGACCTCTGTCGGGTAGGTTTCGCGCAAGAACATGACGAACATGCCTGCAACCACCAATAGCGCCACAATTGCGCTGCCCATTTCTGTCAGTTGAAGGAATTGCATTCTTGGTTTTGTGTCCGAACCTTGGCTTGGCTTGCGCGCCCGCCGGTCAGTTTCCCGCATTGCGCGCGGCAGAGCAAGCCTTACTGCGGCCCAGCTTGTTGCAGACGCCCGCCTACGCGCACCATCTGCACCGATTTCGCCTGCCCGTCGCGGTCATCGGTCTCGACGAAAACACCACTCAGCGTTGCCTCACCATTGGCCGGTGTGAACCGCGCCTTGGGCATACCGGTGATGAAACGGCGCATCGGTTCAACCTTGTCCATGCCGATCACCGAGTCATAATCCCCGCACATCCCTGCATCGGTAAGGTAGGCCGTGCCGCCCGGCAGGATCTGAGCATCCGCGGTCGGCACGTGGGTATGCGTCCCGACCACAAGGCTGGCGCGTTTGTCGCAATAGTGACCCATCGCCATCTTTTCAGACGTCGCCTCGCAATGCATATCTACGATGATGGCCTGCGCCTGACCACCGCGTGGGTGCGACTTCAGGACCGGTTCAATGGCCGAGAACGGATCATCAAAGGGCCGTTTCATGAACACCTGCCCCAGCACCTGCACCACCAGCACCTTGCGGCCTCCGGGTGCGGTGAACAAGCGATGGCCCCGCCCCGGCGCGCCTTTGGCGAAGTTCACCGGACGCACGATGCGCGGTTCTTTCTCGATGAATTGCAGCATATCCTTCTGGTCGAACGCGTGATCACCCAGAGTCAGGCAGTCGGCACCGGCGTCCAGCAGCAATTTCGCGTGATCACCGGTCAACCCCATCCCGTTCGAGGCGTTCTCACCATTGACCACAACAAAATCCAACCGCCATTCGTCACGCAGACGCGGCAGATGTTGCTGAATGGCCGTGCGTCCCGCGCGGCCCATGACGTCACCCAGAAAAAGTATCCTCATCCAACCTGTCCTAAGTGTGGTAATGGTCAAGCACAAGTGGTTAAGCTGCCAGCATAAACTGCCAAAGCCCTTTAGACAGGAGAATCTTAATGACTCGCACCTTTTTGGCTGCCATTGGCCTGACCACACTAGCCGCCTGCGAAGAGGCACCGACTTCAGATTCAGACACTCAACTGGCAAACCCTGCGGCCACGTTCTGTGTAGAAAGCGGTGCGAAATACGAAATCCGCGACGGCGACGAAGGGCAGACCGGCGTCTGCATTCTGCCGGACGGGCGCGAAGTTGATGCTTGGGAATACTTCCGCGAAAATAGCCCGACCTGAGGCGATCAGGCCGAAAACGTCAGCACGCGGCTTTCCGTGACCACCATATCCAACGGCTGATCGGTGGGCTCCAGCGGTAGCCCTTCGGCCTCTTGCGCGTCAAAGGCAAATCCGATGGCCAGTGTCGGGCGTTTGGCGCGCAACCCTTGCAGCGTGCGGTCATAAAAGCCGCCGCCATAGCCCAAGCGTCCGCCCTGCGCATCAAATGCGACCAGCGGAACAAGCAGGATCTCGGGGTCGAAGTAGTCATCGACCTCGGGCACCTTGGCCCCGAAGGGTCCGTCTTTCAGTGCGCCCTCTGGCGTCCAGCGTGAAAACTTCAGTGGTTGTCCGGCGGCCTGAATCACCGGCACACCGACCGGGCCATAGGCAGAGGCCTCGGCCATCGCAGCCAGCGGATCTATCTCGGTGCGGATCGGCATGTAGCCTGAAATTGGCACGCCCCGGTGCCCGGCCAGAACCTCGGATAAACGCCCGGCGGCTCCGGGCAAACGGGTGTCAAACGCAGCCTTGCGGCGCGCAAAAGCCGCCTTGCGCGCGGCAGCTTTGATTTCGGTCAGATCGGTCACAGTAGCACCACGCTGGCAAGCCCAAGAAAGATGAAGAACCCCATGACATCCGTTGTGGTCGTTACAAAGGTTCCCGACGCCAGCGCAGGGTCAACACCCATACGGTCCAGCACCACCGGTACTACCGTACCTGCAAAGCCTGCGATGATCATATTCACGACCAAGGCCGATCCGATCACGACACCCAGCATCGGAGAATCAAACCACATCATCCCAACGGTGCCCAGCACGATGGCAAAACACAGCCCGTTCAGCATCCCCACCAACAACTCGCGCCGGATTACGCGCATGACGTTGGCGTTGGTCAGGTCGCGCGTTGCTAGCGCCCGCACCGCAACCGTCAGCGACTGCGTCCCGGCATTGCCGCCCATCGACGCCACGATCGGCATCAGAATCGCCAGCGCCACCAATTGATCAATCGCCGCCTCGAACTGTGAGATCACCAGCGAGGCACAGATCGCCGTACACAGGTTCACGGCCAGCCACGGCAGACGCCGCCGACTGGTCGCGGCCACACTGTCCGAGATCGAGCTTTCGTCGCTAACCCCTGCAAGACGCAGAATATCTTCTTCGTGTTCTTCATCCAGAACGACCATCGCGTCGTCGATGGTGATCACACCGACCAACCGCCCATCCGCATCCACTACCGGGGCCGAAATCAGGTGGTATTGGTTGAAGGCATAAGCCACATCTTCCTCGTCTTGATCGACGGGGATCGAGTGGAACTCCTCTTCGGCGATGTCATGCAGTGGCACCTCGCGCCGTGTGGCCATCAGCTTGCCCAGAGTGACCTGCGCCACGGGCTTCAGCCGCGGATCGACCAGCACCACGTGATAGAATTGTTCAGGCAGATCGTCATTGGCGCGCATGAAGTCGATGGCCTGCCCAACCGACCAATGCTCGGGCGCCATGACCACCTCGCGCTGCATAAGACGACCGGCAGAGTTTTCCGGGTAGGACAACGCCTGTTCAGCCGCGATCCGCTCGGAATCCTCAAGCGCGTCAAGGATCGCCTCCTGCTGCGGCTCTTCGAGGTCTTCCAACAGGTCAACAACGTCGTCGCTTTCCATGTCACGCACGGCGTCGGCCAGAACGTCCGGGCGCAGCACGTTAATGACCTCTTCACGCACCGCCTCATCAAGTTCCGAGAGGATATCGCCGTCAAACTCTTTGTCATACAGACGGATCAGACGCGCCCGATCATAAGGGTTGATCTGTTCCAGAAGGTCAGCGATGTCGGCCGGGTGTAGCGGATCCATCAGCTCGATCAGCTTGTCGCGGTCGTCCACGTCGACTGCGTACAGAATGGCGGCTACGGTCTTGCGATCCAGCGCATAGACATCTTCGTCGCTGGTCGCATCGGTTACGGGTTCATCAAAGCCTGTCGTCATATCTGCCCCCGTATCATTCGGTCATTGGCCTCTAATTAGAAGAAGCTGCTACCGGAAAACAATGACAATGCGGCGATTTACCGACAAGTTTCACCCGCCTATGCTGTTTCGCAGTCCCATACAGGCGGAGATGAAGAAAAATGGCGCAAAAAACGCTGCTGAAAGGGCGTGTTCTGAGTTTCACCGGTTCCCCGTTCGAGGGTGAACCGACCGAAGCCGTCAAAATCAGCGAGGCCGTTCTGGTCGAAGACGGCCGCATTTCCGCTGTTGCGGATGCCGACAACCTGCGCGCCGCCCATCCGGACGCAACCGTCGTGGATCACGGCCAGCACGTCATCATGGCCGGGTTTGTGGACGCCCATGTGCACTATCCGCAGACCGCCATGATCGCCAGTTGGGGCAAACGCCTGATCGACTGGCTGAACACATATACCTTCCCCGAAGAGATGAAGTTCGGCGACCCCGCCTATGCGTCCGAGATCGCCAACCGCTATCTGGACCTGACGGCGGCGCATGGCACGACTACCATGTGCAGTTTCTGCACCATCCACCCCGAAAGCGTGGATGCCTTCTTCACAGCTGCGCGGCAGCGTAATCAGCGTGTGGTCGCTGGTAAAACTTGCATGGATCGCAACGCGCCCGAGGGACTGCGGGACACGGCGCAGACGGCCTACGACCAGTCCGATGCGTTGCTCGCGAAATGGCACGGAATCGACCGGCTGTCCTATGCAATCACCCCGCGCTTTTCCCCCACCTCCACGCCCGAACAGCTTGAGGCGATGGGCGCGCTCTGGGCCGAACATCCGCATTGCCTGATGCAAACGCACCTGAGCGAGCAAACCGACGAAATCGCCTGGGTCCGCGAGTTGTTCCCCGAGGCGCGCGATTATCTGGATACCTATGAGAAGTTCGGCCTGCTGGGCGCGCATGGCGTCTACGGCCACGTCATCCATCTGGAAGCCCGCGAACGCGACCGGCTGCGTGAGGTCGACGCGGCGCTGATACACTGCCCGACCTCGAACACCTTCATCGGCTCGGGGCTGTTCGACATGACCGGACTGATGACCGACGGCCACCGGGTTGGCCTGGCAACAGATACTGGCGGCGGGTCCAGCTTTTCGATGCTGCGCACGATGGCCGCGGCCTATGAGATCGGGCAGCTGAGGGGTGCGCCTTTGCACGCCGCTCAGCTGCTGTGGCTGGGCACCGTCGGTTCGGCGCGTACATTGCGGATGGACGACTGCATCGGCAACGTCGCTCCGGGGATGGAGGCCGATCTGGTCGTCCTCGACCTCGCCTCGACCCCGGCCATCGCCCAGCGCGAGGCCTGCGCCGACGATCTGTGGGAGGCCATCTTCCCCACCATCATGATGGGCGACGACCGGGCGATTTCCGAGGTTTGGATCGCCGGGCGGCGAGCTATCAGCTAGACAAAGGATCACCCAGGTCAAACACGAAACCGGGCAGCCAAAAACTTAGCTGCCCAGAATTAAATTGGATCATCTGACTGTTTGAAATCTACAGCCCTAGGCTTTTCGAATTCTTTCTTTTCTTTGATTTAAATTTGTCACCCTTCACAAGGCTTTCGTCACCAGTCATTGACCACCACTCATTTTCGTTCGGCCAACTGCGCCAGATCGAACCGTCCGGAGCAACCACGTGTTCGATACACCCCAGTGCGTCTTCCTTGGACCCTCTGGCATCACCTTCGGGCCAATACCAAACCAAGTCGCGACACACCCGCGCTTTGCCATCAACCTTCCAAGTCCCAACGCCCACATTATCGCTGTGTTTCTTACACCAGGCACTGGCTTGCCAACCGGAACCAAAGTAAATTCCCCCTTCGCAACTTTTCCATATCTGGGTTTTTCCTGCGTAGAGTTGAGCGATTGTGTTCGGATCCGCAGGTTTAGAACCCTGCGGCTTCGGGTCGGCCCAAGCTGCTCCAACATTCAAAACAGTGAAGATTGCAGCGCCAAACGAAAGTACTCGCAAATTCATCTATCTACTCCTTAAAATAGACGGAAAACATAGCACAACCGGGGAAAAACTCAAAAAACGACCGAGACACGGCTGGAGCGCTTCGAAGCCATAAGGTCACTTCACAGTGGCGACAGCGACGACGATCACCTGTGCTTTTCAACCTAGTATTGCAGAGCGTGGACCAGCTGGTTCTGCTGCTCGATCACACGGGGCATGTCCAACGTGGTGACATGCCCATCGCGCACGATCTGGCGGCCTTCGACAAACAGATGTTTCACATTCATCGGCCCCGCCAGCAGCAACGCCGCCGGGTCCCAACTGCCTGCGCTTTCGATGCCGCGCGTGTCCCAGATGGCAATGTCGGCGCGCTTGCCGGGTTCCAGCCGCCCGCAGTCGGGGCGGTTCAGAACATCGGCACCACCGCGCGTTGCGATCTCAAGCACTTCGCGGGAGGACATGGCATCCGCACCCTTCGCAACCCGTTGCAGCAACATGGCCTGACGCGCCTCAAGGATCAGGTTGCCGATGTCGTTGCTGGCTGACCCATCCACTCCCAATCCAACAGGAACGCCCTGGTCGCGCATGGCACGCACCGGCGCGATGCCTGACCCCAGACGGCAATTGGAGCAGGGACAATGGGCAACGCCCGTCCCGGTTCTGGCGAACAAGTCAATCTCGGCCCCATCCAGCTTGACGCAATGGGCGTGCCAGACGTCCGGGCCGGTCCAGCCCAGATCCTCGGCATATTGCCCCGGGCGACAGCCAAACTGAGCCTGCGAATAGGCGATATCCTCGTCATTCTCCGCCAAATGAGTGTGCAGCATCACGCCCTTGTCCCGCGCCAGAATCCCAGCATCGCGCATCAGATCACGGCTGACGGAAAACGGCGAACACGGCGCCAACCCAACGCGGACCATCGCCCCCTCGGACGGATCGTGGAACGCATCGACCACACGGATCATGTCGTCGAGGATGGTTTGCTCCTGCTCTACTAACGCGTCCGGCGGCAACCCTCCGTCACTTTCCCCAATGCTCATCGCGCCGCGTGTGGGGTGGAAACGCAGACCAATCTCTGCGGCAGCGGCAATCGTATCGTCCAGCCGTGCACCGTTCGGATACAGATACAGGTGGTCTGAACTGAGCGTGCATCCCGAAAGTGCCAGTTCGGCCAAACCGATCTGGGCCGAGACGAACATCTCTTCCGGCCCAAAGCGAGACCAGATGGGATAGAGCGTCTTTAGCCAACCAAATAGCAACGCATCCTGCCCGCCGGGCACTGCGCGCGTTAGGGTTTGATAAAGGTGGTGATGGGTGTTCACTAAGCCCGGCGTTACAACACACCCGGCGGCATTGTGGATTTCTCCGGCTGTCTTCAAACCGTGGCCGACCTGTTCGATCTTTCCCCCACGGATCAGGATATCCGCACCAGAGAGTTCACGGCGCGAATCGTCCATCGTCAGGATAGTGTCTGCATTCTTGATCAGGATTTCGGTCATTCCGCCCTCCTTGCTTTACACCCGTTTCGTGCAAGAAGAGCGTCGGCTGGCGGAAAACGGGTACAAGAACCAGCCGGGCAAACCCTACCCGACCAGTTCAAACCCGGCAATAACTTTCAATGCTTGCGCAAAAGCGCCAGCGCCGCCGCGTGCAGTTCTGCATTTGCTGCTGCCAGCACGCGCCCGCCCTCATGCACCGGGCCACCCTGCCAATCGGTAACAACGCCGCCAGCGGCTTCGATCACCGCAATGGGCGCCTGAATGTCATAGGCGTTCAGCCCCGCCTCGATCACCAGATCGACCTGCCCCGCAGCCAGCAGAGCATAGGCATAACAATCCATGCCATAACGTGTCAGACGCACTTGCTGCGCCACTGCCTCGAACCCGGCGCGTTCCTCGGGGGAGCCGACCTCGGGGAATGTGGTGAACAGAATCGCCTGATCCAGGCTGGAAGTCGGACGGGTCTTCAATGGTGCTGTGCCAGTCGGGCCGGTCACCTGAGCGATATCAGCCGCCCCGACAAAACGCTCTCCTATATAAGGCTGGTCGATGACGCCCATGACCGGGCCGTCTTGCGTGCTCAGCGCGATCAGCACGCCCCAGGTGGGTGTGCCGCTGATGAAACCGCGGGTGCCGTCGATCGGGTCCAGAACCCACGTCCGACCGCTGCTGCCCTGAACCTGGCCGAACTCTTCACCAAAGATACCGTCATCGGGCCGGTGTTTGGCCAGAACCGCGCGCATGGCCTGTTCGGCGCTCCGGTCGGCAACTGTTACCGGATCGAAGCCTTCGGCCAGCTTGTTGTCGGTCTCAAGATTGGTTTGCCTGAAAAACGGAAGAATGGCCGCGCGCGCCGCGTCGGCCATTTCTTCGGCAACATCCAGATCGCTTAAAAGAGTCTCTTGCATGCGCTACCCGTGCGGCCCACGCGTGCCAGAGTCAACCCTGTTCGCTCAGGCGACTTCGCTGAGGACGCGTGCAAGCTCAAACAGACGGCGGCGTTGGTTTTCAGGGATTGCATAGTAGGAGCGCACCAGATCCAGAGCTTCCTTGTCACCCATTAAATCTGCTGGAACGGACTTCTTGCCGCTCGTTTCCTTTTCAGTCTCTTCCAAACCTTCGAAGAAAAAGCTGACAGGTACATCCAATGCCTCGGCGATGTCCCACAGGCGAGAAGCGCTGATACGGTTGGCACCAGTTTCATACTTTTGGATTTGTTGAAACTTAATACCAACTTGCTGCGCCAACTGCTGTTGGGTCATGCCAATCAGCCAGCGGCGATGCCGGACGCGCTTACCCACATGGACATCGACGTGATGGGTCATTGGTATTCTCCTTTTTTACACACAACCAATTCGGGTGCGCGACATAACTATACTACCGCAACACTAGCGAGCCGCCCTTAACTACTTCCTAATCAGGAACATGCCCCCAAATCATCAACTCTCACAATATTGCTCTTTTTGGGTTTTTTTTCAAGAAGGTTGAATCGGATTCCTCGGACAGACGTTTAAGGTTGTGCCACTTCTGCCCGGCACACGTCGCTGACCTTTGGTAAGCCTACAGCGCCCAAACCATTCCCTGCCAGCGTGATCGGCTTAGAGATTGACAATCCCTACACGGCAAGAACCTATGCGCCAAACTAAAGGAGCGCAACTATGCTGGCCTACAGAATTCTGTCTCAAGGTGCCGCCGCCCGGCTTTGTGATATGGACGTTCCTCGCCCTTTGTCAGGTCAGGTCCGTGTTGCGATCAAAGCCTGCGGTCTGAACTTTGCAGACTTGCTAATGCAGAAGGGCACTTATCAGGATACCCCACCTGCCCCGTTTACACAGGGTATGGAGATTGCTGGCGTCGTGGATGCAACGGGTCCCGACGTATCGCACCTAAAACCGGGTGACCGGATCGCGGTCTACTCGGGTCAGGGCGGTCTGGCGGAATTTGGAGTATTCGACGCAGAGCGCGCGATTCCCCTGCCCGATTCGATGAGCTTTAAAGATGCTGCTGCCATTCAGATCGCCTATGGCACCAGCCACATCGCGTTGGATCACCGCGCCCGCCTTCAACCCGGCGAGACACTTCTGGTCACTGGGGCGGCAGGTGGTGTCGGCCTGACAGCGGTTGAGATCGGCAAACTGATGGGCGCAACCGTGATCGCTCAGGCGCGTGGCGCGGACAAACTGGCCGTGGCGCAGGCCGCCGGGGCGGACCACCTGATCGACGCATCCGAGGATCTGCGCACGCGTGTCAAGGAGCTTGGGGGCGCAGACGTCGTTTACGACGCGATCGGTGGCGATATTTTCAAAGCCGCTTTCCGCGCCACGAACCCCGAAGGGCGTCTGCTGCCCATCGGCTTTGCGGGCGGAGAGGTTCCGCAGATTCCCGCCAATCACCTTTTGGTCAAGAATCTGACAGTGATCGGGTTCTATATCGGAGGGTATCTGAACTTTCGGCCTCAGATCGTTCAGAACAGTTTTGAAACGCTGTTCCGCTGGCACGCCGAGGGGCGGATCAAGCCGCACATCAGCCACGTGCTGCCCTTGTCGAACGCCGAGAAAGGTTTGCAACTGCTGCGCGACCGCACGGCGACCGGCAAGGTCGTGATCACGCCCTAACCAACTACCGCTTTCAGAGGGCTGCTGCCGATCAATCGGAAATTCTGCCGGACAAGATCAGCCAGCGCCTCGACCACGGGGCCGCGTCCGGGCTCTCCTCCGTACAGGTTGATCATGTGTGCGGGCAGATCGGGCAGAACGCCGCCGTCATCAATCTGCACCAGATGTGCGGCCTCGGTGCCATCCAGCATGGCGTGAATCGCCAGATCGGCAGAAACGGTGGCTTCGATGGTGCGGTCGTTTTCTGTTTCCACCGACAGTTCCCATGGAAGGCCTGCCTCATCCAGCGCCGCAATCATCTGCGGCCGGAACATGCAACGACGCCCAACGGCAATGGGAATCGGTCGTTTACGCCAGGCCGACCCGCCGGGCGCGCCGATCCAGCGCAACGGTAGTTCGGCAATGGTTTCGGCACCCTCGCCCCGGTTAGCCTCGGTCGTCAGGATCAGGTCACATTCCCCGCGTTTGAGCATGTCTTTCAGTTGCAGCGAGTATGAAGACACCAATTGCACCCGCACCCGCGGGAAATCCGCGTTGAAGCGCTGCAATACCCTCGGAATCGCCGGGTAAACGATGTCATGCGGCACACCCAGCACCACCTCACCCTCAAACGCCTGATCAGTGAGTTTCGAAATCACTTCATCATTCAGCGCAATCATGCGACGGGCATAGGCCAGCAGTTGCTCACCAGACGCGGTCAGCGCGATTGTCCGGCCGCTGCGGTCCAGCAGTTCTAGGCCCAGCAACTCTTCCAAGCGCTTTAGCTGCATCGAAACGGCGGATTGCGTAAGATGCAGAAACCCGGCGGCGCGTGTCACGCCACCCTGATCCGCCACCGCCACGAATGACCGCAAGGTTGTAATATCCAGATTTCGCATCTTCACGAATCCTTATGCATCACTTCATAAACATTCATTTTTAAAATGTGTCACAGCAGGCCATATAAATCAAGGAACTTGATGGGAAAGCGAAAACTCATCGAGGATCAAAGAAAGGACAAAAATTATGACCCAAGTTGCAATAGGCAGACACTGCCCACCCCGTCGCCGCTTTGGCCTAAATATGCTGCTGGATTCGCTTTCGCTACACCGTCAGCGGCGGACCTTGGCACGGTTGGATGCCAGAGCGCTGGAAGACATCGGAATCACCCGCGAACAGGCCGAGGCCGAGGCCGCCCGCCCCATCTGGGACGCGCCGGAATTCTGGCAAAAATGATTCCGACATTCATCTTTTCTCAATGAATGGCGACCCGCACCCGCAGGTCGCCATTTTTGTTTCGTGTTTTAGCCGGAATCCGGCGCTAAACCCTTGAAACATGATCCGCAGTTGCCGATATTTGCCAAGAACGGGGTCCGACTTTCGGACCACGATAAGAATTATGTGAAGGGAGACCCTTTTATGGCACAATTTGACACGATCCGGACGGCGGCCGGCGCGCGCGCTGCCCAGATTGACGAGGGCCTGCGCGCCCACATGAACAAAGTCTACGGCACAATGTCCGTAGGTATGCTGATCACGGCGCTCGCCGCTTGGGCGATTGCCGGTCTTGCAGTAACTTCTGACCCGACCAACGCGGTGGCTCAGATCGGCGCAGACCGTTACCTGACCAGCTTGGGTGGCGCACTCTTCATGTCGCCGCTGAAGTGGGTTGTGATATTCTCACCGCTAGCCTTCCTGCTCTTTGGCTGGGGCGCTCTGTTGCGTCGTGGTTCGGCTGCGGCAGTTCAACTGGGCTTTTTCGTCTTCGCGGCCGTAATGGGCGTATCGATGAGCTCGGTGTTCATGATTTACACTCCGTACTCGATCGCACAGACGTTCATCGTGACTTCGATTGCCTTCGCTGGCCTGAGCCTGTTTGGCTACACCACCAAGCGCAACCTGAGCGGCATGGGCACGTTCCTGATGATGGGCGTGATTGGGCTGCTGGTGGCAATGGTCATCAACATCTTCCTGCAGTCGCCTGCGATGATGTTCGCAATCTCGGCTATCGGCGTGCTGGTGTTTGCTGGCCTGACCGCGTTCTACACGCAGGACATCAAGAACACCTACGTTGCACACGCAACCCACGGTGACCAGGAATGGCTGGACAAAGCGGCAATCGATGGAGCGCTGAGCCTGTACATCTCGTTCCTGAACATGTTCCAGTTCCTGCTGATGTTCATGGGGCAGCAAGAATAGCGCTGCGACCAACACAATAATTAGATGGGGCGGTTCCTGAAGGAACCGCCCCTTTCTTTTTGCCAAATGCCCACGCCCGACCGATACGCCCAGCTTTGGCAGGCACAAAAGCCCCAATCAACATCCGCACGAAAAAGGCCCCGTCCGAACGGCGGGGCCTCAGTCAATCGAATTTCGGAGCGTTTAGCTACAGTTTAGCGGAACCGCAAAACCCGAACTGCGTGACGAGGATCCCTTGCGGTACACTTGACCCGCAGGCAGACAGCCCGTGAACTGCTCGGCATCGCGACCAAAGGCTGCGCCTACTGCGTTGTCGATGCGGCTGCTGTTGCTCGGCGTACGCAGAACCCCGTACAGAGTGCCATTCACGCTGACTGTGCTTAGGAACAGGTTGGTGTCTCTGCTGGTCAGAACCACCGCGTCGGAGTCGTTGCGTCCGCCATTATCGATTGCAACACGCGCAACTTTCTCGGCGTCAGTCTGATCGGTCACCACCGGAATTGTTGGAAGTGCGGCCAGCTCGGCCGGTACGTTTGTTGCCAGGGGCACGAAAGCGGCTGAACCAGGCACATCCGAGATAGTACGGGGTTCGCCATCAATCCCCGTGAAACCGACACCCTTGCGGTCAAAGGGGTCTTCGCAGGCAGCAAGGGTCAGCACAGCTATTGTGGATAACAAGATTTTTTTCATGACGGCCAACATTTTGGAACGGTTTGTTGAAGCGTAGGGGTAAGCCCTGTCAAAAAGCAACCCACCAAGGACCCGATTGCCTGATCCGCTGATGCGTCGTTGCAACGACAAGAAATGCCGCGAAGCTTCGCAGCGATGCGCCTAAAGAAAAAGGGTTCCGCCGCGGCGGAACCCTTTGAACTTGTCCAAGCTGGACGGCAGATTACTTAATCTTGCCTTCCTTGTACTCGACATGCTTCCGAGCGACCGGATCGTATTTACGAATGGTCATTTTCTCGGTCATGGTGCGAGCGTTTTTCTTGGTTACGTAAAAATGGCCCGTACCCGCGGTCGAGTTCAGACGGATCTTGATTGTCGTCGGCTTCGCCATGGTTGTCTCCTGCGTCCGAAAAGGCAGGGGCCTTTCGGTTGAATTCCTATGAGCGTGCGCTTTTACGCTCTGCACCGCTCATGTCAAGGGCAATCGCGACGGTAAAGGAACCAAGTTTAGATTGGCGTCAGGCTGATAGCTTCGGCGCCCCCATATAAGCATGAATCTGATCCCTCTCGGCGTCTGATAGCCCCAGTGCCGTTGCAAGCTGATGCAGATAGGACGCCTCCTGCTGATTGTCCAAGCGAATCGCAGCCAGCGATGTCGCGTAGATCTGGGTTTTGAGCGGCGCTCCGGAATCGGCTGCCAAGCCCATCACATCGATCGGGGCGTTCAACTGCTCCTGAACGAAAGCGCGCTCTTCATCGCTGATGTCATCACCCAGTTCTCCCAAGATCGTCTCTTTTTCATGCTCGTCCAGCTCACCGTCTGCCTTGGCGGCCTGGATCATCGCGCGCAGCATTAGCTTTGCCTGCTCTTCCATCATGGCGCCGCCCGGCGTGCCCTTGAACACCGTTTCCATCATGTCCGCGGTGTACTGGCTTCCGGTTTTGGCTGCACCTTGCATGGCGTTCATGAGCCCACCCAGCCCTGCCGCGCCTGCAGTGTTGGTCACACCTAGTTTGCCGATCATTTCCTGAAGGCCTGCCGCTCCGCCGGGCATTCCGAATTGCTCGGCCATTTTGCCAAGCTGATCCATGCCAAAGCCCCCTTCGGCGCCCTGCATCATGTCTTGCAGACCAGCCATACCTCCCATCTGCTTGTATTTCTCCATACCCTTAGCGGCGGCAAATCCAACAGCAACCGAGGCCAGTGCTTTCATAAAACTCATTGCAATCCTCCCAACTTTTAAAATTTCTGTCTGCATCCTAACAGATGAATGTGAACCAAGTGTCGGCTGCTTCGCCCGCCATGCAAGGTACGACGCGTCTCAGCGGCACTCGACCAGAATAAGACTAACTGAAACATGTTACCATTGCGGGTATTTCGAAGGTCGGCCCTCAAACAAGCACGTTCCCGCACACGCATGCCGCGAATTTGTACACATCACCAAAACATGATACCTATATGCCAATTTTTTTGACCCAAGAAACTATACAAGAATTCCGGCCACGAGGCACCGCAAGCAAGCAAACATCTCTGTCAGCAGAGACTTTAAACATGTTTGGGGGCTGTCATGACTGAATGGAAACTTCAGGCCGAAGAACTGGCCAATTGCAACTGTAATTTTGGGTGTCCTTGCCAATTCAGTGTTCTCCCCACTCACGGGAATTGCGAAGCGGTCGTCGTTTTCGATATTACATCTGGACAATACGGCGACACGGACTTGGCCGGGGTTCGGGCGGCGGGTGTCTACTACTGGCCAGGTGCAATACACGAAGGCAACGGCCAGATGCAGCTGATCATTGACGACGGCGCATCTGCGGATCAGAGAGCAGCAATACAGGCCATCATGATAGGTGAAGATACCGACGAGATGGCCACGATGTGGTACGTCTATAGCGCGATGGCACCAACAAAACACGAAACTCTGTATGCCCCGATAGAAGTTGATTGGAGTCGCGAAGAGCGCTCGGGATATGCCAAGGTTCACGGCGTTTTTGACGTCAAGGTCAGCCCGATCCCGCATATCGTCTCAGGGGCGCCACACCGGGCGTCTATTCAGCTGCCTAACGGGTTTGAATACCGTCACGCCGAGGCAGCTTCAGGGACCGCAAAAACAACAGGCAGCGCGATTAGTCTGACATTTGACGCGACACATGCGCACCTGGCGCATCTCAACATCTCGGGGCATGGCGTCCTCGGCGCGTGACGAGGGCCGATATGACGATGCCTTCGCCCAAACCCGGGATGGTGGATCTGGCGCTGCAGCGTGATCGCAGCATCGTTCTGATCTGCGTCCTTCTCATTATACTGGGCGCCTCTTGGTACACCATCGCCGGAATTGGCATGGATATGACCGCCATCGACATGACCCGTATGGCCGGGCCAATTGGCGACCCCATGCAGATGGCAATCCAAGTGCACTGGACCCTGGAATACGCCACACTGATTTTCTTGATGTGGTGGGTCATGATGATCGCAATGATGACGCCCAGTGCTGCCCCGACCGTTCTGTTATACACAGCCATCAAGCGGGTCGGCCCGGACAAGGCGAATGCCTCGCAGCTAGGTTTGTTTTTCCTCTCCGGTTACCTGGTGGCCTGGGCTGTGTTCAGCCTGGTTGCGACGGGTGCGCAGTGCCTTTTGGAGGTATTGGAGCTTTCGGACGGGCCGATGATGACAGTCCGGTCCCGGGCGGCTGCGGGATGTGTGCTGATTGCGGCTGGTGTGTACCAATTGTCGAGCCTGAAATCCGCCTGCCTGCGCCATTGTCGTAGCCCGGCCCAATTTCTGACCGAACACAACAAACCCGGCTCTTATGGGGCGTTTCGTACCGGAGCCCTGCATGGCGCGTATTGCCTGGGCTGTTGCTGGGCTCTGATGCTGCTGCTGTTCGCAGGAGGGGTAATGAACCTCTACTGGATCGTCGGCATCGCAATTTACGTTGCGCTGGAAAAACTGATGCCACGGGCCACATGGCTTGTTCCACTTACTGGCGTGGCATTGATCGTAATGGGCATTTGGCTGATCGCGACCCCGTTAATCGCGGCAGGTTGAAATGCACATGCAGGCCAAGGGACCGGCCAAATTACGGGTCCTGCTTCGACTTGTTTAAAAGGAGGTACATATGCCTATCTTCATTACATATGCGTCCTATTCAGAGGATGGCATCAAAGGAATGTTGAAAAAACCAGCGAACCGTACGGCGCCCGTAAAGGCTCTGTTGAAAAAGGCCGGCGGCAAACTGATCGCCTTTTACATGACCACAGGTGAAAACGATGTCGTTGTCATCAGCGAAGCTCCGGATGGTACAGACGCCGTTGCAATAGGAATGGCCGTTGCGGCCTCGGGCGCGGTGTCCAAGATACATACGGTGCGAGCGTGGACGGCGGACGACTTCGTCTCAGTTGCCAAAAAAGCGGCGAAACTGACAGGCGCTTATCAACCGCCGGGCAAGTAATCAGGAAAACGCGCGGAGGGCCTGTAAGCCGGATCTTGTTCCGGGGTTACCCCCTTCGATGACCATTCCTCTAGGCCGTGCATTGCTGCGCGGCTCAAGCTGCCAACCCGGTCCCTCTCGGCCAAGACGCGCTTAGCGGTGGTATCGGCTGACGCCGACCAACCCGCGCGGGGACCCTATTTGGCATTGCTCCCGGTGGGGCTTGCCGTGCCGCCACTGTTGCCAGCGGCGCGGTGGACTCTTACCCCACCGTTTCACCCTTACCCTGAAAACAGGGCGGTCTGATTTCTGTGGCGCTTTCCGTCGGGTTGCCCCGCCCGGGCGTTACCCGGCACCGTTGCCTTGTGGAGTCCGGACTTTCCTCTCGGGCCGAAGCCCCAGCGGCCATCCGGCCCTCCGCGCAGAATGTCGGTTAAACTTCTGCTCGAATACCGTCAAGACGTTCCATCAAACCGGCCAGCCTTTCGATATCGCCCATATCGCTTTTGGACAATGGCCCGCGTCTGGTCGGCGCAAATCGGATTCTGAATGCCCTAAGCAAGTCAGTTATGGGTGCCTCCGGATAGCCGACTCTTTTTGCAACAAACATAAAATGACCGTCATGTGGCGGCATTTCATCAAGGCAAATTCCTTTCAGGACCGTTGGCCCCATCGCAAGCTTCTGACGCGCGAGGCGATCCCAATCGAATCTAGGGCCAGGATCCTGTTTCCGATCAGGCGCCATGTCTGAATGTCCGATCACGCACCAAGAATTAATTCCGTGACGCTCAAGCAATCCTGAAAGAAGCCTTTCAAGAGCTGCCATCTGCGGCTCGGAAAACGGAACTGAACCCGAGTTATCAAGTTCGATCCCGATCGAACGTGAATTGATATCACTCCAACCCCGCCAGCTTCCAGCCCCAGCGTGCCACGCTCGGTCTTCTTCCCGCACCATTTGCCACACCGTCCCGTCAAGACCGATAAGATAATGCGCAGAAACTTCAGCCTCGGGATCGCACAGGCGATCCAGTGCCGCCTGCGCGCTGTCCATCGCGGTGTAATGGATGACCACCAAAGAGGGCGTCAGCCCGTCCCTTCGTTCACCGAAGTTCGGGGACGGATGCCAAATGGGCGTTAGCGGTTCAGTTGTTGACGGCACTGCGGAACGCGCTTGGGTCCCAGCCGCAGGCATATCCGTCACCGTCCGGATCCAGCCCTTTGCGATCTCGCTGCGGCCCGCCGTTGGACAAGAAATCAATCTGCGCCTGATCCGCAGAAGGGTAGCGGGCACAGTTACGCTGGGCCTTGGCCTCAAGGTTGAACCCAGCGCGACTGTACAGCTGGGTTCCGACGGGATTCGATGTGTTCAGCGCGTATTGCACAACATTCGGCTGGCCATCGGTTCCCCGCTGAGGGACGGCCGTAGGCTCGACGACCTGATAGGTCTGGCGGTTCTGTTCGATCCTTGCAGCATCGGATTCGATAGTGCGACGACCAGAAACCGCTTCGAAATCCTGTTCGTCAGAGATTCCATTGCTGATTGGATCTTCGACCGGCGACGGCTCTGATATTACAGTACTTTGACCGGACGTGCTGGCCAGAGCGGCTGCGGTCGCAGAGGCAAGGTCTGCATTTTCACCTGAGGGAACAGGTGCTCCGGTTCCGGGCGCGCCCAGCTGTTGTTCGGTCACTTCAGAGGGACCAAGCAGCGGATTTCCGGTGTATCCCTGCCCTGCCAGCTGAGCTTCACGTTGAGCCTGATAGGCCGGTGTGTTGAAGTCCGGGCCACCAACAGGAGCCACCGTATTACAGGCGGCGACCAATCCGATTGCGGGGATCAGAAGCGTAAAGCGCATCCAACTGCTCCGTTTTGCGTTGTCTTGCCTGACCTGAGGATTACCACCATTTGCCCGGCTTGGCCACAAACCCGGCGGCGCTTTCCAGCGCATAAGCAGTGTTCAGCAGATCACCCTCTTCCCAAGGACGCCCGATCAGTTGCAGACCAAGCGGCAGGCCTTGCTTATCCAAACCGGCAGGCACCGAGACACCCGGCAAACCGGCAAGGTTTACAGTCACGGTGAAGACATCGTTGAGGTACATTTGAACCGGATCAGCCTCGGTCATCTCGCCCAGTCCAAACGAAGCCGATGGCGTCGCCGGGGTCAGGATCGCGTCAACGCCTGCGGCGAAAACGTCTTCGAAGTCTTTCTTGATCAGGGTCCGGACACGGCGGGCGCGGTTGTAATAGGCGTCGTAGAAACCGGCCGACAACACGTAGGTACCAACCATGACACGGCGCTGAACCTCGTGGCCGAAGCCCTCGGCGCGGGTTTTCTCGTACATCTCGGTGATGCCGTCACCCTGCGCCAACTGCGCGCGACGGCCATAGCGGACACCGTCATAGCGGGCGAGGTTCGAGGATGCCTCGGCAGGCGCAATCACGTAATACGCGGGCAGAGCATATTTGGTGTGCGGCAGCGAAATATCGACGATCTCGGCACCTGCGGCTTTCAGCATCTCGGCGCCGTCGGCCCAGAGCTTTTCGATCTCGGCGGGCATACCGTCCATACGGTACTCTTTCGGGATACCGATCTTTTTGCCCTTGATGTCGCCGGTCAGCATCGCCTCGAAATTCGGCACGGCCAGTTCGGCGCTGGTGGAATCCTTGGGGTCGTGACCGCACATGGTTTCCAGCATGATCGCCGCATCGCGTACGTTCTTGGTCATCGGACCGGCCTGATCCAGCGAGGAGGCAAAGGCCACGATGCCCCAACGCGAGCAACGCCCATAGGTCGGTTTAATGCCGGTGATGCCGGTGAACGCAGCAGGCTGACGGATCGAGCCACCCGTATCGGTGCCGGTCGCGGCTAGACACAGGTCCGCGGCCACAGCCGACGCCGAACCACCCGACGAGCCCCCCGGTGTCAGCTGTGCGTCATCATTGCCACGGCGCCACGGGCTGACCGCGTTGCCGTAAACAGATGTTTCGTTGGACGAGCCCATGGCGAATTCGTCCATGTTCAGCTTGCCCAGCATCACAGCGCCAGCATCGGCCAGTTGCTGCGACACGGTGGATTCATATTCGGGCTTGAACCCTTCCAGAATTTTCGACGCCGCCTGCGAGGGCACACCCTTGGTGCAGAACAGGTCCTTGATACCGATTGGCAGGCCACACATGGACGGCGCGTCGCCACCCTTGATCCGCTCATCCGCAGCCTTGGCGCGTTCCAGCGCAATCTCGGGCGTCTTATGGACAAAAGCGTTCAGCGCGTCGGCCTCATCAATGGCCTTCAGGCAGGATTCGGTCAGTTCAACCGAGGTCACTTCACCCTTGCGCAGCGCGTCGCGGGCCTCGGCCAGGCCCAGTTTGTTCAGATCGCTCATGTCTTACTCCACCACTTTGGGGACTGCGAAAAAGCCTTCGCGTGCGTCGGGGGCGTTGGCCAGAACCTTGTCCTGCTGGTTTCCGTCGGTGACCACATCCTCACGACGTTTCAAGCGCATTGGCTCGACCGAGACCATCGGTTCGACGCCTTCGACATCCACTTCGTTCAGTTGCTCGATGAACCCAAGGATGGTGTTGAACTCGGACGCCAGCGCGGGCAGCGCGTCGTCCTCGACCTTGATCCGGGCCAGTTTGGCCACCTTGGCGGCGGTGCTTTGGTCAATCGACATCGGAAAACCTCATATGCGTTAGGGGGCATTTACCTGTCTGGGGTCCGGGTCGCAAGACCGCCGAGGGGTCGATCCACCCCGTTTCGGCCCGCACATGGCAAGTGCCATTCAATTTTGCATATCCCCTATACGCAAAAGTAAACCGAATAGTTCATTTTGACGCTTGAAAAAGTGAACCGAACTGTTCATTTCAAATGTCACGGCACAGCCTTAAACCGGAGAAAGACAATGAAAACGTTCATGACTGCATTTGTACTGGCCACCACTGTTCTTGTTGCCCAGGCCCAGGCCTTTGGCCCCACCATGAACACCCTGACGCGCGACCTGACATTCCCCGAAACCGTCTCGGCGCCCGTCACGCAGGATCAGACCAAACTGGGTAAATGACATGACCCCCTGTCCGGGTCGGGTATTCGACGTCCGGCCCGGAAAAACTGCAATTGACTGCTGCGCTTAATACGTCCAACCGCTAGGGTGAACACAGTGATCCGCCGAACCAAACATCAGGTTCGGCAAGCCAACGGAGCGGAATATGAGCGCGCGCAAACAAGCAGTTCTGGACGCAATTGATGCGGCCAACACCCAAGACCCCAACCATGATAACGGCCAACCGATCGAGTTGCTGTACGGCCAGCGCATGAGCGCCGAACTGGACCGACTTTTCCCGGACGCTTCGGATGTGCTGCAGATTGCGGCTCGGGGTCAGCATGTTGAACGTTGGAAACTGGCGCGCAGCGAATACCCTGAGGGCCGCGCCGGCTATCTGGCCTGGCGCAAAGCGCAAGGTGTCCATCACGCAGACGTTGTCATGGCGATGATGGAACAGGCCGGTTACAGCGCGGATAAGATCGAAGCCGCCGGGCGGATGCTGCGCAAACAGGGCATCAAGCGCGACGACGAGGTTCAGGCGCTGGAAGATGTGATCTGTTTCGTGTTCCTGAGGTGGTATTTCGCGCCCTTCGCCGAGAAACACTCAGCCGAGAAAATCCAGAGCATCGTCGAAAAGACCGCCCGCAAGATGTCGGCCGAGGGCCGCGCGCGGGTTCTGTCCGAGTTTGACTTGCCGGAACATCTGGCTGCTGCGTTTCAGGGCTGAGACGCACGGGCCATGTACCTGCGATAAACCTCGATCATCCACCCCAGCATGATGGCGTTCAGAATGTGCCACATGAAATGCGTGCCCAGCGGAAGCTGGGCGCAAAGGGGTTCATCCAACGCGCGGAAGGTGATTGAGGCGATCAGAATGCCTGCGCCGATCGCAAGGCCGCGTGCAGTGTCGGGCACGCGTTTGCGCAGCAGAAATGCGTAGATCAGAATCAGCAGCGGCACCGGAGCATAAGCCGACGATCCGCCCAAGCCCGGGATGAACTGAAACAGGGGGATTGTGGCTGAAGCATAGGGCACGAACAGAAGGGAGACGATCAGGGCATAGACCTGCCGCATCTGCCAGACATCGCGATTGATGGCGAAGATATAGACCAGAATATACAGTAGTATCGGCGCAACATCGGCCATTGCCGCCCAAACCTGCGCATGGGTGTGAAACAGGTAACTGCCCAATCCGATTCCCGCGAGGATGATCACCAGCACCATCGCCAGAGGCATCCCCTGCCCGCGTACGCGCCGCCACATGATAAAGGCCGCGATCAGAAACGCTGCGTTTGTCACGGCGTTGATCGGTTCGGCCCAATAGGCGGGCGACAGGCGCTCGCAATATCCGTCAATTTCCTGAAACCAGTCCATGAACTTTTACATAACCGATGCTAGGCTGATGCCAAGAGCTTGTTTTGGGAGGACGTTTTCATGAACATCATTTGGCTGGGGCACGGCAGTTTCCGCATCGAAACCGAAGGGCAGGTTCTGCTGATCGACCCCTGGCTGACCGGAAATCCGGTGCTGGACGAAGCGCATCACGACAATGCTCTGGACGGGGCGACGCATATCCTTCTGACGCACACGCATTTCGATCATGTGGCCGACGTGGTGTCACTGGCCAAGCATCTGAAAGTGCCCGTGGTGGGCCAGTACGACCTGATGGGGTATTGGAGTGAGGCCGAAGGACTTGAAACCATCGGTTTCAACAAAGGTGGCACGGTGAACCTGAACGGCGTCAAGGTCACGATGGTTCCTGCCTCTCACAGCTCGACGTTCTCAACGCCCGACGGCTTGCGTACCGGTGGCAGCGAGGTTGGCTTCATGATCGCATCGGAAGGGCATATGCTCTACGTCTCCGGCGATACGGATATCATGGCAGATATGGAGTGGATGGGAGATTATTACAAACCCGATATCGGCATCCTCTCGGCGGGCGGTCATTTCACCATGGACATGAAAGCCACGGCTTACGCAGCCAAGCGGTATTTCAACTTCCAGACAGTGATTCCCTGCCACTACAAGACCTTCCCGATTCTGGAACAATCCGCTCAGGCGTTGATCGACGGGTTGCCTGGGGTGGATGTGATCGAACCGGAGTTGATGAAACCGATCACTCTCTAGGATCACGCCGCGCGGCAAAGAAGGCTTTCAGCAAGTCTGCGGCCTCCTGCCCTGCGATACCATCGAAAATTTCGGGGACGTGGTGCGCCTGTTTATGAGAGAAAACACGCGCACCATGCGCCACGCCGCCGGATTTCGGATCAGCGGCGCCGTAATAAATCCGCCGGATACGCGCCGCGGCCAGCGCCGCCGCGCACATCGCACAGGGTTCCAACGTCACATAGAGGTCATGGTCGGGCAGCCGTTCAGACCCTGCTTCAGCGCAGGCGGCGCGCAGGGCCAGAATCTCGGCGTGGGCGGTTGGGTCGTTCAGTTCGCGCGTCCGATTGCCCGCAGCCGCGACAACACGACCATCAGGCGCGACGATGACGGCCCCCACCGGCACCTCTCCACGATCTGCCGCTGCACGCGCCTCAATCAGCGCCTTATCCATATGCGATCTGAACTCCATGCCCCTGACTGCTACAGAAACCTGCCTTTCGCAAGCGGGCGGGATGCGCTATGGGCTGCGGATGACCAAAACCCCTCCTCCCGGCGACCGGATCGCCAAAGTCCTTGCCCGCGCAGGTATCGCCTCGCGCCGTGAAGCGGAACGCATGATCGAAGCCGGTCGTGTGACCGTGAATGGCAAGACCATCGACAGCCCCGCCCTGAACGTCACCGGCAAAGACAAGATCACCGTGGACGGCAAACCGGTGTCCGAACCGGAACCCTCGCGCCTGTGGCTCTATCACAAGCCACCCGGTCTGGTGACGACGACGCGCGACGAAAAGGGCCGCGCGACCATTTTCGACAACCTGCCCGAAGACATGCCCCGCGTCATGAGCGTTGGGCGGCTCGACCTGAACTCGGAAGGGTTGCTGCTGCTGACCAACGATGGCGGCATCAAGCGCAAGCTGGAATTGCCATCCACCGGATGGCTGCGCAAATACCGCGTAAGAGTGAATGGAAGGCCTAAGGACGAGGATTTTGCACCGCTACGCAAGGGTTTGGTGATAGATGGTGAGCGGTTTCTGCCCATGGATGTCTCGCTGGACCGTCAGCAGGGCGCAAACGCCTGGCTGACCATCGGCCTGCGCGAAGGCAAGAACCGCGAGATTCGCCGCGCGATGGAAGATATCAGCTATGCGGTGAACCGCCTGCTGCGCGTCTCCTACGGGCCATTTCAGCTGGGCAGTCTGAAACCGGGAGAGGTTGAGGAAATCCGCCGCCGCGTGATGCGCGATCAGTTGGGATTGGACGCGGAACCCGAAACCAAGCCGAGACGTCCGGCGCGACCGCAAAGAAAACGGGCACCTGTCGGCAAGAAATCTCGCAAGTGACGCGGGTTTAGCAACCTTCCCCCTAGCGCCAAGCCCTCGTATCGCCTAAATTTTCCGTGAGCGTTGCTTTTGGGGGGCGTCATGTCAGGGACCGGAGTTCAAAAACTGGCCTACGCGGCCCTGTTGGTGCTGTTGTTCGGTGTCTGCACCGGCGTGCTGGGGGGCCTGTAGCGCATGTCACAGCGATATGGCGGAAAATTCAGCCCTCAAGGCGGTGGGTCTGACGACGACAAACCGCCGCGCGGACAATTCCACGGCGCACGGGTCGAGCCGGCCGGCGCACGGGTCAACATTTTGTTCCTGCCCGCCATTCCGCTGGTGTTTCTGTCGCTGAACGACGGTGCAGTCGGGATGACGATTGGGCTGATCGCAGCAGGATTGCTGACCGGTGCGGCCTTTCTGCTGCGCGAGGGCCTGCGTGCCGAGGCCGCCTTTAACGCACGCCGCACCGCTCGCCGCCCAGCCTTTCCCCGCAAGATTTTCGCCAGCGTTCTAACCGGCCTTGGTACTGCGCTGGCCGCCTATCGGTCCGAGTATCTGGACGCCGAGACCGCCGCTCAGGCCAGTCTGGTGGCCCCTATCCTGTTTGGCGCGGTGGCCACGGTGCTGCATTCAGTGTCTTTCGGGTTGGACCCGATGAAGGACAAGGGCATGGAAGGGATCGATACCTTTCAACAGGACCGCGTCGCCCGTGTGGTCGAAGACGCCGAAACGCATCTGTCCGAAATGACCGACGCCATAAAGCGCGCCGGCGATCGCCGGGTTGAGGCACGGGTCGAACGTTTTCAGGACACCGCGCGCGATCTGTTCCGCACGGTTGAAGAAGACCCGCGTGATCTGGCCGGTGCCCGTAAATACCTGACCGTCTATCTGCAGGGCGCGCGCGACGCGACGGTGAAGTTTGCAGACGTATATGCCCGCACGCGGGATTCGCAGGCGCTGGCCGACTACACCGCCCTGCTCGACGATCTGGAACAGAATTTCGCGGCCCGTACCCGCAAGATGCTTTTGGATGACCGCAGTGATCTGACGGTTGAAATTGACGTATTGCGCGAGCGGTTGCAGCGCGAAGGTGTCCGGTTGGACTGACCGGACAGTTATTTGAGAAAGGATTACCCCATGTCCGATGCAATCAAGAACAAGGCAGTCGAGGCCGAAACGTTGGTTCAGGAAGTAACCGCCGTTGCTCTGCCCGAGCCTGTTGCCGAAGTTGTCTCTCTTGAAGAAGCAGACGAACCTGTCAGCGCCGAAATCCGCAAGCGGATGGACGAAATCGACATGGAGAATACCAACTCGATCGTCTCTTTCGGATCGTCCGCGCAGGCTGAGCTGCAGGAGATCAGCCAGGCGATGCTGGCGGATGTGCGCAACAAGGATGTGGGTCCCGCCGGGGACAGCCTGCGTAACATCGTGACCACGATCCGCGGCTTTTCGGTCAGCGAACTGGATGTGCGCCGCGAACGCAGCTGGTGGGAGAAACTGATGGGCCGTGCCGCGCCTTTCGCCAAGTTCACTGCTCAGTACGAAGAGGTCCAGGGGCAAATCGACCGTATCACCGACGACCTGCTGGGTCATGAGCACACGCTGTTGAAAGACATTAAGTCGCTCGACCTGCTTTATGAAAAGACGCTGGGGTTCTATGACGAGTTGGCGCTTTACATCGCGGCGGGTGAGGAAAAGCTGACCGAGCTGGACAGCCACGACATCCCGGAAAAAGAGGCCGAGGTTCAGGCGGCTCCCGAAGAAGAACAGGTCATGAAAGCGCAGGAACTGCGTGACATGCGCGCCGCGCGGGATGATCTGGAACGCCGTGTGCACGACCTGAAACTGACCCGTCAGGTGACGATGCAGTCGCTGCCCTCGATCCGGCTGGTGCAGGAAAACGACAAATCCCTGGTAACCAAGATCAACTCGACGCTGGTGAACACCGTGCCGCTGTGGGAGACCCAACTGGCGCAGGCGGTCACCATCCAGCGCAGCGCCGAAGCCGCCGCCGCCGTGCGTGACGCCAATGATCTGACCAACGAACTGCTGACCTCGAACGCCGCCAACCTGCGCGATTCGAACAAGATGATCCGCGAGGAAATGGAGCGTGGCGTGTTCGATATCGAAGCGGTCAAACAGGCCAATGCTGACCTGATCGGCACGATCAACGAAAGCCTCGCCATCGCGGACGAAGGAAAGGCCAAACGCGCCGCCGCCGAGCAGGAATTGCAGAAGATGGAGGCTGAGCTGCGTGACACGCTGGCCTCGGCCAAGGCGCGTCAGGACGGCATCGGCGACAATGCCGGAACGGCTGTTCCGAGCTGACGGCGGGCTGCGCGTGCGGGAATTGGGATATCTGAAACCTATATTGGGTTTTGTCGCGCTGTTGGCTTTGGCCAACTGCGATGAAACGTTGACGTCTTCGGTTGTTCCGCAACCGCGCCCAGTGGCACCCGCGCCTGCGCCCAACGCCTACGTCCCTCCGTCCGCGGCCAGTCAGGATCTGGCCCGGTTCTATCAGCGGGTTGAGCGTGACCTGCTGACCCGTGGTCTGCTGCGCACAGACGGTGGCGGCCCCGATACGCCTTATGACGCCGACGACCTGGCGCGCAATTTCGAGGCCATTGCCTTTTACAGTGAGTATCCCGACCACGCGGTGACCGCATCTTCGCGCAAGACGGACGGACAGCTCAGCCGGTGGACTGGTCCGGTCCGCGTACAGACTGAATTCGCCCCGTCGGTCGCGCCCGAAGCGCGCAAACAGGATGCCGCGCAGGTCGAAGCCTACACGGCGCGGCTGGCCAAATTGACCGATCACCCGATTTCGGTGGTTAATCGCAAAGCCAACTTCCACGTGTTCTTTGCGGGCAAGGATGACAGCAGCTATGTGGTCATGCGGCTCAAGCAGTTGATCCCGAATATCGGTCAAGCCTCGCTGGATCTGGTCGCTAACCCGCGCGCCAATATCGACTGTTTCGTGTTTGCATCGGCCACCAGTACGGCGCCCAACCGATATGTACGTGCGGTGACGCTGATCCGCACTGAACTGCCCGATCTGTTGCGCCGCAGTTGCATCCATGAAGAGATTGCACAGGGCCTTGGACTGTCGAATGACAGCCCCGCCGCGCGCCCGTCGATTTTCAACGACGATGATGAGTTTGCGCTGCTGACCAGCCATGACGAAAAACTACTGACAATGCTCTACGACCCGCGCCTGGAACTCGGAGTGAAGGCCGAGGACGCCCGCCCCGTGGTGCGGATCATTGCACGCGAATTGATGGGCCAGCAGCTCTGAGCCCAAAGAAAAGGAGACACCAATGGGTATTTTCGATTTTCTGACCGGAGAATTTATCGACGTCATTCACTGGGTCGACGATACACGCGACACCATGGTCTGGCGGTTCGAACGTGAAGGGCATGAGATCAAATACGGCGCCAAGCTGACTGTGCGCGAAGGTCAGGCGGCGGTCTTCGTGCATGAAGGGCAGTTGGCGGATGTATTCACGCCGGGTCTTTATATGCTTGAAACAAACAACATGCCGATCATGACGACCCTGCAGCATTGGGATCATGGTTTTCAGTCTCCGTTCAAGTCCGAGATCTATTTCGTCAATACGACGCGCTTCAATGATCTGAAATGGGGCACCAAAAACCCGATCATGCTGCGCGATCCCGAGTTCGGCCCGACCCGTATTCGGGCATTCGGCACCTACACGATCCGAGTCAAAGACCCCGCAAAATTCATGGTCGAGATCGTGGGCACCGATGGTGAGTTCACCATGGATGAGATCAGCTTTCAGATCCGCAACATCATCGTGCAGGAGTTTAGTCGCGTCATCGCAGGATCCGGCATTCCGGTTCTGGACATGGCCGCAAACACTGCCGATCTGGGCAAGCTGATCGCGGCTGAGGTTTCCCCAGTGTTGGACAGCTATGGGCTGGAAATGCCTGAGTTTTACATCGAAAACATCTCACTTCCGCCTGCGGTCGAGGCGGCGCTGGACAAGCGAACCTCAATGGGGTTGGCGGGCGATCTGGGCAAGTTCACCCAGTATTCGGCGGCCGAGGCGATGACCGCCGCCGCCAACAATCCCGGTCAAGGCGGCGGTATGGGCGCGGGTCTTGGTATGGGGATGGGAATGGCGATGGCCAACCAAATGGCAAACATGGCAGCGGGTCAACCGAGTGGCCCGTGGGGCAGTTCCGCCCCCGCTGCCCCGCAACCGACAGCGCATGCGGCACCGCCGCCCCCTCCGCCCGTTGAACATGTGTGGCATATCGCGGTCGATGGGCAGACCAGCGGCCCATTCTCGAAAGCGAAGATGGGCCGAATGGCGACAGATGGCGAGATCACTCGCGACACCCATGTCTGGACTGCCGGTCAGGACGGTTGGAAAAAGGCCGGAGACGTGCAGGAACTGGCGCAACTGTTTACGATCCTGCCGCCGCCACCGCCCGGAGCCTGATCCTTCGGGCACCAGCGAAGTAACAGGGTTGCACGATGACCGAAGAACACAGATTTCCCTGCGAGCAATGCGGCGCGGATTACCGGTTCAACCCCGCTGATGGCAGTTTGACCTGTGATCACTGCGGGCATTCCGAGGCAATCGGCGCTGGCCCGTGGGGTGGCGCCAGCCTCAAAGAACTCGATTTTATCGCAGCTGTCGCGGACCGCCTGCCGGACACCGAGATCGAAGAAACGCGCGTTCTGTCCTGCCCCAACTGCGCGGCTCAGGTCGAGTTCGACCCCGCCACACACGCCGCTGAATGCCCGTTCTGTGCAACCCCGGTGGTCACCGATACCGGCGTCAATCGGCACATCAAACCGCGCGGGGTGATGCCCTTTGCTTTGGATGAGCGCGCGGCGCACAAGGCGATGGCGGACTGGCTGGGGCGGCTGTGGTTTGCGCCGAACGGGTTGAAGGATTACGCACGCAAAGGTCGCAAGATGCAGGGTATCTATGTGCCCTACTGGACGTTTGATGCCGACACACAGTCGAGCTATCGCGGTGAGCGTGGCACTGTCTATTACGAAACCCGAACCGTCATGCGCGACGGCAAACGCGTGCAGCAGCAGGTGCCCAAGGTGCGGTGGACTCCGAAATCCGGGCGGGTGAAGCGATTCTTTGACGATGTGCTTGTGCTGGCTTCACGGTCTTTGCCCAAAAGCTACACCGACGCGCTTGAGCCTTGGGATTTACCCGCGCTGGAGCCCTATCAGCCGGAGTATCTGGCGGGGTTTCGGGCCGAGGCTTACACCGTCGAATTGCAGGAAGGATATTCAGAGGCGCGCGGATATATGGCGCGGGTTATTGAGCGGGACGTGCGTTTTGACATTGGTGGCGACCGTCAGCGGATACACGCGATTGACACGGATGTGCGGGATGTGACCTTCAAGCATATCCTTCTGCCGGTTTGGATGGCTGCCTACAAATATCGCGGCCAGACCTATCGCTTTGTCGTCAACGGCCGCACCGGCCGCGTTCAGGGCGAACGCCCCTGGTCGGCTATCAAGATCACCATCGCCGTTCTTTTGGGCCTGCTTGTGGCGGCCGGTGTCGGGTATCTGATGGCGGCGGGTCAACAAGGGTGAAATGACCCAAAAACCAACAATTGTTAGCGCTTGAACTTCCCCCCGGCAGACGCCATTCTGCGCCGCGTCAACGCCGAGCGGGGAGGCCTGTG
Organism: Ruegeria sp. CH8; assembly: GCF_056536985.1. Taxonomy (NCBI): domain Bacteria; kingdom Pseudomonadati; phylum Pseudomonadota; class Alphaproteobacteria; order Rhodobacterales; family Roseobacteraceae; genus Ruegeria; species Ruegeria sp. CH8. The sequence goes on along the minus strand of NZ_JBQFQR010000002.1, from coordinate 88,150 downwards.
TGACGCTATCCGATCTGAACCAATTGCTGACAGCGCGGCATTCATGCCGCGCATTCCTTCCCGACCCGGTCCCAAGGGAAAAAATCGAACAAATCCTGACCAGCGCCGCACGTGTACCCAGCTGGTGTAATGCCCAACCGTGGCATGTGGTAGTCACCAACGGCGAAGAAACTGAACAGTTTCGCGCGGCACTGCAAAAAGAAGCCATGACCGGCGCACCTGCCCCGGACGTGCCCTTTCCAATATCTTACTCAGGTGCATACCAAGACCGCCGCCGCGCATGCGGTTGGGCCTTGTATGATGCGGTAGGTGTTGAACGCGGCGATCGCGCGGCCTCAGCCCGGCAGATGATGGAAAACTTCTCACTGTTCGGGGCACCGCATTGCGCGATCATCACTAGCCCGAAGGAACTTGGGGCCTATGGCGCGCTGGATTGCGGTGGGTTCGTCACAGCGTTCTCATTGGCTGCACAGGCGCTTGGCGTCGCCACGATCCCGCAGGCGGCGGTCGCCACCTACAGCCCGTTCCTGCGCCGCTATTTTGACATCCCGGACGACCGGATGATTTTGTGCGCGATTTCCTTTGGCTATGCGGATAAAGAACACCCAGCCAACAGCTTTCGTACCGACCGCGCTGATCTGAGTGAGATTGTCGAATGGGTCGGGTAACGGACGCAGCAAGCGGAGAGTTAATTTGCGCGCTTTAGTACAGCGAGTTTCACACGCCAGCGTATCGGTAGCCGGCAAAACCATCGGCCAGACCGGGCCGGGGTTGATGGTTTTGGTCTGCGCGATGCAGGGCGATGATGAGAAAAAGGCGGATCAGATGGCCGCCAAGGTCTCGAAACTGCGGATATTCAAGGATGACGCAGGGAAAATGAACCGGTCGGTGAAAGATATCGATGGATCGGCGCTGGTGATTAGCCAGTTCACGCTGGCCGCGGACACCTCGCGCGGCAACCGACCGGGCTTTTCCGAAGCGGCGGCACCGGACCTCGGCAAGCATCTGTATGAGGTCTTCGCCCAGCGGCTTGCGGCGCATGGCGTGCCCGTCGAAACCGGTGAATTCGGGGCGGATATGGCAGTAGAGCTGGTCAATGACGGACCAGTCACGATTTGGATGGAAAGCTGATGGACAGAAAAGAACAGGCAATTCGCATCTGGCAGGCCGGTGTCGATGCGGTGGGTGGCCACGCAGCGACCAGCAAAGTACTGCACGATATCCCCGAACCAGATCAGATTCTGGCCGTGGGCAAACCCGCTGCCGCCATGGCCCGCGCCGCGCTGGAACATTTCGGCCCGCGCCCAACGCTTGTTGTCACCAAAGACGACCACGGCCGTGACCTGCCGGATCACGTTTCGGTAATCGAGGCGTCCCATCCCGTTCCCGACAGCCGCAGCCTTCAGGGCGGTCAGGCCCTGCGCAAGGCAGTCGAAGCGATGCAGGCGGGCTCGCACTTGCTGTTGCTGGTGTCGGGTGGGGCGTCGTCTCTGGCCGAGGATTTGCTGCCGGGTAAAACGCTGTCCGATCTGGAGCAGTTGAACAAACAGCTGCTGGCCGAGGGGCTGGACATCACGGCCATGAACGCCGAACGCCGCAAGCTATCGAGGATTAAAGGCGGTGGGCTTCTGTCTCACTTCCAAGGGGAAAAGGCGACCGTGCTGGCAATCTCGGATGTGCCCGGGGACGACCTGAATGTTGTCGGTTCGGGGATCGGCGCACTGCCGGAGAGCTATGACTTTCAGGCGACCACGCAAATCGTTGCTTCAAATGCTCATGCCCGCGCGGCCGCTGGGGAATTGGCGCAGCACGAGGACCTGAAGGTGCTCGCCAACGAGGAATGTCTGCATGATGATTTTCTGAAAGTTGCCGAAACGCTGGGTGAGCGTCTTCGCTCCATGCCCAGCGGCGTCATGGTTTTTGGTGGAGAGCCAACCGTTGTTCTGCCCGACAACCCGGGGCGCGGCGGGCGCAATCAAGGACTTTCCCTGGCACTGGCCCGCGAGATTGCAGGGATCGAAGGGCTTACCGTGGTCGTGGGCGGCACCGATGGAACGGATGGCCCAACAGATGCCGCCGGGGCGATCATTGACGGAACCACTTGGGGCGATGGCGCTGAACAAGCGCTGCAAAAGGCGGACAGCGGCAGTTTTCTGGATCAAGCAGGCGCGCTGCTGATAACCGGCCCCACAGGCACCAACGTAATGGACTTGCTTGTCGCAATCCGCGACTGATCTGACGATTTTGACCCAACTTGTTTTGCAATTCCCCCGGACAGTGTTGGAATGACGCCGCCAGCCAACGCGCTACGCACCATCGAAGACCTTCCTGACGTTGGCATTGAAATGCCGGACGGTTGTCACTTGTCCGCGCGCGTCTGGCGCCCTGTGGATGCAGCGGAACACCCAGTCCCCGCCATTCTTGAATTTCTGCCCTATCGCAAACGCGACGGAACGACGGTGCGTGATGCACTAACCCACCCGTGGCTTGCCGAGCGCGGCTATGCCTGCATTCGCGTCGATATGCGCGGCAATGGTGACAGCGAAGGCTTGATGGAGGACGAATACACCCAGCAAGAGCTGGACGATGCCGTCGCCACGATCAACTGGCTGGCTCAGCAACCCTGGTGTACCGGCAAGATTGGGATGATGGGAATCAGCTGGGGCGGGTTCAACGCACTTCAGGTAGCTGCGCTGCAGCCCGAGCCCTTGAAGGCGATCATCACCTTGTGTTCCACCGCCGACCGTTATGCGGACGACATCCACTATAAAGGTGGCTGTCTGCTGAATGAGAATCTGGGCTGGGGCGCGACGATGTGGTCCTACTCGTCCCGTCCACCCGATCCCGATCTGCGCGAGAACTGGCGTGAAATGTGGCTGGAACGGCTGGAGCATGAGCCGTTTCTGCCATCGGTCTGGCTGCGCCACCAACGGCGGGACGCGTATTGGCAGCACGGCTCGGTCTGCGAAGATTTCAACGCGATCCAGGCGGCAACTCTGGCGATCGGCGGCTGGGGGGATGCCTATAAAAACACTGTGCCTTTGCTGGTTGAGCAATTGACGGCCCCGGTCAAAGGGATCGTGGGGCCGTGGGTGCATAAGTACCCTCACTTCGCGGTGCCCGAACCGCGGATCGGATTTCTGCAGGAAGCTCTGCGCTGGTGGGATCACTGGCTGAAAGGCATCGATACAGGCGTCGACGAAGACCCGGCCTACCGTGCCTATCTGATGGACGGCGTTCGACCGCAGCGCTGGTATAGCGAACGACCCGGGCGTTGGATTGCCGAGACCAGTGGGGCCACATCCCACCTGCCCGGCCTGATACTGGGCTTGTCAGATGCCGGTTTGGGGCCCGACGGCCCATTAGACGTTCGGGTGCGTTCACCACAGACCTGCGGTATGGAGGGCGGGGAATACTGCGCCATCTGGCTGGGCCCCGACATGCCCGGAGATCAGCGCTCGGACGACGCGCTGTCGGCCTGTTTCGACGGCGCACCGCTGGCTGAGGACATGGACATCGTGGGCGCTCCGCGCATCCGTCTGCGGCTGAGCGCCGACCGCCCGCAGGCACAGATTGCCGTTCGGCTGAACCATGTACACCCGGATGGGGTCTCGACACGCATTACTTATGGCGTGCTGAACCTGTCGCATCGCGACAGCCACGCGGAACCCACACCCCTGACGCCGGGCACCGAATATGACGTCTCACTGGACCTGGATCACATAGCCTATCGCGTACCCAAGGGGCATAGGCTGCGGGTCGCAATCTCCAGCGCCTATTGGCCGCTGATCTGGCCATCGCCCGAACGCACCGAACTGCACCTCACGCAGGGCGACATCACCATACCGCAACGCCCGACTACCAATAACGAATATGCGTTTCCACAGCCCGATTCGGCACCGCCTCTGGATCAGACCTCACTGCGCGCTCCGCGCAATTCGCGGCGGGTGGAAACGGACATGAACTCGGGCGAAACCCACCTGATTATCGAGGATGACTTTGGTCTGGTCATCAACACCGAACACGGTCTGACCCACGGCGGAACGGCGCATGAACGCTGGACGATCCACCCGGACGATCCCCTCTCTGCCCGGGGGTATTGCAAATGGACGCAAGAAATTAGCCGGAACGGTATCGATCTGCGCACCGAAACTTCCTGCGAGATGTGGACGGATCAGCATTCCTTTTTCCTCAAGGCCCGCATGGATGCCTTTGAGGGCGAAAAACTGGTATCAACCAAGCAACTGGAGGATGCCGTACCTCGGGATCAAATGTGATGCCGGTCGCTCAAGTGTCAGACATTTGTTCTTGCCCGCCCGACCGAATTACGCCTACTTTGACTCATGCGTCAATAAAAAGCCCAAAAGGGCAACAATCCACTCAACTGGGAGACCATAATGAACGAACAAATCACTCACATGACCAAGCAGGTCACAGCTGGCAAGCTGACCCGCCGCGAATTCATGGGGAAAGCTGCGGCTTTGGGTGTTTCTGCGGCCATGGCCAGCACCATGTTTGCAGACGCCGCGCGCGCGGCTGGCCCGAAAAAGGGTGGCGACCTTAAATTTGGCCTGCAGGGTGGCGAGTCCACCAACTCGCTGGACCCGGCAACCTATGCAAGTTCGGTTCCGTTCCAGAACGGCAAACAATTTGGCGACCAACTGGTCGAAGTTGCGCCTGACGGCACGATCGAACCGCGTCTGGCCGAAAGCGTTGAAGGCAGCGCCGACGCCAAGGTCTGGACCTTCAAGCTGCGTCAGGGCGTTGAATTCCACAACGGCAAGACCATGACCAGCGAAGACGTGCTGAAAACCATGGAACGCCACTCGAACGAAGATTCGAAATCCGGTGCCCTGGGCATCATGAAGGGCATCGAATCGATGAAGGCCGACGGCGACAACTTCCAGGTCACTCTGACCGAGCCGAACGCTGACCTGCCCTATCTGATGGCCGACTATCACCTGATCATTCAGCCGGATGGCGGAATGGAAGACCCCGCCGCTGGCATCGGTACCGGCCCCTATCAGGTCGAAGTCAATGAACCCGGCGTCCGCCACGTGTACAAAAAGTTCGCCAACCACTGGAACCCGGATTTCGGTAATTTCGACAGCGTCGAAGTAGTGGTCATCAACGACGCAACCGCCCGTACGGCCGCACTGCAGTCCGGTCAGGTCCACGCGATCAACCGGGTCGAGCCGAAGGTGGCCGATCTGCTGGGCCGCGCACCTAACCTGACGGTGCATTCGACCGCTGGCCGTGGTCACTATGTGTTCATCATGCACTGCGACACCGCGCCGTTCGACAACAACGAACTGCGTCTTGCACTGAAGCACGCGATCAACCGTCAGGAACTGGTCGACAAGGTCCTGCGTGGCTATGGCACCGTGGGCAACGACATGCCGGTCAATGCGGCCTACCCGCTGTTCGACGGCTCGATCCCGCAGCGTGAGTTCAGCATCGAAAAAGCGGCCGAGCATTACAAGAACTCGGGGCATGACGGTTCGCCAATCATCCTGCGCGTTGCCGATGGCGCCTTCCCGGGTGCAGTGGATGCCGCAGCTCTGTTCCAGCAGACCGCTGCTCAGGCTGGTATCCCGCTGGAAATCAAGCGCGAGCCCAACGATGGCTACTGGTCCGAGGTTTGGAACGTTCAGCCCTTCTGCGCGTCCTACTGGGGCGGCCGTCCAGTACAGGACCAGATGTATTCGACCGCGTATCTGTCGACTGCAGACTGGAACGACACCCGCTTCAAGGTTCCGGCATTCGACGAGATGCTGTTCCAGGCGCGTGCCGAACTGGACAATGACAAGCGCAAGGACATCTACAGCCAGATGGGCATGATGGTCCGCGACGAAGGCGGCCTGATCTGCCCGATGTTCAACGACTTTGTCGAGGGTGTTAGCAATCAACTGGAAGGTTGGGAAAGCGACCCAACCCAAGAGATGATGAACGGCAACATGTCCCGCAAGATGTGGTTCGCCTGATAGGAACCGCGGATCATGCATCCCATCATCAAACTGGTTTCCCAGCGCCTAGCGCTGGGAATCCTGCTTCTCTTCGGTGCATCGGCTCTGATTTTCGGCCTCACCGAAGCCCTTCCCGGGGACGCGGCGCAAGCTGTCCTTGGCCAATCCGCAACCCCCGAGGCGCTGGCAAACCTGCGCGAGGAAATGGGCCTCAACCGTCCCGCTCTGACCCGCTATTTCGAATGGCTGGGCGGCATCTTACAAGGTGATCTGGGTCAATCTCTGACAAACAAGCTCGACATCGCTGAGAGCATCGGCAAACGACTGGGGAACACCCTGTTCCTGGCCTGTGTCGCTGCAATCGTGTCGGTTCCTCTTGCCATCTTTTTGGGCCTGCTGGCGGTCCGGTACCGCAATCGCTGGCCGGATAAACTGATCTCCGCTATCACCCTTACAACAGTTTCTATCCCGGAATTCCTGATCGGTTACGTGGTGATTTACTTTATCTCAGTGAAACTGGGCTGGTTTTCATCACTCGCAATGATCAACGAGTCGATGTCCTTCGGCGAAAAACTCAATGCGATCGCGCTGCCTGCCTTCGTCCTGACGCTGGTGGTGCTGGCGCAGATGATGCGAATGACCCGTGCCGCGATCCTGAACCTGATGCAGTCGGCTTATATCGAAACGGCTGAACTGAAGGGCCTGTCGAACTTTCAGGTCATCGCACGCCATGCCTTCCCCAACGCGATCTCTCCTATCGTCAACGTCGTTATGCTGAACCTCGCCTATCTGGTCGTGGGCGTCGTCGTTGTCGAGGTGGTGTTCGTCTATCCCGGCATGGGGCAATATCTGGTGGACTCGGTGACCAAACGTGACGTGCCGGTCGTTCTGGCCTGCGGTGTCGTATTTGCTGCCGTTTATATCGGGCTGAACATGGTGGCCGATATTGTGTCGATCCTTGCCAACCCAAGACTGAGGCATCCGAAATGATGAAGAATATTCCTATTTCGGCGATGATCGGTCTGTTTTTCACCGGGCTTTACTTTTTCATCGCCTTCGCGGCGCCGCTGATTGCGCCCTATGGCATGGCCGAAGTGGTCGGTGATGTTTGGGAACCCTCAAGCGCCGAACACCTGCTGGGCACTGACAATATCGGGCGCGATCTGTTGACCCGCATGATCTATGGCGGACGCACGACGATCTTCATCGCTGCTGCAGCCACGATCCTCAGCTTTGTCACCGGCACGTCGCTGGGCTTGCTGGCGGCTGTTCTCGGCGGCTGGGCTGATCAGGTGCTTAGCCGGACGGTTGACCTGATCATGTCGATCCCGACGCTGATCTTGGCCCTGGTTATCCTGGCGATTGTTCCGGTAACTGTTCCGATCCTGATCCTGGTGATGGGCCTGCTGGACGCCACACGTCCCTATCGTCTGTCGCGCTCTGTCGCCGTGGACATCAACGTGATGGACTATGTCGAAGCCGCCAAGCTGCGCGGTGAAGGTAGGGGCTGGATCATTTTCCGGGAAATCCTGCCCAACGCTCTGTCGCCTCTGGTGGCTGAGTTCGGTCTGCGGTTTATCTTCATGGTTCTGTTCATCTCGACCCTGTCCTTCCTAGGTCTGGGCGTTCAGCCGCCACTGGCGGACTGGGGCGGCATTGTGAAGGAAAACAAGGACGGCATCGTCTATGGCATCGGCGCGGCGCTGTACCCCGCTGTGGCCATCGCGACGCTGGCCATCTCGGTCAACCTCGTGGCTGACTGGGTCCTGAACCGTACCACATCGCTGAAAGGAGGCCGGGGATGAGTGATATCCTTCTCAAGGTCCGCGACCTCAAGATCGGCGCGACCGTCTATCCGCCAGGCGAAAAGCCCCATGACATCGAAATCGTGCACGGGGTCAGCTTTGACCTCGAACGCGGCAAGGTGCTGGGTCTGATCGGCGAATCCGGTGCCGGCAAATCCACCATCGGTCTGGCCTCAATGGCCTATGGCCGGGGTGGTGTGAAAATCACCGGTGGCGAGGTCTGGGTGAACGGGCGCGATATCCTCAAGACGTCTCATGGGGATATCCGCAAGCTGCGCGGGGGCGAGGTCACCTATGTGTCCCAATCCGCCGCCGCGTCGTTCAACCCGGCCAAGAAGATCATGGATCAGGTGGTCGAAGCGGCTGTCGAACAGAAGAAGTTCTCGCGGAAAGAGGCCGAAGGCCGCGCGCGTGAACTGTTCGCTAAGCTGGGTCTGCCCGACCCTGACAATATCGGTGATCGCTACCCGCACCAGGTTTCGGGCGGTCAGCTGCAGCGGTGTATGACAGCACTGGCACTGTGTCCCGAGCCTGATCTGGTGGTGTTCGACGAACCTACGACCGCCTTGGACGTGACCACTCAGATCGATGTTCTGATGGCCATCAAGGAAGCTATCGCAGCGACCGGCGTTGCCGCGCTCTACATTACCCACGACCTTGCGGTTGTGGCGCAGGTGAGCGACGACATCATGGTTCTGCGGATGGGCAATACGGTCGAATACGGCAACACCGATCAGATCATCAACAAGCCGCAGGAAGACTATACCAAGGCGCTGGTCTCGGTCCGGTCGATCGAGCACGAAGAGAAAAAGCCCACACCCGAAGCGGTGCTGAGCGTTGACGGGATCACCGCACGCTACAAGGGTCTGAACTTCGACGTGCTCCACAACGTCAATGTTGAGCTTCATCCGGGGCAGACGCTGGCGGTTGTGGGTGAATCCGGCTCTGGCAAGTCGACACTGGCCCGTGTGATCACCGGCCTGCTGCCCCCGCGTGATGGTGAGATCACCTTTAACGGGCGCAAACTGAGCCCCGATCTGAAGGGCCGTTCGCTGGAAGATCTGCGTGAGCTTCAGATGATCTATCAGATGGCTGACACGGCGATGAATCCGCGTCAGACCGTCGGCACGATCATCGGCCGCCCGTTGGAGTTCTACTTCAACATGCGCGGTGCCGAAAAACGTAAGCGGATCGTCGAATTGTTGGATGAGATCGAACTGGGCGAGAAGTTCATCGATCGCTATCCGGCGGAACTGTCCGGTGGTCAGAAACAGCGTGTCTGTATCGCGCGGTCTCTGGCGGCCAAGCCCAAGATGATCATCTGTGATGAGGTCACCTCGGCCCTCGACCCGCTGGTCGCGGACGGCATCCTCAAATTGCTCCTGGACCTGCAGCAGATTGAGGACGTGGCCTATCTGTTCATCACCCACGATCTGGCGACGGTCCGTGCGATCAGCGACAGCATCGCGGTGATGTATCAGGGCCGCGTGGCGCGGTACGGGTCGAAGAGCGAGGTGCTGAGCCCGCCGTTCGACGACTATACCGACCTGCTGCTCAGCTCGGTGCCCGAGATGCATCTGGGCTGGCTGGAAGAGGTTGTCGCCCACCGCAAGATGGAGAGCGCGGGGAACTGATCCCCGCCCTCATAAAAGCTTCGAAATCCCGGCATCTGTCACAAACAGGTGTCGGGATTTTGCTATTCGGGGCGCGAATTGGCAGCCCATGCGTAGCGAATCCCCTAGGGTCGCCTGAAGTGTTTAAGAAAAGGGTCAGACTATGGACCGCAAACTCCTCCTCATCATTCTGGACGGCGTCCCTTGGCGCAATTTTCGCCGGTTGTTCGGCAATCTCGAAGGCTGGGTCGAGAGTGGCGAGGCCCGCGTATGGAAGCTGCGCGCGGTCCTGCCTTCGACCTCGGCCAGTTGTTATGCCTCGATCCATACCGGTGTCACACCGCAGGAACACGGCTGCACCGGTAATGGCAATGTCTTCCGCCTGAGCCATAAGGACGTGTTCAGTCAGGTGCGTGAGGCAGGCGGTGTGACCGGGGCCGTGACCCATAGCTATTGGTCGCAGTTCTTCAACCGCCACCCTTTCGATTATGTGCGCGATGTCGAATACGACGAACCCGAAAGCAAGACCATCAACCATGGTCGGTTCCACACCATGACTGGCTATGGCAAAGCCAATCAGATGACACCGTGTGATGTGGACCTGTTCGCGTCTCTGACCAACCTGTGTCTGCGCTTTGGGCTGGATTACGGCATCCTGCACACCTGCACGCTGGACAGCATGGGCCACCGGTTCTTCCACGATTGCGAGGAAATGGACCACGCCTGTTTTGTGATGGATGAGATGCTGGCCCCTTTCATCCCGCGTTGGCGGCAGTTGGGGTATGAGGTCATCGTCACCGCCGATCATGGTCAGGATGAGCGCGGCCATCATGGCGGACGCAGCCCGCTGCAACAGGAAACCGCGTTGTACTACTTTGGTGACGCAGAAGGTCCCGAGGTGGACACGGTCATCGACCAGTTACAGCTAGCCCCCACGATTCTGAACCGCGTGGGCGCACCAATTGCCGAAACGATGAAGGCCGCGCCATTCCTGAAATAAGGAGTCAATCGTAGGGCCAGATCTCTTGGCCCAACGCCTCGATGGCGATGGAAATCCGCTCGAAACTGTCTGCGGCGCGCTTGACCGAGGTCCGCGCCCGCAGATAGCCATGCACGAGGCCGGGCTCATTGAGCCAATGCGCATCCCCCCCGGCTGCCGCGATTTGCTCGCAATAGATCGCCCCGTCATCGCGCAGCGGATCGCAGTCCGCCGTCACCACCACGGTCGGCGGCAGGGCCGAGAAATCGGTATCGTGCAAAGGCGCAAATGTTGGATCGTTTTGCGGAACCGTGCCGCCACAGCGGACTTTCTCGTAGAACTTGATTTCATCCAGCGTCAAAAGCGGCGCGTGAGCGTGTTCTATATATGATCCCGTAGACGTATCTCCACCCAGTCCAGGATAGATCAGAACCTGCCCCAGCATGCCCTCAAGCCGCCCGCGACCAAAATGTGCAACCGCAGCCGCTAGGTTCCCCCCGGCGCTGTCTCCGGCCAGAACCATGGGGTCACCGAACTCGGTGGCTGCCCAGTTCGTGGCAGTCCAACTGTCATCAAACTGGGCGGGATGCACATGTTCGGGGCACAGACGGTAATCTACGGCAACCACCCGATACCCGGTCTGCGCGCAAATCTCGGCGCAGACGTCATCGTGGCTGTCCAGCCCACCGACAACAAAACCGCCGCCATGAAAATAGACGACGGTTCGCGTTGGATCTCCGGCGGTGTAAACGCGGACAGGCACGCCATCGGCGGACCTGTCCTGCACATTCAGACCCGGAGGCCGGGGTTGGCGAAAGTCCTGACACATCTCGTTATAGACGCGGCGCTGATCCTCGATTGTTAGATCGACCGCGTCGTCAGGATAGCTTTCAGCCGTTCGCCTTATGAACGCCCAGGTTTCTTCATCAATCAGACGTTCATAATCCATTGTTCCTCCGCGGTCAGGCAGCCCATTCCCATGGCCGGGTGAACGATCCCAGCACCTTACCGACATCGTCGTCCGAGGAACCGTTGGCGTCAAGCTGCGCGACAAGCCCGCGCTTCTTGTCGTCGATCACCGACACCACACGTGCATCCACCCCGGCCTTTTCAAGCGCGCCGTTATAGATGCGGGTGATTGCCTGTTTGCGGAGCTCGGGCTTGAACACCTTGCCCACGGCGGTTTTCGGCAGTTCATCCAAAATCGTCATGTGCTTGGGTTGCGCCGCGCGCTCATGGACATGCACGCTACAATACTCCATCAGCTCTTTTTCAGTCACGCTGGCCCCGTCGACCAGTTCGACAAAGGCGCAAGGCACCTCGCCCGAATAAGAGTCGGGCTGGCCGATGGCCCCGGCAAAGGCCACAGCGTCGTGCCCCAGCAGAACCTCTTCGATCTCGGCCGGGTCGATGTTGTGGCCGCCGCGGATGATCAGGTCCTTGGCGCGGCCGGTGATCCACAGATAACCATCCTCGTCAAACCGCCCCAGATCGCCGGTGCGCAGGTATTTGTCGAAGTGGTAGAGGTCCACGTTCTTGTCGGCCTCTGTATAGGTGTTGCCCGCATAGACACCGGGGTTCGAGATACAGATTTCGCCGATCTCATTTGCGGGTGATTCTACCGGCCCATCCGGCCCGTCCTGAAGAATTTTGACGTCCGTATAGGGGAACGGAATCCCGATCGAGCCGATCTTCTTTTCACCATCCACCGGGTTGCACGAAACCAGACAGGTCGCCTCGGTCAGGCCATAGCCTTCGACGATGGTCACGCCAGTTGCATCTTCAAAGCGGCGGAACAGTTCAACCGGCAACGGGGCCGAGCCCGAGAATGCCGTTTTCACGGTTGAGATATCCGCATCCACCGGGCGCTGCATCTTGGCGGCAATTGCGGTGGGCACGGTGATGATAAAGGACACTTTCCAGCGCTCGATCAACTTCCAGAAATTGTCGAACACCCCGTCGCCGCGATACCCGGCTGGGGTCGGGAAGACCACATGCGCACCCGACGACACGGCCGCCATCACGATCACGTGCACGGCAAAGACGTGGAACATGGGCAGCGGGCACATGATCACGTCTTCTTCGGAAAACAGCAGCGTGTTGCCCAGCCAGCCGTTATAGATCAGGCCAGAATACTTGTGCTGTGCCACCTTGGGCATACCCGTGGTGCCGCCAGTGTGGAAATAGCAGGCAACACGGTCTTCCTTGCTGTCCTCGAAGGTCAGCGTCGTGGGTTGCTTGGCCAGTTCCTGATTGAAGTTCTTGTAATCCGCATGGGCCAGATGCTCTTTGTCGCCCATCTTGGGGCGCAGGAACGGCACCAGCCAGGATTTCGGCGGCGTCAGGTATCGGGTGAGGTCAATCTCCAGAATGGTGTTGACCTTGGGTGCGTGGCGCACCGCCTCTTCGACCTTTTGCGCGACATCGGTTTTGGGGAAGGACTTCAGCGTCACCACCACCTTGGCCCCGGTTTCACGAAGGATCGCGGCGATCTGTTCGGGTTCCAGCAGCGGGTTGATCGGATTGACGATCCCGGCCACTGCGCCGCCCATCAGGGTGATCAGCGTCTCGTTACAGTTGGGCAGCACGTAGGCCACCACATCCTTTTCGCCGATGCCCAAGGACCGGAACAGGTTGGCGGCCTGATTGACCTTGCCCAGCAGTTCGGACCAGGTCAGCGTCTCAGCCTTATCGGTCGGGCCGGACAACAGCTGAAAGCTCATCGCATTGCTGTTGGGGAATTTTTCCGCCGTACGTGACAGCAACTGGTGGAAGGTGACCGGTACATCGCGGTCCTCCCACGACATTTCCTGCTCCATCCTTGCCTTGTCTTCCAAACCCACAAAGGCCATGTGGTTCCTCCCTTATCTCTCCCGTGTCCAGCGCGGGTTTTGTATCCACCGCCAAGATGGAAGCAAAACCGCGCAGGTTCAAGAAAGGCCTTAGCTGCGAAGACACCAAAGAGGTAGAATGACGCTGCGGACTTAGCAGTTTTGCCCCAGCGTCACTTTATTCGGCCGCTATGCCATCGGTGAATTGCAGGCGCGCCAGACGGGCATAGAGGCCATCCTGTGCCACCAGATCGTCATGAGTGCCCTGCGCCACGATACGGCCAGCTTCCATCACCACGATCCGGTCGGCCTTTTTCACCGTCGCCAGACGGTGCGCCACGATCAGCGTGGTACGGCCCGCGCGCATCTGGTCAACGGCACCCTGCACTGCCCGTTCGCTTTCCGCATCCAGCGCCGAGGTCGCCTCGTCCAAAAGCAGAACCGGCGCATCGCGCAGGATCGCGCGTGCGATGGCGATGCGCTGTTTCTGTCCACCCGACAGCATCACGCCGCGTTCACCGACGAAACTGTCATAGCCTTCGGGCAGAGCAGAGATGAAGTCATGCGCTGCAGCGGCACGGGCGGCGGCCTCAACCTCGGCATCCGAGGCGTCCAAACGGCCAAAGCGGATGTTTTCACGGGCAGAGGTGGCAAAAATGTTGGGGTCTTGCGGCACCAACGCCATGTGACGGCGGAATTCGGCCCGGTCAATGTCACGCAGGTCTACACCGTCCAGCATGACCTGCCCCGAGGCCGGATCATAGAACCGCTGGATCATCTGGATGACGGTTGTCTTACCCGCGCCAGAAGGGCCGACAAAGGCCACTGTCTCGCCGGGATTCACCTGCAACGTGAGATGCTCAAGCGCAACCACATCGGGGCGCGAAGGATAGCGGAAGGTCACGTCTTCGAAACGAATCTCACCTCGCACGGGTGACGGCAGCGCTTCCGGGTTGACCGGATCGTTAACGGTGTCTTGCGTATTCAGAAGTTCAACCAATCGCTCGGTTGCACCGGCAGCGCGCTGCAGCTCGCTCCAAATCTCCGACAGGGCCGCCACTGATCCAGCCATGATGATCGAGTAGATCACAAACTGAATCAGCACCCCTTCGGTCATTACGCCGTTGCGGACGTCATTCGCGCCCATCCACAGCACGCCGACAATGCCGGTGAAAACCAGGAAAATCACGATGACTGTCAGAACCGCGCGGGTCTGAATGCGGCGCAGCGAGACGACATAGGAGGTCTCAGTCATGTCATCGAATTGCTTGCGACTGGCCTGTTCGTGAGTGAAGGCCTGCACCGTTTGCACCGCACTCAGCGCCTCGCCCGCGTTACCAGAAGACGCTGCGATCCAATCCTGATTTTCACGGCTGATCACCCGCAGACGCCGCCCCAGCAGCAGAATCGGCACCACCACTATCGGGATCAGCAGCATCACCATCCCGGTCAGCTTGGCCGAGGTCAGCAGCATCAGCACCAACCCGCCAAGGAACAACAGCATGTTGCGAAGTGCGATGGACACGGACGAGCCCAGCACCGACTGGATCAGAGTCGTGTCGGTGGTGATCCGGCTCAGGACCTCGCCGGTCATGATACGTTCATAAAACTCGGGGCTCATGCCAATCACGCGGTCAAACACCGCCTTGCGGATATCGGCCACTACGCGTTCGCCCAGCCGGGTCACCAGCGCATAGCGCAAACCGGTACCCAAAGCCAAAACCGCAGCGATGCCCAGCGCGGCCAGAAAGTACCAATCCAGCAGTTCGCCATCTTCGATGCGGAAATTATCGACCACACGGCGCACGGCCAGCGGCAGCGTCAGCGTCATGCTGGCGGTCAGAACCAGTGCCAGCGTCGCACCGATCATCAGCAACCGGTAGGGCCGCATGAACGGCCAGAGTGACGCCAGAACGCCAATCTTCTTGGATCCGGCGCGCTCTTCGGTAGCACCTGGCGCGGATTGCTGTGCTGGACTGGCTGAGGCTCTTCTTGCCATGCTTGGCCCTTAACTTATGTTCGCATTCGTTGCCCGCTTCTTGGCGGCAGCGAAACGCCGGGTCAAGCTGCGCATCGTGAATTGAACCCATCTCAGGGCTATTTGACGCAGAATTTTGGGGCTGACTTGGAGCGGGCGGCGGGAATCGAACCCGCTTCATCAGCTTGGAAGGCTGAGGTAATAGCCAGTATACGACGCCCGCTCAGCGCAGGTCGGTTTAAGCGATGCGTCTGACGCCGTCAAGCGCCGTTCGACGATGGAAAAGAATTTCTGTCTGCAATCCTTCGAACAGTTCAAACAGTGCCAAATGTTGGTTCCGTTCTGGCCTAATCGGGTAGCCATTCGCATGAGTCGAGGCCAGACGAAATCCGGATCATCGACGCATATTGCAACGGTTGCACACCCTTTTGGCCAATCATTGATGCCGGATAAGTCGTAGCAGCGGCCAGCGCATCCTGCAGCGGCACACCCACCTGCGTGACAAGATTGTGGATGGCTTTGGTCAGGTCCAGATCGGCCCCGGCCAGCGTTCCGTCATCAAGCGTTAATCGGCCCTTGGTCCGCGAGATTCGACGGCCTTCCAATTCGAATGCAGTCTGATCCGTGCCCGCAATTGCCATGGCATCGCTGACCAGATAGATTTGACCGGGTGCGGTTTTGGCGGCCCATGCGGCGCGCATCACCTCTGGGTGAACATGGATACCATCGGCAATAAGACCCGCCGACAAACCGCCATTGGCCAGCGCCGCGCCGACCAACCCCGGTTCGCGACTACCCAACTGGCTCATGGCGTTGAACAGATGCGTCACACAACGTGCACCCGCTGCGGCATAGCGCTGGCAGGTCGCAAAATCCGCATTGGTATGGCCTAACGACACCAAAACACCTGCATCGAACAACGCCTTAACCTGCTGCTCGGACACGGATTCGGGTGCAATCGTCACCTTCAGGCAAGGCAGTTCCCCCGCCGCCGCGATCAGAACCGCCAGGTCCGCATCCTCCATCGGGCGGATCAATGCCCCGTCATGTGCCCCCTTGCGAGCTTCGGACAGATGCGGCCCCTCCAGATGCAGACCGGCTACGCCCGGAACACCGGCACGCACTGCCTGAATGGTGGCCTCTATTGCGGCCTGCGTTTTCTCGGGCGTATCCGTGATTAGGGTCGGCAGCAAAAACGCCACACCTAACCTGCGATGCGCCTCGGCGATACGTCTGATCGTCTCAACCGAGGGGTCATCGTTGAACATCACCCCATCGCCGCCATTAACTTGCAGATCGACATATCCGGGGCTTAGAACATCCCCGTTCAGGTCAATGACCAGCCCTTCGTTTTTCGCGTGCTCTTCCGGCACGAGTTCAGCCAACGCACCGTTGAGAAAAACAATGGCCTGACCAAAATGCAAGCGCCCGCCATCAAACAGGGCCCCGTTGCGGAACGTTGCTGAACCTGAGGTCATACTGTCTCTGTCACCTTTCTAAGATGGCGCGGTGTGTCCGGGTCGATTCCGCGTGCGCGCGCCACGGCTTCGACCATACTGTAAAAAGACGTGATGGTTGCAATGGGGTCGGTCAGCCAATGATCAGTCCGCGTAACAGGCAGGGCCTGCGCCCGGGTCACCCTATTGGTGGTAGCAAACACCGTTGATCCCTTTTCTGCCAGAGCGTCAGCCGCCTCAGCCGTTGACAGTTCGGCCGCGTCCCCAGCTGCGAAGACGATGGTTGGAAACCCTTCTTCCACGATTGAAACTGGCCCGTGCAGTACCTCGGCTGTTGAATAGCTTTCGGCGTGTATCTGGCAGGTTTCCTTGATCTTCAATGCCGCCTCATTGGACATTGCAAAAGACGGTCCACGACCCAACGTGAACAACGACCGCCCCGTGATCGCATCTGCCGCCGCCGACCAGTCACATCGCGCGGCCTGCGCCAGATACTCTGGCAAGGACCGGATCGCGGCAGATAGTTCTCCATCTCTCTTGGTCTCAGCCAACATCCACAGACCGGCCACCAGCGAAGTAACAAATGTCTTGGTGGCCGCGACGCTAAGCTCGGGCCCTGCATGCAGAGGTAGCACCGCATCCGTCGCCTCAACCAGTCTCGATTCCGTATTGTTGGTGATGGCAACGGTAACACCACCCGAAGACTTCAACGACCGTGTCATCCCCACGATATCCGGACTTTGCCCGGACTGCGACACAGACAGACACAACGCCCCCTCAGCCCGAAGATCCACATCATAGATTGAACTAACGGATGGTCCAACTGAAGCCACAGGCAGGTTCAGTAACAACTCGGCAGCGTATTTCAGATACAGGCATGCATGGTCGGACGACCCCCGAGCCACTGTGATCAGAAACCGGGGGTCGGTGTCTTTGAACAGCGCCGCCGCGTCCTGAATGTTGGTGGCGCCCTGACTTAGCAAACGCTCCACGGCATCAGGAATTTCCAGAATCTCCTGAAGCATTTTCGAGCTGTGTTCAGACATACTTTTCCGGCCTTTCCGGTTACAACCGCAATTCGGCAACGAAATCATAGGCGTCACCGCGATAAAGGGATCGGGTCAGTTCCGCGACCCGTCCGTTCTTGAGGAATGAAATCCGTTCGATATTCAGCCCCGCTGCCCCTTCGGGAACGTCCAGTAGCTCGGCCTCAATAGCCGCGAGGTTGAGGGCCGAAATTTTCTGCACCGCGCGCACAGGCCGCCGGCCCAATCCGTCCAACACTTCATAGAGTGAGGTGGTGACTTCGATAGGATTTGGCAAAACATCCAACGGCAGCGCGGCTCGTTCCAGGGCCAACGGACGACCATCGGCCTCGCGCAGGCGGTAGATACGGGAAATCTGTTCGCCGTCTTTTAGGTTCAGTGCGGCGACCTCTTCAGGATTTGGCGCAAAGACACCGCGCTCCAACCATTTTGAAGTTGTTCGCATTCCCCGGCTGGACATGTCTTCGGTGAAGGACGTCAGATGTGTCAACGACTGCTCAACTCGCGGCACACGTTCGCGAATGAACGAACCTGACCCCTGGCGCTGTTCGATTATACCGTCCTGAACCAGTTCCTGAATCGCTTTGCGTATGGTGACGCGCGACAAGTCGGTGATCTCAACCAGTTCCCGCTCCGACGGCAGCGATGAGTTCGGGGCCAAGACCCCGTTGTCGATCCCTTCTTGCAATCTGCGCCGCAACTGGACATAGCGTGGGCCCTTTTCAGGGCTCAGCCACTGATCGGCGCGCAGGAAGTCAGTGATGCTCATGGCGTACCTCCTTGGCCATGGCCAATGCGCCGATCAGGGGCTCTCCTTTCGGAGGGCGAAGGGCAGATTGCATCTCTGTCGAAAGGTAAGGCGCATATTGCCCCGCAATCCCGCCGGTCAGGCAAATCGCCCTGCCCGCTTGCCAACCAAGCCGCTTTGCGGTTTCGGCGATATAGTTTGCCCCTGCCCGCAGGATTTCCACGGCGACAGAATCTCTTGCCTGCGCGGCGGTCGTGACTGCTGGGGCAAGCGCCCCAAACTGCGCAGGTGTCGCAGACCCGGCGAAAGATACGATGCCAGCCGGACCGTGCAGATCGGCCAATAGCTTTTGCGTCAAACCGGTCTGAACTTGCGTACCATCATAAGCGCAAAGCGTCTCAGACAAGGCCCGGCGCCCGACCCATTGGGCCGAAGCCTCATCTCCAAGGACCGACCCCCAGCCCCCGGCAAATCGCATCGCGCCATCCACCTGAGCCGCAAGGAAAGATCCGGTGCCGCAATGTGCGATCAAACCATCCTGCGTGCCCAACGCGCCGCGCACGGCGGCAGGGCGGTCATCTTCGACCCGCGCGCAGGTCAGGCCCAGCGCATCGCGCAATCGCTCGGCAATGACATCATCTGTGACGCCTGCAAGGCCGACAAATGCAGGCCAGCCGCGCAGATCAGCGACATCAACCCCGATCTGTCGTGACAAAGCATCAAGCCCGGCCCGAATCTGCGCAAGCGCCCCGTCAAAATCGGTCGAAACATTGGCGGCCCCGGTTTCAGCGGAACGGGTCACTCCATCGACTTCACAGGCCACCCGGCAGCGCGTTCCGCCGCCATCCACCGCCACTACGGCGCTATTTCGAGACTCGATCATGACAATACCAATATAGTACCTTTTGAACCTGGGAAAGCCCCTATTCCGCAAAAAACCCAACACCAAGCTCTGTTTTCGCAGAAATCGCCAAAAAGATTTCACGGAGAAAGAAAAATATAGACAAGTGGTATTAGATAGGTATCGTATAGCGAACACACGAGGGGATTCTCTTGACGCTGCCGCCGACTGAACAATTGCACCCTGACGCTACACAGCTGACCCCAGGCAATCTGGTCAGTGCGGCGCGCGCACTGGCCGAGGGGCAGATCGCGGCGGCTTTCGCCGTCAGGGACGCGCTGGAGCACATCGCTCGTGGCGCCGAGGCCATGGCGGGAACGATCCGCGCTGACGGGGTGCTGCACTACGTGGCCGCCGGGTCGTCAGGCTTAATGGCGGCAGCCGACGCGCAAGAGTTGGGCGGCACGTACTCAATCCCGCCTGCCCAATTACGTATTCACATGGCTGGAGGATTGCCGACCGGCGTCCAGATGCCGGGAGGAGCCGAAGATGCGACCGAGGGCCTCGAACAGGCCTTGGGCTCAATAACCGCGCGCGACACGGTGATCGCGGTGTCGGCCAGTGGGTCCACGCCCTTTACCTTGGCGGCCACGGAGATCGCCTGCGCGCGTAACGCGACCGTAATCGGCATCGCCAACAACGCGGGCAGCCCGCTGCTGCAAGGTGCTGACATTCCGATCCTTCTGGCCACGCCGCCCGAACTGATCTCGGGCTCGACCCGCATGGGCGCGGGGACTGCGCAGAAGATCTCGCTCAACATGTTGTCCTCGTTGATGGCGGTTGAGTTGGGCCATGTGCATGGCGGGATGATGGTCAATCTGCGGGCCGACAATGACAAGCTGCGGGCGCGGGCAACCGGAATCGTCGCCCGGATCGCGGATGTGGACATCAACACCGCACAGCAGGCGCTGGATGCAGCAAACGGAGAAGTGAAACCCGCTATCCTGATCGCTGCGCAAGGCCTGTCGCTTGAGCAGGCCGAAACACGGCTTCAGGCCTGCAATGGAATATTGACCGCCGCATTGGCGCAAAACTGACAACGAAAAACCAAACGGGAGAGAACAATGACACACAGAAGCCTGAAGCTCGCCTTACTGGGCACGACCCTGATGGCCACAAGCGCCTTTGCCGAGGACGTGACGCTGACCATCGAAAGCTGGCGCAACGACGACCTCACCCTGTGGCAGGACCAGATCATCCCTGCCTTTGAAGCTGCGCATCCCGGAATCAAGATCCAGTTCACCCCCTCGGCCCCGGCGGAATACAACGCCGTGCTGAACTCGAAACTCGACGCGGGCTCAGCCGGCGATCTGATCACCTGCCGTCCGTTCGACGCTTCTCTGGCGCTGTATGAGGCCGGCCACCTGACCGACCTGTCGGGTGTCGAGGCGATGGGCAACTTCTCGGACGTTGCGAAGTCGGCGTGGCAGACGGATGACGGCGCGGTTAGTTTCTGCGTTCCTATGGCCTCGGTGATCCATGGTTTCATCTACAACAAGGACGCGTTCAACGAACTGGGCATCGAAGCTCCGACCACTGAAGATGAGTTCTTTGCCGCCCTCGACAAGATCAGGGAAGACGGCACTTATATCCCTCTGGCCATGGGTACTAACGACCAATGGGAAGCCGCCACGATGGGCTACAACAACATCGGTCCGAACTATTGGAAGGGCGAGGAAGGCCGTCAGGCGCTGATCTCGGGCGAACAGAAACTGACCGATGAGGTCTGGACCGCCCCCTATGCGACCCTTGCCCGTTGGGCCGAATACATGGGCGACGGGTATGAGGCGCAGACCTATCCCGACAGCCAGAACATCTTCACGCTGGGCCGAGCCGCGATCTATCCCGCCGGGTCGTGGGAAATCTCGGGCTTCAACACGCAGGCCGATTTCGAGATGGGTGCCTTCAAGCCACCGGTCCGTAATGCGGGCGACACCTGCTATATCTCGGACCACACCGATATCGGCATCGGCATGAACGCCGCGACCGAACACCCAGAGGCGGCTGAGACCTTCCTGGCCTGGGTCGCAAGCACCGAGTTCGCCGAGATTTTCGGAAATGCCCTGCCCGGCTTCTTCCCGCTGTCCAGCACTCCGGTCGAGTTGCAGGACCCGCTGGCCAAAGAAATCGTTGGCTGGCGCGAGGAATGCGAGTCGACCATCCGTTCGACCTATCAGATCCTGTCGCGCGGCACGCCGAACCTTGAAAATGAGACCTGGGGCGCTTCGGTCGCTGCGATCAAGGGCGCCAAGTCGCCCGAGGAACTGGGTGCCGAGCTGCAGGAAGGCCTGTCCAGCTGGTACGCACCGCACCAGTAACCTGACACCTACCCGGGCGGACATGCCCGCCCGGGTATACCCGACACCCCTTTGAAAGCTGCCCCATGAACCGCACCCGCTTCCGCTGGCATATCGTCGTGTTTCTGGCACCAGCCGTCCTTGTTTATACGGCAGTGATGATCTTTCCTCTGTTCAACACGCTGCGACTGGCGCTGTTTACCGAGGTCGATCAGACCCGCGTGTTCGTCGGATTGCAGAACTTTCAAACGCTGTTTTTCGATCCGGTCTGGTCCGAGCAGTTCTGGAACGCCTTAGGCAACAATTTCTGGTTCTTCCTGATCCACATGCTGGTGCAAAATCCCATCGGGATCGCACTGGCGGCGCTGCTGAGCCACCCGCGCCTGCGGTTCGCAGCGCTGTACCGCTCGGCGATTTTCATTCCAACGATCCTCAGCTTTGTGATTGTGGGTTTCGCATGGAAGCTTATCCTGTCGCCGATCTGGGGTATCGCCCCGTCGATGCTGGATGCAATCGGGTTGAAATCGCTGTTTGCGCCGTGGCTGGGGAAAGAAGAATACGCCCTGACCACGCTGGCACTGATCTCGGTCTGGCAATTCGTCGGCATCCCGATGATGCTGATCTATGCAGCCCTGCTGACCATCCCCGAGGAAATCCTAGAGGCCGGAGAGATTGACGGCATCACCGGCGCCTCGGCCTTCTGGAAGATCAAACTGCCACTGATCCTGCCCTCGATCGGGATCATCTCGATCCTGACTTTTGTTGGCAATTTCAACGCATTCGACCTGATCTATGCGGCGCAGGGCGCGCTGGCAGGGCCGGATTTCTCGACCGATATTCTGGGCACTTTCATGTATCGCACCTTCTTTGGCTTCCAATTGCAACTGGGCGACCCACATATGGGATCGGCTATTGCGGGGGCCATGTTCGCGATCATCCTTATGGGGGTTTGTATTTACTTGTTCGGCATCCAAACCCGGATGCGTCGGTATCAATTGTGAGGGCCCTGCAATGAACAAAGCACGCCAAAACCCCCTCAACTCCGCCGCAATGCACGGGGCGTTGATCCTGTATACACTGATTGCCCTGTTCCCGGTCTTCGTGATCCTGATCAATAGCTTCAAATCCCGCCGCGCCATCTTTCGCGAACCGCTGGCCCTGCCCAACGCAGACAGTTTCTCGATGATCGGCTATGAAACGGTGATGAAGCAGGGGGATTTCTTCCTCTACTTCCAGAACTCGATGATCGTCACCGTGGCATCGCTGTTCTTCATCTTGCTGTTCGGCGCCATGGCGGCTTATGCGTTGTCGGAATATCAGTTCAAGGGCAACCTGCTGATGGGCCTTTATTTGGCGCTGGGGATCATGATCCCGATCCGCATCGGCACCGTGGCAATCCTTGAGATGATGGTGGCGACCGGGCTGGTGAACACGCTCTGGGCCCTGATCCTGGTCTATACGGCGCAGGGTTTGCCGTTGGCTGTGTTTATCCTGTCAGAATTCATGAGGCAGGTCAGTGATGACCTGAAAAACGCAGGCCGCATCGACGGGCTGTCAGAATACACGATCTTCTTCCGGTTGGTGCTGCCTCTGGTCCGACCTGCGATGGCGACCGTGGCGGTGTTCAACATGATCCCGATCTGGAACGACCTGTGGTTCCCGCTGATCCTTGCGCCGGCTGAAGAAACCAAGACACTCACGCTGGGCAGTCAGGTTTTCATCGGGCAATTCGTCACCGACTGGAACGCGGTTCTCTCGGCCCTATCGATGGCGATTCTGCCGGTACTGGTACTCTACGTCATCTTCTCGCGCCAACTGATCCGTGGCATCACGTCAGGAGCTGTCAAATGACCCGTGTATTGATTGCAGGCCTTGGCAATATGGGGCTGAGCCATGCACTGGCCCACCACCACCACCCCGACGCACAGATCGTGGGGCTGGTGAATCGG
This sequence comes from Ruegeria sp. CH8, assembly GCF_056536985.1. Lineage (NCBI taxonomy): Bacteria > Pseudomonadati > Pseudomonadota > Alphaproteobacteria > Rhodobacterales > Roseobacteraceae > Ruegeria > Ruegeria sp. CH8. The sequence goes on along the minus strand of NZ_JBQFQR010000002.1, from coordinate 64,580 downwards.
TCCGGTCACGTGGAGCACCCCGACCTTGCGGGTTACCCGGCTTTTTCAGATTTCGCGACTGCGCTGGCAGAGACTAAACCCGATCTGGCCGTGATCGCCACCTATTCCGACAGCCATGCCGACTACGCATGTGCCGCGATGGAGACTGGTGCGCATGTCTTCGTCGAAAAACCGCTGGCCACCAACGTGGCGGATGCGCGGCGTGTGGTTGAAACCGCCACGAGGCTGAACCGCAAACTGGTCGTGGGTTACATCTTGCGCCACCACCCCTCATGGGTGTGCCTGATTACCGAGGCACGCGATCTGGGCGGGCCGTATGTGTTCCGTCTGAACCTGAACCAGCAATCCTCGGGCGCAGAGTGGGAAACGCATAAGGCGCTGATGCAGACAACGTCACCCATCGTCGATTGCGGTGTGCACTATGTCGATGTGATGTGCCAGATCACCGACGCGCAGCCTGTACGCGTGCACGGCATGGGCCTACGCCTATCCAATGAGATCGCTGAGGACATGTATAACTACGGCCAGTTTCAGGTGATCTTCGACGACGGCTCGGTGGGCTGGTACGAGGCCGGATGGGGTCCGATGATGTCCGAGACGGCGTTTTTCGTGAAGGATATCGTATCGCCCAACGGGTCGGTTTCGATTACCGATGGCAACAAGGGCGCTTCGGCAGATATCGACGGTCACACCAAGGTTGGCGGGCTGCTGGTCCATACGCCAAGCGGAGACCGCACCATCGAGATGCCTGATGAGCCCGGTCATCAGGAACTCTGCTATGCTGAGCAGGCCTATATGCTGCGCGCCATCGCTGAGAACATCGACCTAGCGCGTCATATGAATGACGCCGTCCAGTCCCTCGCCATTTGTCTGGCAGCGGATGAAAGCATCCGCACCGGCCAACCCGTTTCGTTGGAGAAACCCGCGTCATGACCGCTCTGACCCTGACAAATGTAAATAAGTCCTTCGGCAATGTGCATGTTCTGAAAGACATCACGCTAGAGGTTGAGGAAGGCGAATTTGTTGTCTTCGTCGGCCCCTCGGGCTGTGGCAAGTCCACCCTGTTGCGGGTCATTGCAGGGCTTGAGGATGCATCTTCGGGCGAGATCAACATCGGCGGTCAGCAGGTCAATCTGGTGCCGCCGTCCAAGCGCGGGATCGCGATGGTGTTTCAGAGCTATGCGCTCTACCCGCACCTGAACGTGCGTGGGAATATGACACTGGCGTTGAAGCAGGAAAAACAACCCAAGGCGGTGATCGAAGAGCGTGTTGCCAATGCCAGCCGAATGCTGAACCTTGAGGATTATCTGGACCGCTACCCGTCCGAACTGTCTGGCGGGCAACGCCAGCGTGTTGCAATTGGGCGCGCCATCGTGCGCGAACCCAAGCTGTTCTTGTTTGACGAGCCACTTTCCAACCTCGACGCCGCATTGCGGATGAATACACGGATCGAGATCGCTAACCTGCACCGGGCACTGGATGCCTCGATGATCTACGTCACCCATGACCAGACCGAGGCGATGACACTGGCCGACAAGATCGTCGTGCTGCGTGACGGACGGGTGGAACAGACCGGCACCCCGATGGAACTGTATAACAACCCCGCCAACCAGTTTGTTGCTGGATTTCTGGGTTCTCCGTCGATGAATTTTCTGCCCGAGGGGTTACTGGGCAGCGGTCAAAACACCATCGGCATCCGCCCCGAAGACCTCTACCTGTCCGATGACGGTCCACTGGCGGTGCGTGTAAGTCATGTGGAAAAACTGGGCGGTGACACCAACGTCATCGCCAAAATACACGACCATGCGGTAACGGCACGGCTGTTCGGCCAGCACGCGATTTCCGAAGGGCAGGAATTGCGTTTTGCATACGCCGCAGACAAGGCCTATCGCTTTGACGCCGCGGGTCAGCGTTTGCGCTAAATGTCGCAGCGCAAACACATCACGCCAAAATGATTACCTCTGAATTTCCAAGAATAACTCATTATATCCAGAGTGGAGAAGGCCGCAGCCCTTTTCCCAATTCTGTTTCCCGGCAGATAAGGCACCATCCTTAAGTGCGTTGTTAACAACCTGTCACAAAGACGCCCTAAATCCCTTTCATCCACTTTTTTTCAGACAGCCAGGAGCCATCCATGAAAGACGTCGACCCCACCACACTATCCGCCGACGACTGGGACGAACTGCATTTCCCGCGCCCCGAGGAAAACGATTTTGACCGCGTTGTCGAACGCGCCATTTCGCGTCGCGGTTTTCTGGGCGGTGTACTGGCCTTTGGCTCGGGCGCTGCTGCCATGGGTGCCGGCCTGATGGGTTCGACGGCCGCACACGCCGTCACCGCGTCGCGTTTTGCATTCACTCCGATTGCTGCGCAGACCGACGGCACCGTACACGTGCCGGAAGGGTACGAGTGGAAAATGCTGATGCGCTGGGGTGACCCGCTGTTTTCCGACGCAGACGGTTACGACCTGACCGATGGCGGCGCGGTCGAGAAATCGGATCGCATTTTCGGTGAAAACACCGACGGAATGGAGACCTTCTCGTTCCAGGGGCACGAACTGATTGCGATCAACCACGAATATCCGAATCGCAAGATCAACCTGCCCGCCGCGCAGGAAGGCGTACCCGCCAGCGCTGACGACGTTCTGAAACTGCAGAACCTGCAGGGCGTTACCGTGATGGAAATCACCGAAGGCCTCGACGGCTGGTCGGTAGTCAAAGACAGCCCTTTCAACCGCCGCATCCACCACAATTCCCCGATGAAAATCGTTGGCCCTGCAGCCGGGCATGACCTGCTGAAGACCGCGGCCGATCCAACCGGCACCGCTTCGCTGGGCACCATGAACAACTGTGGTGCAGGTAAAACCCCTTGGGGCACCTACCTGACCTGCGAAGAGAACTTTAACGGCTATTTCGGGTCGTCAGACGAGAACGCCAGCTATGACCAGAAGGTCGCAGATGGTATGAAGCGCTACGGCATCAAAGCCGAAAGCTGGAACGGCTATGAACTGTTCGATCCGCGCTTTGACACGTCGAAAAACCCAAATGAACCGCACCGTGCGGGCTGGATCGTTGAGATCGACCCCACCAAGCCGGACAGCACTCCGGTCAAGCACACCGGTCTGGGCCGCTTCAAGCACGAAAACGCCGAGGTGACACTGGCCGCGGATGGTCGTGTGGTTGTCTATATGGGTGACGATGAGCGTGGCGAGTACCTGTACAAGTTCGTCTCGAACGGCACCTACCAGCCCGGTGGCGAGACCGAGAGCCTGCTGAATGACGGCACGCTCTATGTGGCCAAATTCAACGACGACGCAACCGGTTCGTGGTTGCCGCTGACATCAGAAACAACCGGTATGGACGCGGCTGAGATCCTGATCTTCACCCGTATGGCCGCGTCGGCTGCAGGCGGCACCACCATGGACCGTCCGGAATGGGTCGCTTCCAGTCCGGTTGCGGTCGAAGCTTATTGCTGTCTGACCAATAACAAGAACCGGGGCGTCAAGCCGAATGCTGGTGGTGACGATACCTCGGTTAACGCGGCTAACCCGCGCGAGGCCAACAAATACGGCCAAATCGTGCGTTGGCGCCCTGCAGGTGATGACCACGCCGCCGAAGCGTTCGATTGGGATCTGTACGTCATGGCCGGCAACCCGACCGTGCATTCCGACGACCGCGCCGGTTCGCCGAATGTAAACGAGGGCAACCTGTTCAACTCGCCCGACGGCATGGCCATCGACTCGACGGGTCTGATTTGGATCCAGACCGACGGCAATGACGACAATGAGGAAGATTTCGCAGGTCACGGTAACAACCAGATGCTGGTTGGTGACCCGACCACCGGCGAAATCGCGCGCTTCATGACTGGCCCCAACGGCTGTGAAGTTACCGGTCTGGCCTGGTCCACCGATCTGCGCACCATGTTCGTCGGCATCCAGCACCCGGGCAGCAACTGGCCCGACGGCGGCACGCCGCGCTCATCAGTGATTGCGATCAAGCGCGCCGATAACGGTCTGGTTGGTTAAACAAACCATAGGGAAACGCCCCCGGCATTTCGGTTTCGGGGGCGTTTTCGTCAGATATCCTGCCCCTGTGGCGCCAACGGTCCACCCGGCGCCAGCAGATGACGCTCAGATAGCCACGGGTTCAGTTCCAGGGCCTGGCTCAGAGCCTCCCGCGCTTCGTCGATTCTTTGCAGTCCCAACAATGTAAGCGCACGCCCGCTGATCGCCGCTACGTGGTTTGGTGAAAGCTCAATGGCCCTGTCCAGATCGGGCAAGGCAGCCGCAAAATCCTGTCGCAAATAATGCGCAAAGGCCCGCTGGTTGTATCCTTCAGCATAGGACGGGCAGTAGGCAATCAGCTTGTCGAAATCCTCAATCGCGCCCAGCAAATCCCAGGCGTTGCGACGTGTCATGCCCCGGTCCAACACTGCCTGCGCGCTTTCATCCGGTGCGTCGGTCCAGTATTCCCACAGTTGGTTGGACAAAGCACGAGCAGCCTGTTCGTTTTCGGCCTGCTGGATTTGCGCGATCACACCACTGACATCGGCACTATGATCCGGTGCAACCGGGCAGTCCGCCGCCAGAACGGCATTAGACGCAAGAAGAAAGGCGGAAGCAAAAGCGATCTGTCTCATGCACCAATGGTGACGCCACCAGATCGTTCGTCAACCCATCCCTTCGATAGCTCCGGACACGCCCGTTTCCTTCACGGCCTCCATCGCAACGAAAGTAGAGGTATTGGCTACATGCGGCAGGGATGAGATCTTCTCGGCCAGAACCGCACGGTATTCCGACATAGAACCCGTGCGGATTTTCAGAAGATAGTCGAAATTCGACGCAATCATATGGGCTTGTTCAATCTCGGCCACCTTGCGCACCGCTGCGTTGAACTCTGCCAACGCTTTCTCACGCGTATCGGTCAGGCGCACTTCGACAAACGCAACATGGTCCAAACCAAGGCGGATTGGGTCCAGCAGGGCACGGTATCCGGTGATGATCCCTTCGGCCTCAAGTCTTTTCACACGTGCTTGAGTAGGTGATTTCGACAGCCCGATGCGTCGCGCAAGGTCAGCAACCGAGATACGCCCGTCCTCGGCCAGAATCGTCAGGATCGACCGATCAAACCGGTCCAGATCAGGGCGGGTCATTTACGTCGAATCCTCATCTAATTTCAGGTCATTCGCCTCTCATGAGCCGAAATTAAGGCAATCAACCCGCAAAATCGATCCTATATTTAACAAAAGCCCGGAGGATACATGACACACAGCCTGCGCACCCATATCGACGGCCAGACCTATGCCGATCAGTCTGATGTTCTGCAAACCCTGATCGCACAGGCAAAGCTGAGCGAACCCGACCGCGCCGCGATCTGTGCCGCTGCGGCGCAGTTGGTGCGCGACATCCGATCCAGCACCTCACCCGGTATGATGGAAGTCTTCCTGGCCGAATATGGCCTGTCCACCGACGAAGGCGTCGCGCTGATGTGTCTGGCAGAAGCACTACTGCGAGTCCCGGACGCCGAAACGATCGATGCGTTGATCGAGGACAAGATTGCACCGTCAGATTGGGGCAAACATCTGGGTCAATCGTCCTCGTCGCTGGTGAACGCCTCAACCTGGGCGCTGATGCTGACGGGCAAGGTTCTGGACGAGGGCAAGACCTCTCCGGTCAGTGCCCTGCGCGGGGCGATCAAACGGTTGGGTGAGCCAGTGATCCGCACCGCCGTAGGCCGCGCGATGAAAGAGATGGGGCGGCAGTTCGTTCTAGGCGAGACCATCCAATCCGCCATGGACCGCGCCAGCGGGATGGAGGCCAAAGGCTATACCTATTCCTATGACATGCTGGGCGAGGCCGCGCGTACCGAGGCCGACGCCGCGCGCTATCACTTGTCTTATTCCCGCGCCATTGCCGCCATTGCCGATGCCTGCTCCCATGATGACATCCGCGCCAATCCCGGGATTTCCGTGAAACTCTCGGCGCTGCACCCCCGCTATGAAATTGCGCAGGAACAACGGGTGATGGAAGAGCTTACGCCCCGTCTGCGTGCCCTGTGCCTACTGGCCAAGGCAGCCGGAATGGGCCTGAACGTGGATGCAGAGGAAGCCGACCGGCTGTCGCTGTCCCTGCAGGTAATCGAAGAGGTGATGGCCGAGCCCGCTCTGGCCGGATGGGATGGTTTCGGGATCGTGGTTCAGGCTTACGGCCCGCGTGCCGGGGTCGTGCTGGAAACGCTCTATGACATGGCCGAACGTCATGACCGCAAGCTGATGGTGCGGCTGGTCAAAGGCGCCTATTGGGATACCGAAATCAAGCGCGCGCAGGTCGAGGGCGTCGATGGCTTCCCCGTGTTCACCCGCAAGGCGGCAACCGATATCTCATACGTCGCCAATGCCCGCAAACTGCTGGGCATGACCGACCGGATCTATCCGCAATTCGCCACTCATAACGCCCATACGGTCAGCGCAATCCTGCATATGGCCGACGATCAGCCGTTCGAATTCCAGCGCCTACATGGCATGGGCGAAACCCTGCACCAAATCGTCAAGGACCAAAGCAACACGCGCTGCCGGATCTACGCTCCGGTCGGTGCACATCGCGACCTTCTGGCCTATCTCGTGCGGCGGCTGCTGGAGAACGGCGCGAACTCGTCCTTTGTGAACCAGATCGTGGATGAAGCCGTGCCGCCGGAAGAGGTTGCCGCTGACCCGTTCGTTACCATTCAGGAACCGAAATCTCCTCTACCCACCGGCCCCGAGCTGTTTCAACCGGAACGCCCGAATTCGAAGGGGTTCGACCTGCACCACACGCCGACGCTCGACCGGATCGACGCGGCCCGGGACGAGTTCCGGATCCATCACTGGTACGCGCAACCGCTGCTGCCGGTGGATGCACGGCCTGAGGAAGACCAGCCTGTTACCAACCCGGCGAACCCTCAGGACCGGCCCGGCGCCGTCGCTGCGGCCAGCGCGCATGATGTCGAATTGGCTCTGGCCTCGGCCAGCCCCTGGCGGGTCCCTGCCGAGGATCGGGCACGTATCCTGAACGCTGCCGCTGATCTGTACGAGGCACATTATGGCGAGTTATTCGCCCTACTGGCCCGCGAGGCAGGCAAGTCCATCCCCGACGCGGTGGCCGAACTGCGCGAGGCGGTGGATTTCCTGCGGTATTACGCGGCTAATATCCCACAGGCGGAACCCGCGGGGACGTTTACCTGCATTAGCCCATGGAACTTCCCGCTTGCGATTTTCACCGGCCAGATTTCCGCCGCACTGGCCACGGGCAACGCCGTTCTGGCCAAACCCGCGCCGCAAACGCCATTGATCGCGCACCGAGCCGTGCAACTGCTGCACGAAGCTGGCGTACCCCGCGACGTGTTGCAATTGTTGCCGGGCGGGCCATCCGTCGGGGCAGCGCTCACGTCCGACCCGCGCGTGTCAGGGGTCGCGTTCACCGGCTCGACCGCGACAGCGCTGAAAATCCGAGCTGCCATGGCTGGTAATCTTCGACCCGGAACCCCTCTGATCGCGGAAACTGGCGGGTTGAACGCGATGATCGTGGACAGCACCGCTCTGCCCGAACAGGCCGTGCAGTCCATCATCGAAAGTGCGTTTCAGTCGGCAGGGCAGCGGTGCTCGGCCCTGCGCTGCCTCTACGTGCAGGAAGACATCGCCGACGATCTGCTGACTATGCTGACCGGCGCGATGGAGGCGCTGCAGGTTGGGGACCCATGGCAGCTGACCACAGATTGCGGCCCCGTGATTGATCAGGACGCCCAGCAGGGCATTGCGGATCACGTCGCGCAGGCCCGCAGCGAAGGGCGGGTTTTGAAGGAGTTGGGCACACCACCCGAGGGCACCTTCATCGCCCCCACCCTGATCGAACTGCCGGGCATTGCGGCGCTGGAGCGCGAGGTCTTTGGCCCCGTGCTGCACGTGGCGCGGTTCAAGGCGTCCGAGATTGATCAGGTCATCGCTGATATCAACGCAACCGGATACGGGCTGACATTCGGTCTGCACACACGCATCGACGACCGCGTGCAGCACATCACCGAGGCCGTCCACGCGGGCAACATCTACGTCAACCGCAACCAGATCGGGGCCATCGTCGGCTCTCAGCCCTTCGGCGGCGAGGGTCTGTCGGGCACCGGACCGAAGGCAGGCGGACCGAACTATATGGCGCGTTTCTGCGCACCGGACCGTCAGACCAGCGAAACGGAGTGGAACAATACCATGGGCGACCTACCCAACCCGCAAGGGCCACCCGCCGCAGTCCGCACCCAGTCCCTGCCGGGTCCGACCGGCGAATCGAACCGGCTGAGTGAGATCCCCCGCTCACCGCTGCTGTGCATGGGGCCCGGGGCAGAGATCGTGCAGGCACAGGCCGAGGCTGTAAAAGCTTTGGGCGGCACGGCCATCCTGGCAACCGGAATGGTTGACCTGCATCGGTTGGAAAACGCGGCAGGAATTTCGGGTGTGCTCTGGTGGGGAGACGACAATACCGCGCGTGAAATCGAACGCCACCTGGCCCGCCGCGATGGCCCGATTCTGCCGCTGATCCCCGGACAGCCAGACCGCGCGCGCGTTCTGGGAGAACGCCACGTCTGCGTCGATACAACTGCCGCTGGCGGCAATGCCGCGCTATTGGGAGGTGCGGCGTAACCGTACCTTGACGCTGGGCCGGGAAAAGCCCAGCGTCGCCACATGTTTCCGATCCGCGACCATAACCCCTCGGGGCGCACGCCTTATGTCGTCTATCTGCTGATGGCGGCCAATATCCTGATTTTCATCAGCTATGTGGGGATCATGGACAACGGCCGGCTCATCAGCCGGTTTTATTTCGACTACGCAGTCATCCCGGCGCGGATCACCGATGGGTTTGCGCTGAAAACGCTTGTAACCTCGATGTTCCTGCACGGCGGCTGGATGCATCTGGCGGGAAACATGCTGTTTCTATGGATCTTCGGTGACAACCTCGAAGACGAGATGGGCCACCTCCCTTTCCTGCTGTTCTATCTGGTCGCCGGCGTAGGCGCGGGGTTGATCCACGTCATCACCGCCCCAGACTCGGTGGTGCCGACAATTGGCGCATCTGGCGCAATTGCCGGGGTGATGGGGGGCTATCTTCTGCTATTCCCCAAGGCCCGCGTGGATGTCCTGTTGATCCTGATCGTCTATTTTCGGGTTTTCACGATTCCTGCCTTCATCATGCTGGGCATCTGGCTGGGCCTTCAGTTCATGGGCAGTCTTGCAAGCAACCCGGACGAAGGCGGCGTTGCCTATTGGGCGCATACGGGCGGGTTTGTTGTCGGCCTGATCCTGTGCATCCCGCTTTGGCTGAAACGCGGCGGGACAGCGTTCTGGAGCCGCACCCACGGCCATCCGCCCCACCCCGAGCACAAATACAAACTGTCGCAATCCCGCATTCCACGCGTCCCACGTAAATAGGTGTCGGCCTTCTGATCGGGGTAACTGCCCCCGCTGAGATGCGCAATCTCCTGCGCAGCGTTCTTGACCAAAACACAGAGTTCCGGTGCCCTATCGGCGTTGAAACGGACTGACGGGCCAGAGACGGAACTCCCGGCGCTGGGTTCAGCCCGGTCGTTGCAAATGGCGGCGCCGATACAGGACATGCCCTCGTACCGTTCTTCGTGGTCATACGACCAACCCCGGGTGCGGGTTTTGTCCAAGTCCGCATTCAAATCCGAGCCAGGCGTAAGCGTTCGGTCTGTAAAACGTACTGGGTTTACTGAACCGAGGCCTTTTCTGGCCGCATCCGGATTCATCGCGGCCAATATCGCCCTGCCTGTACCAGACGCATACATCGGCGTGCGCGCCCGGCGGAAAGAACGCTTGGATCGGGTACAGCATTTCGACTTGACCGACAAAAACCACTTCGGCCCCATCCGGCACCGCCAAATTGGCTGTCTCACCACTCTCCTGCATCAGCCGCCGTAGGATCGGACGCCCGATCTCGATCACACTGTTGCGACGCAGGAACGAGGCTCCGGTCAAATAAGCCTTGATCCCGATCATCCACTCTTGCCGTTCGTCATCGAAGGTGGCGAACCCGTGCTTTTTGCAGAGTTGTCAAAATACGGTGCGTGGTCGCCGTCGGCACATCCACTTCGCGCGCCAGATCACTGAGCGCAGCGCGTTCCCTCCGCGCCAAAGCGGTCAGAACGCCCAGCGCCCTATCAAGAGATTGCATTGTTCCGGCCGAGCTTTCCTTGAACAGCGATTTCGGCCGAACGCGCGGTTTCTTCTGAGTGTCCATTTTGACCTCTCCCATTCTGCTCTCCGCGATTTTTTCGAAATCCCTTTTTTCGATCTCCAGAGAGGAAGGACGAAAAATTGTTTAAATTCATACATTTATCAATTAGCTTGAAAAAAACAAAAATATTTTTCAAGAAAATAGCACCCGCAGGCAGTTTCTCCGACACTGAATCCCATCTTGGAGTAATTTAGTGATGTCCACTCAGAACCCCGTTTCATACCCGGCCCAACGAATATCCCGAATCGCCTGCGACTGGCGATGCAGGTTTAGACACAGGACCACCGCGCGCCGGATTTTGTTGAGACTTTCTCGCCGATTCTTGAGGACAGCAAAAAGGTGTTTGGAACAACACCGGGTCAGGTCATCACTTTCCCGGCCAGTGGTACGGGTGGATGGGAGGCCGCGGTGACCAACACACTCAGCCCCGGCGATACGGTTCTGCTGGCGCGTTTGGGATGTTCAGCCATCGCTGGATCGATCTGTGTCAGCGCCACGGCTTGGGCGTGCGGATCATATAGTGTCCGTGGGACAGCGGTGCGCCGGCGAATAAGTTCGCTGAGGCTCCGGAAGAGAACAAAGCCCGCGAAATCAAGGCCGTCCTGACCACCCATAACGAGACGGTCACCGGCGTGCGCTCGGTCATTGCGGCAGTGCGCAAGGCGATGAACGCCAGCGCCCACCTGGCGATGCTGTTCGAGGAAGGATTGGACAACGTTTATTCCCGCCACTTCCGTCTGGCCGAAGGCGTGCGCAAAGCCATCTCTGCCTGGGGGCTGGAGTTGGTGGCGCAGTCGCCGGATCTCTACTCGGATACGGTGAGCGCGATCTATGTGCCCGAGGGCTTTGACAGTTATGCCCTGACGGACCACGCCTTAAACGCCCATGGCGTCAGCTTTGGCATTGGGCTGGGTGAGATGAACGGCGAAGCCTTCCGCATCGGCCATCTGGGCAGCCTCACGGATGTGATGGTGCTGTCTGGCCTCGCCACGATCGAAATGGCGATGGCCGATCCGGACTACCCGATCGAATTGGGCAGTGGCGTGGCTGCAGCACAGGAATACTTTCGCGTCAGTCACGCCACCCCCATGCAATCCGCGACGTAAGAAGGAGCGTGATGTTGGACGACATGACCACAGCCGATTGCCTGACCCTTGCCGACATGCGCGCGGCGCATGAACGGATCAAACCGCATATCAACCGCACCCCGGTGCTGCGGTCCGACTATCTGGATCGCCTCACCGGCGCGCAACTGCTTTTCAAATGCGAGAACTTTTAGGAGGCCGAAGCTTTAAAAGTGCGCGGAGCCTGCAACGCGGTCTTTGGCCTGAATGACGAGGCCGCCGAACGCGGTGTTTGCACCCATTCCTTGGGCAACCACGCGCTCAACCTGTCTTATACCACCGGTCGCCAGGGCATCCCTTGCAACGTGGTGATGCCAAGAACCGCGCCGCAAACCAAGAAAGACGCCGTGCGCCGTTATGATGGGATCATCACCGAATGCGAGCCTTCGACCACTTCACGCGAGGCGGTGTTTGCCGAGGTTCAGGCCCGCACGCTCGATGAGTTCGTGCCCCCCTACAACGACCCTCGCATGATTGCGGGCCAGGCGACCTGCTCGGCGGAACTGCTGGAACAAACCGATGGTCTGGACGCCGTGGTCGCGCCCATCGATGGTGGCGGCATGATCTCGGGTACTTGTCTGACTCTGTCGAGCCTTGCGCCCGAGGTTAAGATCTATGCCGCCGAACCGGAGCAAGTCGATGACGCCAGTCGCAGCTTTAAGGCCGGCCACATCATCGCCGATGACGCGCCAGTGACCATCGCAGACGGGCTGAAAGTGCCGCTGAAAGACAACACCTGGCACTTCGTGTCGAACTTCGTGAGCGACATCCACACCGCCGCCGAGGACGAGATCATCGCCGCGATGAAAACCATTTGGAAGCACCTGCGCATCGTGATGGAGCCCAGCAGCACTGTGCCATTGGCGACCATCCTGAAGCACCCCGAGACGTTCAGGGCAAAGCGCGTCGGCGTGTTCATCACGGGCGGCAATGTGGATCTGGGCAAACTGCCCTGGACCCGGGGCTGAGGAGGAATACATGAACAACCCAGAAAATATCGACCAGCTTGAAGTTAGATTCGACATCCTCGCCGCCATCGACATGGACGCATCCGAGATACAGACGCCCGCGCTGGTGCTGGATCTGGACGCGCTGGAGCGCAACATCAAGAAGATGGGCGACTACGCAAAGGCCCAAGGAATGCGCCACCGGGTGCACGGCAAGATGCACAAATCCTTCGATGTGGCCAAGCTGCAGGTCAAGCTGGCCGGAGCCTGCGGCATCTGCTGCCAGAAAGTGTCCGAGGCGGCACAGCGCTACGGTACCCAGATCGAATGTCTGGTCGAGATTGACTGCGGCAAGAGCCGTTGCGGTGTGACCACCACGCCCAAGGTGATCGCCATCGCCAAGGCCATCGACGCGGCTTCGGGGCTGAAGTTTGGCGGTATCCAGGCCTATCAGGGTGCGTTGCAGCACATGGACCTTTACGAAGACCGCAAAGCCAAGATCGACGTCGCAGTGGCGCATGTCAAAGACGCAGTGGACGGGCTGGCCAAGGAATATGGAGAAAGGGCTGACCAACCACCAGTCCACCGTCTTTCTGTTCGATCCCGATACCGGGCGGCTGTCGGCGCTGGTCGGCGGCAATTACCTGACCGCCGTGCGCACCGCTGCGTCGTCTGCCGTGTCCATCGCCCATTTGGCCCGCAAGGATGCCAAGGTTCTGGGCATGGTTGGCGCGGGCCACCAATCCACCTTCCAGCTGCGCGCCGCAGCCGAGCAGCGCGATTTTGAAAAGGTGGTCGCCTGGACCCCCCACCCCGAGTTGCTGCCCCGTCTGGGCGAGGCCGCCAATGATATTGGCCTCGACTTTGAGGCAGTAAGCCAAGAAGGCCTGGGCGCGAAGGCGGATGTCATCATCACCATCACCTTGGCTTTTGAGCCGCTGCTGATGAAAGACTGGATCAAACCCGGCACCCATCTGGCCTGCATGGGCACCAACACCAAGGTCAAGCAAGTGGTCGATGCCGCATTGGTAGCACACGCGGCTGTCTTCACTGACGAGGTCGAGCAGTCCATTTCACTCGGCGAGGCGCAGCATGCAGTTGCAGATCGTACGCTCACCACAGAACAGATCACCCCCACCGCCGCCGTGATCAACTGCGATCACCCTAGGCGGATATCAGACGACGAAATCACCCTCTTCGATGGAAGGGGCGTTGGTCTGCAGGACCTCGCCGTTGCCTCGGTCGCCGCGCGTTTGGCGGACGAGGCCGGTCTGGCCCAGCGCGCCGTCCTTTGAAACGAAAAAGCGCGCCTCGGACAGGGCGCGCTTGTTCAACAGATATGTCTGGTGATTAGCCCCGGATCACCTTGGCGAATTGATCAAAGATCGGCTCGTTGGAACAGATCACCTCACCATCCTCCAGCACACTGCCTTCGGGGTTCAGGGCCTGTACGAAGCCACCGGCCTCTTTCACGATGATGATCCCGGCGGCCACATCCCAGGCGTTCAGACGGCGTTCCCAGAACCCTTCGTAACGACCAGCAGCCACATAAGCCATGTCCAGCGCCGCAGCGCCCCAGCGGCGCACACCAGCGCAGGTAGGCATCAGGCGGGCCAGATCGTGCAGCGTTGTAGGCAGATCGGAACGGCCACCAAAGGGCAGACCGGTCGAAAAGATCGACTCGATCATGCGGTGACGGCCCGAGACGCGGATACGGGTGTCGTTCATCCACGCGCCCTCGCCTTTTTCGGCAAAGAACATCTCGTCCTTGGCAGCGTCATAGATCACACCAGCGACGATCTTGCCCTTGTGCTCCAGCGCGATCGATATCGCCCAGTGCGGCAAGCCGTGCAGGAAGTTGGTAGTGCCGTCCAGCGGGTCCACGATCCAGCGGCGGGTTGGATCTTCGCCGGCGATCGAGCCGCCCTCTTCGGCCAGCCAGCCATAGGTCGGACGCGCGCCCAGCAGTTCCTCTTTCAGGATTTCCTCAGCAGCGATATCGGCCTTGGAGACAAAGTCGCCCGCGCCTTTCATCGACACCTGAAGGTTCTCGACTTCACGAAAATCCTTGACCAAAGAACGCCCCGCCTTGCGCGCGGCTTTGATCATGATGTTGAGGTTTGCACTGCCAACCATTGTCCAAAGGCTCCTGTCCGGTCAAACCGCGCGTATACTGGGGCATTGCGCCCTTGCCAAGAGGAATGATGCGCATAGCAGACCCGCATTCTGCGCCTATTGCGTCTGCAGCTTGCGCGCCTCTGTTCCGGCCAGTTCGATCAATTCCTGCACAAATGGTTTTTCAAGGTCTTCGGTACGGACGGCAGCGTAAAGCCTGCGGGTGATCCCGTCCTTGGTCAACGGGCGGGTGACATAATCAGAATTGTATTTCACCTCACGCACAACCCAGTCTGGCAGCACTGAAACGCCTCGGTTCGACGCGACTAGCAGCAGGATCACCGCAGTCAGTTCGACCTGCCGGATCGCAGCAGGTTCAACCCGCGCGGGGATAAGCAACTGGCTGAAGATATCCAGACGGGTCCGTTCGACCGGATAGGTGATCAGGGTCTGGCCCCGGAAATCCTCGGCCTCGATGTAGTCCTTCTGTGCCAGCGGATGGGACGAAGCGGCAACGAACACTGCGTCATAGTCGAACAGTTTAATGAACTCGACGCCAGGCAGGTCCTCGGGGTCGGATGAGACGACCAGATCGACCTCTTCTTTTTGCAAGGCAGGCAAAGCGTCGAACGCCAGACCCGGACGGATATCGACATCCACATCGCCCCAGGATTTGCGGAACGATTCCAGCACAGGGAACAGCCATTCGAAACAGGCGTGACATTCGATGGCGATATGCATCCGTCCGGTGCGCCCGTCGCGCAGGGATGAAAACTCATGCTGGGTCGCCTCGACCTGCGGCAGGATTTGTTCGGCCAGCCGCAAAAGGCGCAATCCCGCCGCCGACAGCTTCATCGGCTTGGACCGGCGCAGGAACAGCTCAACCCCGGCCTGATCCTCCAACCCCTTGATCTGATGGCTTAACGCCGATTGGGTGATGTTCAGCTGGTCCGCCGCACGGGCCAGCCCGCCGCATTCGTGAATGGCCTTGATCGTGCGCAGGTGTCGGAATTCGATATGCATTTCAACGAGACTCATGTTGTTCTTGAATAATATGAGTTTGTCTCACAATGCATAAAATGACACAAGGGCACAGGTTAGACCTGTGAGGCTACTATGACGACACCAGAGATTTCATTCGAGTTCTTCCCGCCACAATCGCTCGAGGCCTCATTTCGCCTTTGGGACACAGTACAAACGCTTGCCCCGCTGGAACCCCGCTTTGTCTCAGTCACCTATGGCGCCGGAGGCACCACGCGCGAGTTGACCCGTGATGCGGTGGCGACCCTGCACAACTCCTCTGGTCTGTCAGTGGCCGCCCATCTGACCTGTGTAGATGCCTCGCGGCGAGAAACACTCGAGATTGCAGACAGTTTCGCAAAAGCCGGAGTTAAAGACATTGTCGCTCTGCGTGGTGACCCGCCAAAAGGTCAGGATCACTTCGTCCCTCACACCGACGGGTTTGCGAATTCTGTCGAATTGATTGAGGCATTGGCCAGTACCGGCAAGTTTGGCATCCGCGTCGGCGCTTATCCTGACAAGCATCCTGAGGCACAGGATTTCGCGGCGGACATCAAATGGCTCAAAGCAAAACTGGATGCTGGTGCCGACGAAGCCCTAACTCAGTTTTTCTTCGAGGCCGAAACGTTTTTCAGGTTCCGCGATGCATGTGCCAAGGCCGGAATCGATAAACCCATCGTGCCCGGCATCCTGCCGATCGAGAATTGGAAGGGAGCGCGCAGCTTTGCCCGTCGCTGCGGGACGTATATCCCGGTATGGGTTGAGAACGCATTTGAAAAAGCGATGCGCGATGATCGTGAGGATTTGCTAGCTACCGCTTTGTGCACCGAACTGTGTTCGGACCTGATCGACGGCGGCGTGGACAAGCTGCATTTCTACACGCTGAATCGGCCGGAACTGACGCGCGATGTGTGTTTTGCCTTAGGCATTACACCCAAGGCAGAATTGCAAAACGTCGCCTGAATTATCCTACTTGTTGTCTTCACCCGGAACCTGCTTAGGCTCCGGGTTTCTTTGTTGCGATGCAGGGCGCACAACAGCTGCATTTTAGGAGTGAACAATAGGTCCCTCCCGCGCAAACTGTCTTACTGGCTGCTATAAATTTCCGCTAAAATTTGACAAAATTATCAACCCCTTCAGACTGGGATCGTTGTGTTTGTTTAAAGAGTGAAGTGGGTATGGAGCCTGTCGACAAAATAAATGCGCGCGCCGATGCGCTGGCGGCTCTGGGCCTGGATCAGACCGCAGAATCCGATGATATCCGGGATGCCTGGCGTCACATCGCCTTTCGTGCCCATCCGGACCATAGAAACGGCGATTGCGCCCATTTCACCCGGGCCAAAGAGGCGTACGACTTTTTGCGTAGCGAAGGGCTGACAGTCAAAGGACGAGCCACCGGCACGCCTCGGCGACCTCAGCTGCGCAAACGTGTGATTGAACTGGAAAGTACAGACATCGATGCTTGTCGCATGTTGCTGAACACGGCTTTGACACATAGCCCGGATGCTAACGACTCAAGCACAGACCCGCACTTTATAGCGGAAGCGGACCACATCCCCGAAGCGGTCGGCTTCTATGGGCGGCATCTGACATATTTCGTCTCCACCCCCGTGCAGGAAGGGGCCAACCGCGTAGCATTGCCGACCTCATTTCTGGCTTCAGCGCGGCGCTTGGAAACAGAATTGCTGAGCTTTCAGTCCAAAGACACCGGCGCGGGTGAGGTCGTGGTTCCGGAAACGATCACGACACGCAAGTTTCCCGGTGCCAAAAGCGTGCGGATCAAATTTGACGCCGATCAGCAGGTGCGGGACGATTTCTGGCTGGCAGGCTAACATTGAAAAACCCGGCCTGGTGTTGGCCGGGTTCGTTCTTGGTGAGTGGTAGTTTAGTTCTCAACCGGGCCTTCCGAAGTAAATTTCGGAATAACGCTGCTAGACGCAGCATCGGCTTCGATACCCGGCCAGTTGCCTTCGGCCAGATTGATGTTGCCCGGGACGTCCTCTTCCCAGAAACCGACGACCACATCTGTAATGTTCAGGTAAAGTTTGTCGTCAACGATCCGCCACAGGTTCGGATTCGCCGGAACCTTGCCGCCGCGCGACACACCATAAGCACAATGCCCGTCATAAGCCGGAGCGTAGTAAGCCGGGTTCGCAAGGAACTTGTCGCGGTTCTCTTCGGTCGAGAACGCCCAGGTCGCACCGTTATATTCTGCAGTGATACCGGCGTTGCCGCGAACAGCTTCTGGCTGGGGCTGCCCAACCGCCACCTGATCCAGGCTGCGATAGGCAACAACGTCATAACCTGACACGGCAAACCCGGTGCCGTCTACATATTGATCACCGGCAAAAGCGGGAACGGCAAGGGTCAGAGCAGTCGCAAAAGTCAGGGCAAAGCGTTTCATATGGTTGTTCCTTTTGTCCTTTGGATTTGGCGTTGAAGAGAGAATAGGTATTTTCGCCCCGTTGGGCAGTCCCGCTCGCGCCGCTGTGAGGTTGGATGATGAAACGTGAGAGGTTCGCCCCCGTTTGTTACAAAACTGCTTTGACTTCCGGGGTTGGACTCGGGGCTTTGCAACATTAGCTGTGGAAGCGGACGGACAATTCACCAGAACTTTGCTGAGAAAGACTACAGATGACCGAGCAATCCCCATACACGCCCCCCAAAATCTGGACATGGGACAGCGAAAGCGGCGGCCAGTTCGCCAATATCAACCGCCCCATCTCTGGCGCCACCCATGACAAGGACCTGCCGGTCGGCAAACACCCGCTGCAACTTTATTCGCTGGCAACCCCCAACGGCGTCAAAGTGACCGTTATGCTGGAAGAGCTGCTGGCGCTGGGTCACGAAGAGGCGGAGTACAACGCCTGGCTGATCAATATCGGCGAGGGCGACCAGTTCAGTTCGGGCTTTGTCGAGGCGAACCCGAACTCGAAAATCCCCGCGCTTTGGGATCGGTCGGGTGATAAGCCC
The DNA here is from genome assembly GCF_056536985.1 of Ruegeria sp. CH8. Classification (NCBI taxonomy): domain Bacteria; kingdom Pseudomonadati; phylum Pseudomonadota; class Alphaproteobacteria; order Rhodobacterales; family Roseobacteraceae; genus Ruegeria; species Ruegeria sp. CH8. The sequence goes on along the minus strand of NZ_JBQFQR010000002.1, from coordinate 46,128 downwards.
GTGCGCGTGTTCGAAAGCGCCTCAATCCTGTTTCACCTGGCCGAGAAGTTCGATGCCTTCCTGCCAAAATCTGGCCCCGAGCGGACCGAAGTGATGAGTTGGGTGTTCTGGCAGATGGGCAGCGCGCCCTATCTGGGCGGCGGCTTTGGCCATTTCTACGCTTACGCGCCTGAGAAATGGGAATACCCGATCAACCGCTTCGCCATGGAAACCAAGCGTCAACTGGACGTTCTGGATCGTCAACTGGCCGAGAACACCAATATCGCAGGTGAAGATTATACCATCGCCGACATGGCGATCTGGCCCTGGTACGGTCAGCTGGTTCTGGGCCGTCTCTACAGCGCGGCAGAGTTCCTGGATGTAGAATCCTATGAAAACGTGATGCGATGGGCGAAGGCGATTGACGCACGCCCCGCCGTTCAGCGCGGCCGCATGGTCAACCGCGCGTTTGGTGAGCCGCACACTCAACTGCACGAGCGCCACGACGCCAACGACTTTGAAACCCGCACGCAGGACAAGCTGGAAGCCGCGGCGGAATAAAAACGCACGGCCCCGCGACCTGACGGTTCGCGGGGTCTGCTTATTTCAGAACCGGCGGCTTGTCCGGATCACTGCCCGGGGTGATGTGTTGAACGACCCTTTGTTCGGGCTGCGGCAAGTCGAATTTCAGACCAACACGCGCCAATGCGGCTGCGGCGGGGTCGTGCGGGCCAAAGAACCCGACATCCATCGCCCCGGCCTCGATTCCGGAGAAAGTCAGCGCCTCGGAAGCCGCTTTGGCCAGTGCAGGCTCGGCCCCGTCTACCGCGCCGACAAAGCCCAAAAGATGCCCCGCGCCTCCATCTTCTGACTTGGTGCCGACCAGAAACGCGGCCTCGGCCAAGCCAACGGCTGTGGCCAGCTTCGCGTCCAGCGCCTTCAGCAAGTCATCCGGCAAACCGGTCGGAGGCAGAAACTCGGCCAGACGCTGCTGCACCTCTTCCGGTGCATGCTCCAGCGTTTCGGCCAACCAGCCCAGCGCCTCGGCCGGGATCAGCATCGAGGACGGCGCGACCTCAAGGTTCAGCCCAAGACCGATCCCTTGCCCTGCCAGCATCCCGGACAGCACCCGCCCCGACAGCGCCACATAGGGTACCGGGCGTTCGGCGAAGCGGGCCAGCCGGTCCTCGCGGTCGAAAGCCAGAACGAACCGGCCGTCGGCGACGTCGAACAGCTCGGGTGTGATGTTTTCATCCTGTGCTTCTTTGGCCAACAACAGGAACAACTCGCTGTCGGCGAGCCGCTCAAAGAGCCGAAGCCGCGCCGCATCGTCCTGCGGGTTGGCCTCCATGGCGGCATGGGCGGCATCAAGGGCGGTTGTGTCAGTCATTCAGAACCTCTTGCACCCGCGCGCGCAGAACCGGCAGCAGATCGGCCTCGAACCACGGGTTTTTCTTCAACCATGCCGTATTGCGCCAGGACGGATGAGGCAAGGGAAAGACCTGCGGCGCATGGTCTTTCCAGCCGCGCACGGTGTCCGTGACCGATCTGCGCGCGCCAAGGTGGTACTTATGCGCGTGTCCGCCGACCAGAACCGTCAGCGGCACCTGTCCCAGTTCATCCATCACCTTGTCGTGCCATGTCTGCCCACAGATCGGCGGAGGCGGCAGATCGGCCTTGCGCTTGTCATACCCCGGAAAGCAGAACGCCATCGGCACGATCGAAACGCGAGCGCGATCGTAGAACACGGTTTCATCGATCCCCAGCCATTCGCGCAAGCGGTCGCCCGACGGATCGGTGAACGGACGGCCCGAGGCATGTACCCGCGCGCCTGGCGCCTGCCCCGCGACCAGCAATGGCGTACCCCGCCGAAACCAGACCACCGGGCGCGGGTCATGCGCGGTGTGCGTGGCACGAAATCTGTCCGCGCAAGTGCGGCAGGCTTCAATCTCTTTCTGCAGCGAATTCATCAGATCGCAAGGTTTCCTGAACCAAACTGGTTGACGGTCGAAATGAAAGATAGTCAACGCGCATCGCGGGGCCAACCGATGGATAAGTCACAATACCGAAGGGCGGCTTTCGCACGCATTGAACATTTGTTTCATAATTCGACATAATGTAGCCAATATGGATCGGTAAATTCTCCGTTCCTTCATCGGCGCGACCGGTGCAACAAACACAAAAGCCACAGGCCCTGAATGCTTGAGTTCGAGAATGTCAGTAAGTCCTTCTGGACCGGGACGCGCCGCAAGGTGATCCTGGACAGGGTCTCGTTCCGAGTCGAGCTTGGCCGATCCATCGGTATTCTGGCCCCCAATGGCACCGGCAAGACCACGCTGATCAACATGATGGCCGGGCTGGAGAAACCTGACGAAGGCGTAATCCGCAAAACCTGCCGGGTCTCGTTCCCCTTGGGGTTTTCGGGCGGCGTGGCAAAACGGCTATCCGCCTTGGAAAACGCCCGCTATATCGCAAAAATCTATGGTATGGATCCGGACTATGTCGAGGCGTACTGCAGCTGGCTTTGCGGTCTGGGCGAGTATTTCGATCAGCCGTTGGGAACATATTCATCCGGCATGCGGGCACGCTTTACCTTTGCCCTGATGTTGGCGCTGGAATTCGACATGTATCTGATTGATGAAGGGATGCCAGCAACAACGGATGTAGAGTTCAACCGAAAAGCGGGCGATATCCTGAGAGAGCGCTTGCGCACGACGACTCTGGTGATCGTGTCCCACAGCCCCGACACTCTGGAAAAATTTGCACAGCAGGCCGCCGTTCTTCTGGACGGTCAGTTGTACATGTTCGAAACCTTGGAAGAGGCAAAACAGCTATATGACTACCAAACCCAAGGCTAAAAAGTATCGCTGGCGACGCGACCGTCAGGGTTCGGGTTCTGCGGACGCGCGGGCCGATGCGATTTCGCGCATCAGAAAGGCGACACAACCGTCCGAAGCTGCAAATGCCGCCCAGCCTGCGACCGATATCGATGCAATCAAACGCGAAGGCCTGACAGGGCGGCAGTTGCGTGTTGCACGGCGTTTGGCACAGAAAAACGGTTTGGCGGCGACGTCGGACTACGATGCCGTGCGCTTGCTGCGTCAAAAGGGCATAGACCCGTTTGAACGGGCAAACTTGTTAGACCTTGCAGCCGAAAAGAAAGGTTCGAAAGAACAAGCAAAGGACAAAATCACCATCCAGCTGCCGCAGACGGTCAAGGAAACGCCCCAGACCCTGCCGGGACCCGAATTGAGCCCCGCGGAACGACGCAATCTGGAAATTGGTGAGATCCAAAAAGACATCGCGCGCCGCCGCAGACGCAAGCTGTTTGCACTGTTCGCACGACTGGCGGTGTTTGTGCTGATACCAACTGTGATCGTCGGCTATTATTTCTATCGGGTCGCGACGCCAATGTACGCAAGCGACTCTGCCTTTTCGATTCTACAGGCGGACGGCGGTGGAGCGTCCTTTGGCGGGTTTCTGGCGGGCACCCAATACGCCACCGCGCAGGATTCGGTCGCTACGCAGGAATTTCTGGAGTCAAAAGACGCTCTGGTTCGACTTGAGAACGACACCAACTTCTCAGAGATTTTCAAGCAAGATTGGATAGACCCGATCCAGCGCCTGCCACAGGACGCGACGCTTGAGGATACTTACAAACTTTTCAAGCGAATGATTACCATTGGGTATGATCCCAGCGACGGCATCATTCGCATGGAGGTTGCAGCCCCCAGTCCTGAAATCTCGGTCGAGCTGTCGACCCTTCTGCTGTCTTATGCCGAGGAAACCATCAACGGCCTTACTGAACTGAAGCGAGAAGACCAGATGCGCGACGCGCGGGCCGGGTTTGAATTGGCTCAGGAGGAACGTCGGAAAGCGCAGGAGGAACTCATCGAGCTGCAGTTGCAAGGCGCCGTTCTGGACCCGGAAAATGTCCTGGCTGGCCTGCGGGCACGAATCAATGCAATCGAAATCGAGCTGCAAGAGAAGGAACTGCAGTTGGCCGCCCTTTTGGACAATCTGCGCCCGAACCAAGCCAAAGTAGAAGGCGTACGCGCAGATATACAAAGACTCGAAGCCGTGCTGGCAGACCTGAACGCTGAAATGCTGGATGCGTCGGCGGGCGAGAACTCGCTGGCACGGTTGAGCGTGCGCATTCAGATGGCCCAAGCCGACCTCGCCGCACGCGATATGATGCTGCAAACCGCCATGGAACAGATGGAAACCACGCGGACCGAGGCGAACCGCAAAGTGCGCTATCTGACCGTTTCGGTAAACCCGGTCGCCAGCCAGGAACCCAGTTACCCGCGTAAGTTCGAAAATACGATTTTGGCTTTCCTGTTGTTTGCTGGTATCTACCTGATGATCTCGCTGACTGCGTCAGTCCTTCGTGAACAGGTATCCTCGTAAGACACATGAAACATGTAAAAATCTCCGATCTCACGGTCGGCAATGATCTGCCCCTGACGATCATAGCCGGTCCCTGCCAGCTTGAAACTGCCGATCACGCTCAGATGATCGCAGGCAAAATGAAAGAGGCCTGCGATGCCGCCGGAGCGCAGTACGTCTTCAAGGCATCTTACGACAAGGCCAACCGGACATCTCTGTCCGGCGCGCGTGGCATGGGGATCGATGCCGGGCTGAAGGTTCTGGAAGACATCCGCACGTCGATGGGCATTCCGGTTCTGACCGACGTTCATACCGAATCCCAATGCGCCATCGCGGCCGAGGCCGTGGATATCCTGCAGATTCCAGCCTTTCTTTGCCGTCAGACCGACATGTTGTTGGCCGCCGGTGCGACCGGAAAAGCTGTGAACGTCAAGAAAGGTCAATTTCTAGCGCCTTGGGAAATGGGTAACATCGTCGACAAGATCGAAAGTACTGGAAACCAGAACATCCTTCTGACCGAGCGCGGAACATCTTTTGGATACAACACGCTTGTGGCCGATATGCGTGGCTTGCCGCAAATGGCAAAAACGGGATACCCGGTCGTGATGGACGCAACGCATTCGGTGCAGCAACCGGGCGGCAAAGGCGGATCCTCTGGCGGGCAGCGGGAATTTGCGCCGGTCATGGCACGCGCAGCGGTGTCGTTGGGTGTGGGAGCAGTGTTCATTGAAACCCACCAGGACCCAGACAATGCGCCATCTGACGGCCCAAACATGATCTATCTGGATCAGATGCCCCAACTTATTGACACATTGATGCGCTTTGATGCGCTGGCCAAAGCCAACCCTATTCAAATTTGATCAAGAGTGATAGTATGACCAAACCCATCCCCGAGGTGACCCCGAACACCTGGAGCTTTCTGCGCGACCCCATGATCAAACCCACCGGGTTTCGCGAGTATGACGCCCGCTGGAAATACCCCGAAGAGATTAACCTGCCCGGTATGACGGCCTTGGGTCTGGGGCTGGGGACCCAGATGCGCAAACGCGGTATTGCACCGGTGATCGCAGTCGGCAACGACTATCGCGACTATTCTTTGGCGATCAAGAACGCGCTTATCCTTGGTCTGATGCAGGCGGGTATTCAGGTCAAGGATATTGGCCCGGCGCTCAGCCCGATGGCCTATTTCGCCCAGTTCCATCTGGATGTCCCGGCTGTTGCGATGGTCACCGCCAGCCATAACCCAAATGGCTGGACCGGGGTGAAGATGGGCTTTGACCGTCCGCTCACACACGGTCCGGACGAAATGTCGGAACTGCGCGACATCGTTTTGAACGGCGAAGGTGTTCCACACGAGGGCGGATCGTACGAATTCGTTGAAGGCGTGAAAGAGGCTTACATCGACGATCTGGTCGGGGATTTCAAAATGTCTCGTCCGCTCAAGGTCGTCTGCGCAACAGGCAACGGCACCGCGTCGGCCTTTGCACCCGAGATTTTCGAACGCATGGGCGTGGAAGTGGTGCCCAGCCACAACCGGCTGGATTACACCTTCCCCAACTACAACCCCAACCCCGAAGCCATGGAGATGCTGCACGACATGGCCGACACCGTGAAATCCAGCGGTGCCGATCTGGCGCTTGGGTTTGATGGCGACGGCGACCGGTGCGGCGTTGTGGATGACGAGGGTGAAGAGATTTTCGCTGATAAGGTCGGCGTGATCATGGCCCGTGATCTGGCCAAGCTATATCCCAATGCGACCTTCGTGGCCGACGTCAAATCTACTGGTCTGTTCGCCAGCGATCCCGAATTGCAAGCCCACGGTGTCAAGGCGGATTACTGGAAAACCGGCCACAGCCATATGAAACGCCGGGTAAAAGAGATTGATGCGCTGGCCGGGTTCGAAAAATCAGGTCACTACTTTCTGGCTGAACCAATCGGGCGCGGCTATGACTGCGGCATGCGGGTGGCGGTCGAGATCTGCAAGCTGATGGATCGCAACCCTGACAAGAGCATGTCGGACCTGCGCAAGGCGTTGCCAAAGACCTGGTCGACCCCGACCATGTCACCCTATGCCGCAGACACCGAGAAGTACGACATTCTCAAGCGTCTGGTGGACAAGCTGGTCGCCAAAGCCGACGCGCGCGAAGCGTTTGCAGGCCGCGCGATCAAGGAAGTGGTCACCGTCAACGGCGCGCGCGTCATTCTGGACAACGGCAGCTGGGGTTTGGTGCGTGCGTCCTCGAACACGCCGAACTTGGTTGTGGTATGCGAAAGCAGCGACAGCGAAGACGAAATGCGCGCCATCTTCGCCGATATCGACGCCGTGATCCGGACCGAGCCCGACGTCGGCGACTACGATCAAACCATCTGATCCATGATTGGGGCGCCTTGAGCGCCCCACCCTTCAATTTCCGCCCAACAGTTTAAGAAGGCCTTTCTTGGCTTCTTCTTCCAGCTTGTTCTTCAGGGCGTCCTCAGCGCTTTCGGTGTCGGTCACAACGGTGCCGAGTTCATCGCTTACTTTGTCCAAAACCTTTTGCTTGGCATCATCTTCAATATCCTTGAGCTGCCCTTCAGCTGCGGCTTCGATCACCTTGGTAAGATCGGGTTTTATGGACGGATCGCTCCACGGGCCAATGACCCGCACCGGAACAGACAGGCCCTGACCAGAATTTGCCCTGAGCGCGGTAGGTGTGAACAGATAGTCAATCGTCTGCGCGCCGATATTCACCTTGCCTTTGCCGTCGGCGCGGTAGTTGTCCAGAGACATAAGCAGGTCTTTGTTCCTCAGAACACCCTGATCAATGGTGAAGCTGGCCGTCAGACTATTGAACACTGTCGTCCCACCAGTCCCTTTACCGCGCCCCATCAGGCGATCCAGATCAAAGCCCGATATGACGCCCTGCCCCACATCTAGGCTGCCCTTGCCACTTAGGGACCGCATGATCTGATCCTCGGTCTGACCAACGCCCAGAAACTCAAACTCACCCGAAGCAGCACCCGTCAGACGGTTGATTTCGGCCACGGCGGACAAGGCTTGCTGCAGGTCGATGCCATTTGCGTTCAGCTTACCACCGACGGACAGGCCGTTTCTGTTATTGGCAACAACCTGTCCGTTGATCTGGCCTGTGAACAGTGTAGCCGGGTTCATCCGCAAAACGGCGCGGGACCGGTCAAGGCTAAGCGTCAGGTCGCTTGGGCCGAAGGTCAGCTCTGGCACAGCGATCGACGAGGCTGTTAGACGTATCTCGCCGTTTGCCAGCGCCAAGGCTGAAGCGTCGATAGGATCGGTTGACCATCCGCTGTCTTGCGTCGATGCAGTGCCGGACTCGCCCCCTGTCGGTGCGGGCGTGTCGTTGTAGCGCGACAGATCGATATCGCCGCCCTTTAGCCGCGCAGTGATTTTGGGCGGGTCAGATATCTCGATATCCGCCTCTCCGGTGAAACGGTTGTGGTCCAGCTTCGCATCCATATTGCGCAACGACACACGACCGTCACTCGTATAGGTCATATGCCCCGAGACATCAGCCGCACGGCCAAGCCCCAGTGGCACCCCGACCCCGGCCTGCCCAAATGCGGCCAGCATCTTTTCTGTATTTTTTGTCTTAACCTCCAGATTGCCGTCCATTTCACCAGCCAGATTAACGCGGCCATCAAACCCGAACTCGCCTCCGGGCGCGGTCAGGGCCAGTTGCAGCGGCGCAACTGCGCCCGAAGCATAAGCAGGCAAGTCCAGTATCTTGAGATCCACATTGACCTTCCCACCCGGGACGGCCATCCGGGCCTCCATAATCATCGGGGCGGTGGGGTCGGGCCAACTGGCGGAAAGATCAACATCCGAAAAATCGAAAGTCGTCGTTCCGTTTTCAATATAGATCAGCCGCGCGTTGGTAAGCTCCAGCCGGTCCAGCGTTACCACGCCTTGCTGCGATGCCTCTGACGACGCACTACTGCTGCCAGAGGTTGGCTCGGGGCTTGCTGCTCCCATCTCCCAGTTTCCACGCCCATCCGACAATTCGAGCCGCAGAACTGGCTGGTCTGCAATAACACGTCGGATTCGAAAATCACCGTTGAGAAGCGCAGCGGCGTCTACCCCAACAGCCAAACTGTCAGCACTCAGCATAGGCTCAGACCCCGCCCAAGGTGCATTGCCAAAGGTGACCGGTCCTGTTTCCATCCCCAAAACCGGCCAGAAAGACAGGTTCACATCGCCTGTCAGTTTCAATTCTCGCCCGGTCGCGCTTTTGACCTGCTCTGCTAGAATCGCTGCCAGCTTATCGCCCGGCATTAGCAACAACGCGCCGATAACCAGTCCGATTGCGACCACAAATAGAAAGATTATGCGCAACAGCCACTTCATTTTTCTGCTCTCCGCTTATTGGGCATGCGTTGAAAAGATCATTCAAAGCCTAGCCGCCATTTGCAAGGGGAAGCGTTCCCCACTATATGCCGCGCCATGAGCACGAACCCGCCAAACCTCCGCCCCGACCTGGCGCCCGCCGCCCGGATCACCGATACGCCGCGTTCGAACCAGCCCACTATTGGGATGGTGTCATTGGGCTGCCCGAAGGCTTTGGTGGACAGTGAGCGGATACTGACCCGCCTGCGGGCCGAAGGGTACGGCATTTCACCGGACTATTCCGGGGCCGATGCCGTGATTGTGAACACTTGCGGGTTCCTCGACAGCGCCAAGGCGGAATCTCTGGATGCCATTGGTGAGGCGCTGGTGGAAAATGGCAAGGTCATCGTAACTGGCTGTCTGGGCGCAGAACCGGACTATATCCGGGAACACCACCCTCGTATCATGGCCGTCACCGGGCCGCACCAGTACGAACAGGTTCTGGACGCGGTGCATACAGCCGTTCCCCCCGACCCGGACCCGTTCGTGGACCTGCTGCCGGCGGCCAGCGTTCAACTCACCCCACGCCACTACAGCTATCTCAAGATTTCCGAGGGCTGTAATCACAAGTGCAAGTTCTGCATCATCCCTGACATGCGCGGCAAACTGGCCAGCCGTCCGGCCCATGCGGTCTTGCGAGAGGCCGAGAAGCTGGTCGACAATGGTGTGCGTGAATTGCTGGTGATCTCGCAAGACACATCGGCCTATGGGCTGGATCGCAAATACGATGTGAACCCGTGGAAAGACCGCGAGGTCCGCAGCCACATCACCGATCTGGCGCGCGAGTTAGGGCAACTGGATGCTTGGGTGCGGCTGCACTACGTCTACCCTTACCCGCATGTGCGCGAGCTGATTCCGCTGATGGCGGATGCTGGCTGCAACGTGCTGCCGTATCTGGACATTCCCTTCCAACACGCCCACCCGGACGTACTGAAACGCATGGCCCGCCCTGCCGCGGCCGCCAAAACGCTGGATGAGATCGCCGCGTGGCGGGCGACCTGCCCCGACATCACCCTGCGGTCCACTTTCATCGTAGGTTACCCCGGAGAGACCGAGGCCGAATTCCAGACCCTGCTGGACTGGATGGATGAAGCGCAACTGGATCGCGTGGGGTGTTTTCAATACGAAAACGTGGACGGCGCACGGTCGAACGACCTGCCCGATCACGTCCCGGCCGAGGTTAAGCAAGACCGTTGGGAACGGTTCATGGAAAAGGCTCAGGCGATTTCCGAGGCCAAGCTGGCCGCGAAAGTTGGCCAGACGATCGAAGTGATCGTGGACGAGGTCGATGACGAGGCCGCCACCTGCCGCACCAAGGCGGACGCCCCCGAGATCGACGGCAACCTGTTCATCGACGAAGGTTATGAATCCCTCAAACCCGGCGACATCGTTTCCGTCGAGGTCGACGAGGCTGGCGAATACGATCTGTGGGGCAAACTCGCCTAAACGTACATCGACTCGGCAAAGCGTGAGCCAAGTTTATTAGCCTTTCTCCATCGATTCGTGGATGATGGCAGGACATTCCGCCCTGTGTGAAGGAGGGTCCAATGTCCTGTTTACGCCTCTTTGGCCTGAAGTTCTTAACGCTGCTCCTGGCTGTGCAGCTTTACGCTGTACCTGCTGTCGCCGACAGTTTTCGCTCTGGTGGGTTCATAACCATCGACTCCAATTCGGTGAGCCTTCATTTGCGAAGCAAGCACCATGTGCACCGTTATTATGGCGCACCCATTATTTATCACCGCAAGACCAAGCCAGATGCGTACCATCACAAAGGGAAATCAAAGGTTTATTATCAAAAAACAAAGCCCAAAGCGTACTATAACAAACGCAAAAAACAGCGTCGCAGTTCGGTGAGAGCTTTCCCTAATAGGCTCGCTTCGCCCTACCATATTCCACAGACCTACGGCATTTCGCAGCGGGGTTTTCGCCACAGCAGGTACTGAAACCGTGACGCGCCCTAGAACAGGCTGACAAATCCAATAATCCAGGCCACTCCTGCGGCCACAGCCGTCAAGGCGACTGCTGCACTGGCCGCGTCTTTCGCCTGACCCGCCAGTTCATTGTGATCAGTTGAGGTGTGATCAACAGCGCGCTCAATAGCGGTGTTGAACAGTTCGGCCACCAAAACAAGCAGCCCCAATACCAATATCAAAGCGCGAATTTCGTCGCTTAGTGGTAACCCAAAGGCCAGAACCGCAGACAATAGGTTCGCCCAGACCCACGAACGGAATGAGTATTCCGAACACCACGTGGAGACTAAACCTTGCCAACTCCAACGTGTGCGGTCTTTGAGGCGGGTAAAAAAGTATCTCATCTGTCCTCGATTTTCAGTGGCTGAAACTGAAACCGGAAATATGTCCGGCAGACAAGAAAAAACCGCCCCTTGGGCGGCTCGTCACAGAAGATATGCGGGCGGTTTTGAGGAAAAACCGCCCGCGGAATTCTTATTGAGCGACCGGGTTACATACGGTCTGACCAGCTTCGGTTGTGGCCAGTTCAGTACCTGCCGGGCAGCTCGGCGTGCCGTACTTGTCATATTCAGGCGTGATGTAAACTGGTGCGGGCTCTTCCTGCTGCGAGCAAGCAGCCAGAACAAAGGCAAATGCACCAACGGCAGCAAATTTGATTTTCATGTCCGTCATTCCTTTATTAATTTCCTGATATTGCCCAACAATCCGGGGCCGGTGTCAGGATACGACCAAGATTGCATTATTGCAACGAATTCAATCACAGGATTGTGAGTAATGGCGAATATATGCTGGTAACCTCCTATGAAACCGAAAGTTTCTGACCAAACGCTACCGTTTTCCCGGCATCGCTCTACACTACGTGAAGGACATCAGCCAAAGACGGAGTAGCCACATGTCAGACAGCCCCAGCATTGCGCAAAAGGAACCATACCCGGTCGAGGTGGTCGAGGGAAAAAGCTATTTCTGGTGCGCCTGCGGTCAATCCAAGCGGCAACCTTTTTGCGACGGGTCTCACAAGGGCACCGGGTTCGAGCCGGTCAAATACACCGCAGAAAGCAGCAAGAAGGTCTTTTTCTGTGGGTGCAAACACAGCACAAAACCGCCGCTATGTGACGGGTCTCACTCCAAGCTCTGATCAGGTTTTCAGCGCGTTCATCTGATCGGCATTGGCGCAGAATTCCGGGGCCACATCGGCCTCGGACTGTTGTTCAGCCAGCCAGACCGCACATTGGTCGCTGCAGTTCGCCGCCCGGCAGCGGGTCACCATTTCGGAATAGCGATCCGGCGTCAGACGACCGTCGGCCATTGCCTCGGTCAACGAAATTTTCATACACCGCGCCACAGATCGGGTGAGCCAAAAGTGCTTCTCTACCTCTCCCAAAACACAACGTGTCATACGCTTTCCTGCTCTAGCGTTGTTTTCAGGGCGGCAAACCGGTGCTGATTTCTGCAGGTATGTGGAGCGCCGACCACGGTTTCATGTTTATCCAGCCAGTCCGGGCACTTGTTGGCCCAGCTGCAGCCCCGACAGTATTGAATCATCTCAGCCCAGTCCTGCTGGGTCAGGTGCCCTTTTTGATGCGCCTTTACCATATCCGTTCCAGTCGCGCGCCCCATACGCAGGACAAGACGCAAATGGGTCATGATCTCTCCGAGTTGCGACATCGAACTCTCCGATCGTTAAGGCATCAATTTGTTGAGCAATTCCTGATTCCTGCAATACTCCGGCGTTCGGGCGGCAAAGGTGGATTGTTCCAAAAACTGCTGGCAATGGCCTGGGTTGGGACAGTCCGTGCAACTCAACACGGCATCAGACAACTGATCGACCGATACGTCACCGCCGATCGCTGCCTCTTGCAGGTCCACCCCCAATTTGGAGGCCATCCGGTCCACCAGACCGGCATGGAGTTTCAGAGCTTCTCGGTTGGGCATCGAAGTTCCTTTCCTGTCACGCGTCCGGAACAGGATAGCTCAGCACTCGATTTGAGCCTTTGACTCAGGTCAAGGCCCCACTCCGATGTGGTCCAGATAGGCCCGGGTGGCATCCTGCACCCGGCGAAAGCGGTCCCCACCCAGCTTTTTGCCGCCGTACCAACGGGTGACGATGACTACGTGATTTTCCATCCCGGCGCGTTCCAGCATGCGCAGGATTACCATGCCCGCGCCACTTTCGCCGTCATCCGCCTTGAGCGCTCCGGTGGGCAAAACAGCCGCCCAGGTGTTGTGCGTGGCCTTGGCATAAGCCTTGTCCGTCTTGAGGTCCTGCAGCACGGCGTCCACATCCGCTCGTGTACTGACAGCCGCGCCCGAGACGGCGTATTTCGACCCTCGGTCCGTCAGGATCACACCCAGCTGTATCAGAGCGGTCATTGTGTGAGACCCAGTTGCCTTGCCGTATCCTGAACAATCTGAACCCGATCCGCATTCGGAGGATGAGTCCCTAAAAACTGGTCCCCGGGATCGGGAAGACGATCAAAGTACTTTGCCCCGATCAGTGGGTTGTACCCCGCATTGTAGGTGATGATCGTCCCCAGTTGGTCCGCCTCCAGTTCAAACGCCTTTACATTTACCTGCACGCCTACCTCGGCCCCAAGTTTCTGTGTGCGTTCAAGGTCTTTCCCATTCTCACCGTACAGTTCGCCTAGGTCGTTAAAGATTGCCGCACTTTCCCGCGCGTTTTGAGACTGTCGGTCGATATGCCCCAACACATGATGTGCCGCTTCATGTCCCATAACGAATGCCAGTTCATCGGCGTTCTTCGCCGATTGGATCATTGAGCGCGTAAAAATGATCACAGGCTGATCTTTGTTGTCCCGAGTCTGAAACGCGTTTGCCGGGGCACGAGGGTTCAGATCTACCAGAATCGTAAAGTCACAATTGCTGACTCGCCCCTGACGCAAACATTCGGCGCGGGCCTCTTTGCCAACTTTGCGGCTGATCTGCTGAAAAGTTGCCGCGTCGACCTGGAACTCTCCCGAATCCTGCGACCATTCCGCCGCTGGTTGCACGCGCAAGACACCGGCGCTGCAGGCCGCCAGCACCAAAGGAAACAGCAAATAGGTCAGACGGCGCATTCATATTCCTTTGAAACGGCAATCCCGTTCGAAAACCTTAGCGTGCCCCGAGCGGGACTGCCACCACGGGATTGCAAGGGAACGGGTTGCAATGCCGACCAACGCCCTGCACTTTGGCTTCATGTTTTCGATTGAGCATGAATTCGACTCGACAGTCATTACTCTGGTGGACGAAGGCCCCAAGCCTTTGCAAGAGGATGTCGTCATCAACAGCTTCGCCGAATGTGTGACGCTTGAGCAATTTGATCCTCGTACGGACCAGGTTCAAAAGATAACCCTGTCGCCTGAACAGGTGCGCGATCTGGCCGCCGCGCTAGACTTGCCCGAGGGTGTGTATCAGATCCACGAAAGGCCGGATCAGGACGCATAGACAAACAGCTTGTCCCGCGCGGTCTGCCCTTGCTTCAGGGTCAGCTCGGACGGGGCCACCCCCATGGCTGCGGCCAGTATCCGGCGCACCGCGTCATTCGCTTTGCCGTTTTCGGGAGGAGCGGTCACGGTGATGCGGATCGTACCCTTGTCCAACGCAACGCTGTCCTTCGCTGCTTTGGGCGTCACCCGGACCGGAATCACCGTGCCGGGTATGGCATGGGCGCTTAAATCCGGCACATCGCGCAGTTTAGGTTTCGCCATCTTCGTCTTCTTGCTTGCAAACACTCTTGCATGGGGGGCCGGGGAATGAAATTGATCCCGCATCTCCAGCTGTTTGCCCTTGAAACGCGCCAGAGGCTCAACCAGATACAGTCTGCCTATGTAAAGGAAGTTAACATATGTCCTTGAAAAACCCGGCCGCCCTGGAATTTCTGCAATCGCGCCGGTCGCGCCCTGCGAAAACACTGGTGGCTCCGGCACCGACACGGGAAGAGTTGCTGCCCTTGCTGACTGCCGCCGCCCGTAGCCCGGATCACGGCAAGCTGGAACCCTGGCGCTTTATCGTGCTTGAAAACGGGGCAATGGACCGCCTGTCGGAGCTGACGCAGGACTGCGGCACGCGGCTCGGCAAAGCCCCCGAGGACATCGCAAAGGCCCGCAGCCAGTTCGACATGGGCCATCTGGCCGTCGCGGTGATCGAGGTTCAGAAGCCGTCGGAAAAAGTCCCGGCCATCGAACAGACCTATTCCGCGGGCGCCGTTTGTCTGGCCCTTCTGAACGCCGCGCTGGCGGCTGGTTGGGGCGCGAACTGGCTGTCCGGTTGGCAAGTCCATGACGCCGAATTTTGCCGTCAGGCCTTTGGGCTGCAGGATAACGAACGCGTCGCCGGTCTGATCCATATTGCCACCGAAGGCAAAGCCCCACCGGAACGCCCCCGCCCCGATATCGCGGCGCTGACCGAGTGGGTTTCGGAATGATGATCCTCAACGCGTTCTTCGCAGCGCTTGGCCAGATCGGAGACCCCAGGTTCCGCGCCGTCCTGTTGCGCGGTGTAGGCCTGACGATTGCTCTGCTATTCGCGGCCTGTGCCGGAGCAATTTGGCTGATCAACTGGCTATCCGGTGATGAGATTTCTCTGCCCTGGATCGGTGCCGTGCCGTGGCTGAACGACGTGTTGAACTATTCCGGCATCTTCGCGGTGCTGATCCTGCCGGTGTTCCTGATGATGCCGGTCGCCTCGGCCATCATCTCGATGTTTCTGGAAGAGGTCGCGCAGGCGGTCGAGGACAAGCACTATCCTTCCCTGCCCTCTGTACCCGGAATTCCGTTCAGCGACGGATTGCGCGACGCGCTGAGTTTCATGGGCGTGCTGATCGTTGCGAACCTGTTGGCACTGATCCTCTATGCGATCTTCACGCCGCTGGCCCCTTTTATTTTCTGGGCAATGAACGGGTTCCTACTGGGGCGGGAGTACTTCACGCTAGCCGCCATGCGCCGCGTCGGGCGGGACGGCGCGCGCAAACTGCGCGCCAAGCATATGCCCACAATCTGGCTGGCTGGCACCCTGATGGCGATCCCGCTGTCGGTGCCTCTGGTGAATCTGGTGATCCCGATTCTTGGGGCCGCCACCTTCACCCATATCTACCACAAGCTGTCAGGGCCTACGCCCTGACGCTTACTCGCGCGGTTCAAGCTGGTTCAGCCAGTCGAAATCGCGCACCGAGATCACGCCCGAGATGATGATCCCCGCGATGATCGCCCAGAGCACCGCCGAAATCCCGGTGGTGATCCAGAGCTTTTTCTTCATATGATGCACTTCCGGCGCACCCGCATGGGTGCCAGGAACGATATCGCCCAGATCACCCTGCGTCTTGATACGGATCGGCAGCACGACCAACAGCGTCAGGAACCAGATGACGGCAAACAGGACCAGTGCAGCGGTGATCGTCATAACAGCCTCGCTTGGATCAGACCTGTTCCAACTCGACCAGGCAGCCGTTGAAATCCTTGGGGTGCAGGAACAACACCGGCTTGCCATGCGCGCCGATCTTGGGCTCTCCCGACCCCAGAACGCGGGCACCGGTTTCCTTCAGGTGGTCGCGGGCGGCGATGATGTCATCGACCTCATAACAGACGTGGTGAATGCCGCCAGCCGGGTTCTTTTTCAGAAAGCCGTTGATCGGACTGTCATCGCCCAGCGGATAGAGCAGTTCAATCTTGGTGTTGGGAAGTTCGATGAACACCACGGTCACACCATGATCTGGTTCGTCCTGCGGTGCGCCGACCTTGGCACCCAGTGCACTGCGATACTGCTCGGATGCGGCCTCAAGATCGGGCACGGCAATGGCGACATGGTTCAGACGACCAATCATGGAATTCTCCTCCGTTCTGCGTTGCAGCGGTTATGGGGGCTGTTTGGTCAAAGAACAAGTGCGCCAAATTGCCGTTAACGTCGTGTTAGCCAGAACTTCCTAGCGTGAGGCATCTGCTGATTAGGAGTTCTGTTATGGACGATTCGAGCCCCTTCGCCTCTCCCGCGCAGCCGACGGCCATGCGGCCTCTGCTGGGTCAAACCATTCTGGTTGTCGAAGACAGCCGCTTTGCCTGTGACGCGATCCGGCTGATGTGCCTGCACAGCGGCGCCCGCATCCGGCGCGCAGATTGCCTAACCTCGGCGCGGCGTCACCTGCAGATCTATCGCCCGTCGGTCATTCTGGTGGATATCGGCCTGCCGGATGGTTCGGGCGCCGAATTGATCGCCGAACTGACCGAGGCCAGCCCGCGTATCGGTGCTATTCTTGGGATGTCCGGGGATGAGGATGCACAGGACTCTGCGCTACAGGCAGGGGCCGATGGTTTCTTACACAAACCTCTAAAATCGCTTTCCTACTTTCAGAAGTTCATTCTGGAAAGCTTACCCGAGGATCGCCGCCCCAACAGCCTGCACGCGGTGAAGGATGAGGTCATTCGCCCCGATCCGATGGCGTATCAGGACGACATGGCTCATATTGCGGACGTTCTGGCCGGGCCGAACGATCACCGAACATTGGACTATGCGGCGCAATTCCTGCGCGGCGTTGCCCGCGATGCCGAAGATACGATTCTGGCCGATGCGGCACAAAAGCTGGCGGAATCGCGTGCATGTGGCACGCCCGTCACCGCTCTGGCCGCGCAGGTTGCGGGTATCGTTCAGGCGCGGCTGGAACAGCGTGAGGCAATCTGAGATGGTGGCAGCTTACTTTCTGACCGCCACAATCCTGAGCAACTGGGTCTATTTTCAGACCAGAACAACGGCGAGGAACATCCGAGACGCGCGTGGCGCGCTCCCCTGCCCCACATGTGCGGCGACAGAACGCAAACGCTCGCATGTCGTGCCGGCAATGCCCTTGAAACACACCTTCCCAGAGAGTGATTCAAAAGAAAAGCCCGCCGCAGGGTCTGCGACGGGCCGTTGATCAATCCTGCGGGATGATACGCAATCCCAACTCCATCAACTGATCCGAGGTCGGATCGGAGGGCGCGTCCATCATCAGGTCTTCGGCGCGTTGGTTCATCGGGAACATCATGACCTCGCGGATGTTGGCCTCGTCGGCCAGCAACATCACGATACGGTCGATTCCGGCAGCACAGCCACCGTGTGGCGGGGCGCCATAGTGGAAAGCGCTGAACAAGGCACCAAAGCGGGATTTGACTTCGTCCTCGCCATAGCCTGCCAGTTCGAACGCCTTCAGCATAATCTCGGGCTTGTGGTTCCGGATCGCGCCCGAAACCAGCTCATACCCGTTACAGGCCAGGTCATACTGATAGCCGCGCACGTCCAGCGGGTTGCCGTTCAGGGCTTCCAAACCGCCCTGCGGCATCGAGAACGGGTTGTGCTCAAAGTCGATCGCCCCGGTTTCCTCGTCCTGCTCATAGATCGGGAAGTCCACGATCCAGGCAAAGGCAAAACGATCTTTCTCGGTCAGGTTCAGCTCGTCGCCGATCACGTCACGCGCCTTGCCTGCGACCTTTTCAAAGGCTTTCGGCTTGCCGCCCAAGAAGAACGCAGCATCGCCTATGCCCAGACCCAGCTGCCGACGGATCGCCTCGGTCCGCTCGGGGCCGATGTTCTTGGCCAGCGGGCCTGCGGCCTCCATCCCCTCGCCCTGATCGCGCCAGAAGATATAGCCCATGCCGGGCAGACCCTCTTTCTGCGCAAAAGCGTTCATGCGGTCACAGAATTTGCGGCTGCCACCGGTTGGCGCCGGGATGGCGCGGATCTCGGTGCCTTCCTGCTCCAACAGCTTCGCGAAAATCGCGAAGCCAGACCCGCGGAAGTGGTCTGAGACCACTTGCAATTTAATAGGGTTACGCAGGTCCGGCTTGTCGGTGCCGTACCACAGGGCCGCGTCCTTGTAGGAAATTTGCGGCCAGTCCTGATCAACCTTGCGGCCACCGCCGAACTCTTCGAACACACCGGTCAGCACGGGCTGGATGGTGTCGAACACGTCCTGCTGCTCGACAAACGACATCTCGAGGTCGAGCTGGTAGAAATCGGTGGGCGAGCGGTCGGCGCGCGGGTCTTCGTCACGGAAGCACGGCGCGATCTGGAAATACTTGTCGAAGCCCGAAACCATGATCAGCTGTTTGAACAGCTGCGGCGCCTGCGGCAGCGCGTAAAACTTGCCCGGGTGCAGACGCGACGGCACCAAAAAGTCACGCGCGCCTTCGGGTGATGATGCAGTGATGATCGGCGTTTGATACTCTCGGAATCCCTGATCCCACATGCGGCGACGCATGGAGGCGACAACATCCGAGCGCAGTGTCATGTTCTGCTGCATCGCTTCGCGGCGCAGGTCCAAGAAACGATAGCGCAAGCGGGTTTCTTCGGGGTATTCCTGATCGCCGAAGACCATCAGCGGCAGCTCGTCGGCAGCGCCCAGCACTTCCAGTTCGCGAACGTAAACTTCGATCTCGCCGGTGGGTAGCTTTGGGTTGACCAACTCAGGGTCACGCGCTTTGACGTTACCGTCGATGCGGATACACCACTCGGAGCGGACCTTCTCAAGCTCGGCAAAGGCCGCGCTGTCGCCGTCGCACAGAACTTGGGTCACGCCGAAATGGTCGCGCAGGTCGATAAACAGCACGCCGCCGTGATCTCGGACACGATGCACCCAACCGGACAGGCGGACGGTTTCACCAACATTGGCGGCGGTCAGAGCGGCGCAGGTGTGGCTGCGATAGGCGTGCATGGATCATATCCCTTCGGGCGCAGAATTCGTCGCGCCGATACACCCCGTCAGGCTTGGAAAGTCAAGGCGGGTATACCGCTCAAAACGGCCTTTGCACGTTGCCCGAGTAGAAATAGATGCCCAGACCCGCAGCGAAGATGATGTTCCCGGCGATCGCGTGAAGCAGGACGGCATAGAAAAACGATCCGCGCTTGCGATAGGCCCAGGTGAACAGAAGCCCTCCGGCAAAGGTCATGGCGGCGACGATCCAGCTCCAGTACATCAGGTGCGCCAGCGAAAACAACGCCGCGTTCAGCAGGTAAGCCGCGCGCCCGTTCGGCAGGATTGCGTGATAGCGACGGAAGAACAGCGAGCGGAACAAAAGCTCCTGTGGCAGGGCCGACAACAGCGGATAGCCAAGCCAGATGATCAACAGAAACTCGGGCCGGTTGCGCAGCAGAAAGAACGCAGCCTCGGGCCGGGCGGCCATCACAAGCGCGGCACAGAATGAGGTCATTGCAACTGCAAACAGCGCCACTTCGCCCCAAGACCAGTTGCGCCAGTTGTATCGCAGTTCGGCCCAGGAAAAGCCGGGTGTGTAGTGTAGCAGCACAATGCCGATGGCCGTGAAGGCAAACAGCGACGGAAACATCCAGTTCGGAGGGAAAAACACCGCAATCAGCACCGGCACGGCCATGAAGAACAGCCCGAATTCCAGTCGCAATCGCAGATGCGGGACCGCGCTGTCCACCCAATCGGTTTGTTTGCTCACTGTTCTGCTAACTCCGCCCGGATCAGACCACGCAACGAATTTCCCATATAGATTTTTGATGCGTTTTTCAGGTCGGTCAAGGTCAGGGTGACCTCGGTAACCTGTTTATTATCCAGTAGTTCTTCGCGCAGAATGCCCGGCAGGACGCCGCAGGACAAAGCAGGCGTCAGGTGACGACCGTCGGGCATGTGCAGAAATAGGTTGGTGATGGTGCCTTCGCAAAGCTCATCGCGTTCGTTGAGGAACAAAACCTCGTCGATCCCTTTCGGCAGGGACGCACGGGCGCTGTCATAGAGCGCACGTTGGGTTGTCTTGTGCCGCAACCAGATGTCATCTGCATTCAGGCGTGTCTGAGCAATCGCCACGCGCCAGACCGGGGGGTTGTCGGCCAGCGCCCCGGTCGTCACGTCCAGCTGCCCCTCTGCGGCCAGCGTCAAACGGCAGCGCAGCGGCGATGCGCCGACCACTGCGTCCAGCTTTTCAACGGCCACCCTGTCATCGAAGGGAAACCCAAACGCGTTGGCCGAACGCTCCATGCGGGCCAGATGCCGGTCCTGCCGCACAAATCCCTGCCCCGGCCGAAAAGCCAGCGTTTCAATCAGGCGGAAGTCAGCGTCAGTTGGTGGGCAAAGCGGGCTTTCCATAGCGCTTCCTCATATTCGGATGGGGCCGTGCTGTCCCAGACCACGCCGCCGCCAACGTTCAGTGTGGCCGAACCATCTTCGACCATCAGCGTGCGGATCGCTACGTTGAACTCGGACCGACCGTCGGGTGCAGCCCAGCCAATGGCGCCGCAATAGATATCGCGGGGCCAGGGTTCTAGGTCAGACAGAATCTCCATCGCGCGGATTTTCGGCGCTCCGGTAATCGAACCACAGGGAAACAGCGCCATCAGAATATCAGACAGCTCGGCCCCCAGATGCAACTGCGCCTGCACCAGTGAGATCATCTGGTGCACGGTGGCATAGGTCTCGACCTTGAACAGTTCAGGCACCTTGACCGATCCGGGCAGCGCGACGCGGCTGATATCGTTGCGCAGCAGGTCGACGATCATAAGGTTCTCGGCCCGGTTCTTTTCGTCGATCGACAGAAAAGCACGGCGGCGCGCGTCCTCGGCCATATCCTCACTGCGGGGTTGGGTGCCCTTCATCGGGCGAGTTTCGATCATCCGGTCGGCATCGGTGCGAAAGAACAGCTCGGGCGAGCGGCTGAGCAAATCGGGCAGACCATCCTGCTGAACCAGCGCGCCGTGACCTACCGGCTGTCCGCTAGCTAAAGCGGCATAAAGCGCGGCACTGTCGCCTTCGACCGTCAGATCGATGGGAAAGGTCAGGTTGGCCTGATAGATATCGCCCGCGCCGATAGCATCGTGAACCTGCTGAAAGGCTTCTGTGTAGCGCGCCTCATCCCAGCGCGGTTCGAAACCGGTGACACCGCCCGAAGCCGCAGGCAGATCACGCTGGACTGGCTCTCCAAAGACTCCGAAACACAAAAGAGGTAGGCGGCGATCGTCCGGCAGACGGTCGGTCAGGCGGGGTTCCAGCACATAGCCAAGTTCATAGCTGGCATAACCTGCCAGCCACGCCCCCTCGGCGCGCGCCTCATCCAGCGCCGCCAGCGCGTGGGGCACGTCTTCCGCCTTGTCTGCGCGGATCACATTGGCAGGCCGCTCGAAACTGGTTCCAGGCCCGGCCGGCCCCTGATCAAAACGAATACGCAATTGCATCCTCATTTGCCGTGTTGCGCGGTATAGAGGATCGGGCGGCAAGGGAAAGAGGGGAAAGCGGCAATTTCACCCCCAATTCCGATACCCCTTGAACCTTTTCGCGCGGTCCCTATAACGCAGGACAATTTGGGCGCTTGGGGGCGCCCTGACTCGCGAACAATCGAAGGAATGTGGCCATGCCGAGAAGAACCGACATCAAGTCGATCATGATCATCGGGGCTGGCCCCATTGTTATCGGTCAAGCCTGCGAGTTCGACTATTCCGGCGCACAGGCGTGTAAAGCGCTGCGCGAAGAAGGATACCGGGTCATTCTGGTGAACTCAAACCCGGCCACGATCATGACAGATCCCGGGCTGGCGGACGCCACATATATCGAGCCGATCACCCCCGAAGTTGTTGCCAAGATCATTGAAAAAGAACGCCCCGACGCCCTGCTGCCCACCATGGGCGGACAGACCGGCCTGAACACCTCGCTGGCGCTGGAAGAAATGGGCGTGCTGGAAAAATTCGGTGTCGAGATGATCGGTGCCAAACGCGACGCCATCGAAATGGCCGAAGACCGTGCTCTGTTCCGCGAGGCGATGGACCGTCTTGGCATCGAAAACCCCAAGGCCGAGATCGTGACCGCCCCAAAGGACGACACCGGCAAGAAAGATCTGGACGCCGGCGTGGCATTGGCCCTGGATACTCTTGAAACAGTGGGCTTGCCCGCGATCATCCGCCCCGCCTTTACTCTGGGCGGCACCGGCGGTGGTGTCGCGTATAACCGCGAGGATTATATTCATATTTGCCGTTCGGGTATGGATGCCTCGCCCGTTGGCCAGATCCTAATCGACGAAAGCCTGCTGGGTTGGAAAGAGTACGAGATGGAGGTGGTGCGTGACACTGCTGACAACGCCATCATCGTTTGCTCCATCGAAAACGTCGACCCGATGGGCGTACATACCGGTGACTCGATTACAGTTGCCCCGGCCCTGACGCTTACAGACAAAGAATACCAGATCATGCGCAATCACTCGATTGCCGTGTTGCGTGAAATCGGCGTCGAAACCGGCGGATCGAACGTGCAATGGGCGATCAACCCGGTCGATGGCCGTATGGTCGTGATCGAGATGAACCCGCGCGTGTCGCGGTCGTCCGCGCTGGCGTCCAAGGCAACCGGTTTCCCGATTGCCAAGATCGCCGCCAAACTGGCCGTCGGCTATACGCTGGACGAACTGGACAACGACATCACCAAGGTCACGCCCGCTTCGTTCGAGCCGACCATCGACTATGTTGTCACCAAGATCCCGAAATTCGCCTTTGAGAAATTCCCGGGGTCCGAACCCTACCTTACCACCGCGATGAAGTCGGTGGGTGAGGCGATGTCCATTGGCCGCACCATCCACGAATCGATGCAGAAGGCTCTGGCCTCGATGGAATCGGGTCTGACCGGCTTTGATGAGATCGAAATCCCCGGCCTGAACGTCGGCCTCTGGGACGAAGCCGATGACAAGGCCGCCGTGATCAAAGCGATCAGCCAGCAGACCCCCGACCGTTTGCGCACCATTGCGCAAGCCATGCGTCACGGGCTGTCTGATGACGAGATTTTCGGGGTCACCAAGTTTGACCCATGGTTCCTCGCCCGAATCCGCGAGATCATCGAGGCCGAGCGTCAGGTCCGCAAAGACGGTCTGCCGATGACCGAGCAAGGCATCCGCAAACTAAAAATGCTGGGCTTTACCGACGCGCGTCTTGGCAACCTGACCGGGCGTGATGAAGACAACGTGCGCCGCGCCCGCCGCAACCTGGGCGTCAAGGCTGTGTTCAAACGCATCGACACCTGCGCCGCCGAGTTCGAAGCGCAGACGCCTTATATGTATTCGACCTACGAGGCCCCGATGATGGGTGAGGTCGAATGCGAGGCACGTCCGAGCGATCGTAAGAAGGTCGTTATCCTCGGCGGCGGCCCGAACCGGATCGGTCAGGGCATCGAGTTCGATTATTGCTGCTGCCACGCCTGTTTCGCGCTGACCGAGGCGGGATATGAGACCATCATGGTCAACTGCAACCCCGAGACTGTGTCGACTGACTATGACACTTCGGACCGCCTGTATTTCGAGCCGCTGACCTTCGAACACGTCATGGAAATCCTGACTAAGGAACAGGAAAACGGCACGCTGCACGGTGTGATCGTTCAGTTCGGCGGCCAAACCCCGCTGAAACTGGCGAACGCGCTAGAAGAAGAAGGCATTCCAATCCTCGGCACCACGCCGGACGCCATCGACCTGGCCGAAGACCGTGAACGGTTCCAGGCCCTGGTCAACGATCTGGGCCTGAAACAGCCCAAAAACGGCATCGCCTCGACCGACGAACAGGCGCTGGCGATTGCCGAAGACATCGGCTTCCCGCTGGTCATCCGCCCCTCTTACGTTCTGGGCGGCCGCGCGATGGAAATCGTCCGCGATATGGAACAACTGAAACGCTATATCAACGAGGCCGTTGTGGTTTCGGGCGACAGCCCGGTTCTGCTGGACAGCTACTTGGCCGGTGCGGTTGAATTGGACGTCGACGCGCTGTGCGACGGCACCGACGTACACGTTGCAGGCATCATGCAGCATATCGAAGAGGCGGGCGTCCACTCCGGCGACTCGGCCTGTTCGCTGCCGCCCTATTCGCTGTCGAAAGAGATCATTGAGCAGATCAAGGATCAGGCGTTCAAACTGGCCAAGGCGCTGAACGTTGTCGGCCTGATGAACGTGCAGTTTGCTATCAAGGACGATGAGATTTACCTGATCGAAGTGAACCCGCGTGCATCGCGCACCGTGCCGTTTGTCGCCAAGGCAACCGACAGCGCGATTGCGTCCATCGCCGCACGCGTGATGGCCGGTGAAAAACTGGCGAACTTCCCGCAGCGCCCACCCTATCAGGAAGGTCAGGACACCAAGATCGCCGACCAGATGACGCTGGCCGACCCGGACATGCCGTGGTTCTCGGTGAAAGAGGCAGTGCTGCCTTTCGCCCGATTCCCCGGCGTCGACACCATTCTGGGCCCGGAAATGCGATCGACCGGTGAGGTCATGGGGTGGGACCGCGACTTCCCGCGCGCCTTCCTCAAGGCGCAGATGGGGGCCGGTATGGTTCTGCCGTCCTTGGGGCGTGCGTTCATCTCGATCAAGGATGCCGACAAAACCCCTGCGATGCTGGAAGCCGCTCAGGTGCTGGTTGAACAGGGTTTCACTCTGGTCGCAACGCGTGGCACACAAAGCTGGCTGGCGGATCAGGGTGTGCCTTGCGACGTGGTGAACAAGGTCTATGAAGGCCGTCCGGACGTCGTTGACATGCTGAAAGACGGTCAGGTTCAACTGTTGATGAACACCACCGAAGGCGCGCAGGCGGTTGAGGACAGCAAGTCCATCCGCTCGATCGCGCTCTATGACAAGATCCCTTATTTCACCACCGCTGCCGCCAGCCACGCCGCCGCGCTGGCGATCAAGGCGCAGGCCGAAGGGGATGTCGAGGTGAAATCGCTGCAGGGCTGACCGGCCCGAACCCGCTTAAATGCAAGACATTTTACGCGCCCGTTGACCCCGAGTCTTCGGGCGTGCATCTTTTCTGCAGACGAGCAGAAGGAAACAAGAAATGCTCAGGTTTATGGTATTCGCCACCCTGATGACGCTGGCCGCTTGTGATGTACCGCTGGTTCCGTTGATCTGACGCGGCCTTTGGCGCTGTTTTCACTGTTCCTGTGGGTATGCAAGCTGCATGATGCGGTCCTGAAACCAACGGGACAGCCATGCGCCTATACACCACATACGGCACCAATGACCTGAAACGGGCCATCCGGTTCTATGACGCGATCTTTGCCGTTCTGGAGCAGCCCCGCCTGCCGGGATGGACCAAAGATAGCGCGGGATGGGGAACCGAACCTAACGCCGGTGTCGGGTTTTGGATCTGTACGCCCTTTGACGGCAGCGCCGCCAGCGTAGGGAATGGCACGATGATGGCCTTCCCCGCCAACAGCGCCGCGCAGGTCAGGCAGGTTCACGCGGCGGGGCTGGAAAACGGCGGCACTGACGAAGGGGCGCCGGGTACGCGGGACCGCTATGCGCCCGATTTCTATGTTGCCTATCTGCGCGACCCGGATGGCAACAAGCTGTCCTGTTTTTACTACCACTACGACCCGGCAGAAGACCCGGGCGACTGAAAACAGCCGCCCGGTATTCGTCAGGCCGCTGCGGCCTCGCGCTTTTCATCCCGCGCAAAGAACACGAGATAAAAGACCGGCGCCGCAACCATCGTCAGGATCGTGGCAAAGGCCAGACCGCCCATGATCGTCACCGCCATGGACCGGAAGAACGCGTCCGTCAGCAGCGGTGCCATCCCCAGAATGGTGGTGATCGCCGCCAGCATCACAGGGCGCAGACGCGAGACCGAGGCTTCGACAATCGCCTCGCGCAGAGGTTTGCCGGTCGCGCGGACCAGATCAATCTCCTCGACCAAAACGATGCCGTTCTTGATGAGCATCCCCGAAAGGCTTAGCAAGCCCAGCAGCGCGGTGAAGGTAAACGGCAAGCCAGTGCCCAGCAGGCCGATCACCACCCCGTTCACCGACATCGGCACCAGCAGCCAGATGATGATCGGCTGGCGGATAGCGTTGAAGATCAGCACCGAGATCAGCACCATAATCAGCAGGCTCAGCGGCAGCTGACGCCCAAGGCTTTCATTGGCTTCACCGGCGTTTTCGAACTCACCGCCCCATTCCATCCGGTAGCCCGGCGGCAGTTCCATGCCCTCGATGGCAGCACGCACTTCCGAATGGACCTGAGCTGCCGTCATGTCAGGCGGAATGTCAGCCCCCACGGTGATCGTCAGCACCCGGTCACGTCGATGGACCAGCGTGTTGAGCGACTTGTATTCGAACCCGTCAACCATTTGTTCAATGGGCACAAACCGCTCCGACTCGTCCGAGTACACGACCTGATCGACGATCGAGTAATCCCCGTCCGCTGGGCGGCGCAAGATGATCGGGATCAAACGATCTCGCTCGCGGAATTCACCAGCGGTAATCCCGTCCGTCGAGAACTGAAGCGTTGCCGCAATGTCCTCACGTGAGACACCTGCTGTCTGGGCCCGCTCGGTCGCATAGATCGGCTGAACCGCCAGTTCCTGCTCGCGCCAGTCGTGATAGACATTCAGCGCATTGGGCGAGGCCTCGCGCATTTTCAGCACCGCCGCGTCGGCCAGTTCACGCAAAACCGCGGGGTCACTGCCCGAGAACCTAGCTTGAACCGGATCACCGCCGCCCGGACCAAAAATCAGCCGCTTGGTGCGGAACTGGCCTTCGGGGAATTGAGCCTGGCCAAACGCCTCAAGATCCGCCTGCAGCGCCGGAATGTCCTCCAGCGTGTTGGTGCGAATGATCATGTGACCATAGCTTGGGTTCGGTTTTTCCGCCGAATAGGTCAGCAGGAACCGGGTCGCGCCCTGCCCGACGAAGGTTGCGACGGACACTACATCGTCACGCTCGGCCAGCCAGTCTTCGAACACGACCATGTCTTCGGCGGTGCGGGCAATCGGCGTGCCTTGCGGCAGGTTGTAGTGCACGAAGAAAAGCGGCGTGTTCGAGTCCGGGAAGAACTGCTGTTTCACCAGACCAAAGCCCGCGAAACAGGCCACCGTGACCCCGACCAAGGCGGCAATCACCAGCCAGCGCATCCGCAGCGACCAACGCAGAATCGCCCCGTAGACGCGGAACATGATGCCGCCATAGGCATCAACCGCGCCCTCCTTGCCCTGTTTGAAGAAGTAGTGCCCTAACAAAGGCGTCACGGTCAGCGCCAGCACCCAGCTGAGCATCAGCGAGATGCCGATTACAGCAAACAGCGAGAACAGGAACTCCCCCGTCGCATCGGGGCTGAGGCCGATCCCGGCAAATGCCATGATGCCAATCACCGTCGCCCCCAACAGCGGGATTTGCGTCTTGGACGCCGCCTCATCCGCTGCATCGCGCGAATTCTTGCCGCGTAGCATGGCGATCTGCATTCCCTCAGCCACAACGATGGCGTTGTCGACCAGCATCCCCATCGCAATGATCAAGGCGCCCAACGAGATTCGCTCCATCTCGATCGAAAAGATCGACATGAACAGCAGTGTTCCGACAACGGTCAGCAACAGGGTTGAGCCCACAACCACCGCCGCGCGCCAGCCCATGAAGATGCCCAGAACCGCGACCACGATACTGACGGACATCGCGAGGTTCACCAGGAAATCGTTCGAGGCCTGCTCGACCACCACATGCTGTTGGTAGATTGGCAGGATTTCGACACCAAAGGGAATCTGAGAATCCAACTCGGCAAGCTTGGCATCGGCGCGTTGGCCGACCTCGACAATGTTCTCCGTCGACAGGCCAGCGATACCCAGCGTGAACGCCTCGGCGCCATTGAACCGGATCATGACATCCGGATCGGTCTGACGGCCCCGGAACACGTGGGACATGTCGAACAGGTTGATCACCTGCCCCTGCGAGCCCACGGACAGCCCGGCAATGGCTGAAACGGTGTCTGACCCTTCGGCCGTCAGGATCGTGGTCCGGTCATTCTCGGACCGGACCGACCCCGACGCGTTCACCGAATCCGCGTTGGCGATGGCTTCGTTGATAGTCTGGATCGGCACATTCTGGTTCACCGAAATGGCCAGATCGGGTTCGACAAAGATCGCCTCTTGCGGCAGGCCCATCACTTCGACATCGGCGACACCGGAAACGGTCAGCAACTCGCGCCGCAGAAAGGTGGCCAGTTCGTGTTTCTCGGCGTCTGAAAAGCCCTCAGCGGTGACGGCATAAAACAGGCCGAACACATCACCGAACCCGTCATTCACCAAAGGTGCGCCAACACCCGGAGGCAGGCTCCGTGCCGCGTCGCGCATCTTGGCGCGCAGTTCGGTCCAGATACGCGGCAACTCCGTGCCGTCATAGGTCGACTTGATCTCGACCTCGATCAGCGAAAAACCGGGTTGGTTGACCGACGTAATTGTATCGACTTCACCCATTTGTTGAATGGCGGATTCCAGCGGCTCCGAAACCTCCAACGCCACTTGTTCCGCCGTAGCCCCCGGGTACTGGGTTGCGATGACGGCGTTTTTGATGGTGAAGGCCGGGTCTTCCAGACGGCCCAGCGACATGAACCCCCAGATACCGCCAAACAGGGCAAACAGGATTATCAGCCAAGTATAAAGCGGCCGGTCTATTGAGGCGCGTGCGATGTTCATCTGTCAGCCCTCAGTTCGCGAAACCGGCAAAGCGGCGCACGGCCTGACCATCGGTCAGCGCACCGCCTCCGGCGACAACAATCTCATCGCCATCAGACAGGCCGGTCAGCACCCGAACGTCACCCGTTTGGGTCGGCTCAATGGTAACAGGTACGTGACGGATGGTTCCCTCATCGGCGCCAACTGGCGAGAACATCATGACGCCCAGTGCACCGTCAGCATCCGCAACGATGGCCGAGGCCGGAACGATGATGCCGGTGCGGGCATCCTGAACCTGGACATTCACCGTCACGGACGAACCGGGGAGGATTTGCAAACCCTCAGGCGGCGTCAGGCCGAACTGAATGCGAAATGTCTGACCTACGCTTGAACTTTCGGCATCGAACTCGCGGATTTGAAGGGGAAATACTTCGTCACTGACGGGGAATTTTGCGGTGATTGTGATGTCGTCTTCCTGCGAAGATCGCTGGAAAAGGATTTCAGGTACGTCGACTTCGATCCGCAACTCAGACATGTCGTGGATGCGGACAATGGGCGCACCGGCCGACACCGTCGTAAAGGCTTCGACCGCCCGACTCGAGACCAGCGCATCAAACGGCGCGGACAACGTAGCGTGCTGCAGATCGTACTCTGCATCGCGCACGGCAATCTCTGCCAGTTGCGCGGCGGTTTCCGCGTCATCCACGGCCACCTGGCTGGCTGTCGTTCCACGCAGACGCGACAGGCGGGCCAGGGTCCGATCTGCTTGGTCCTTTTGCAGCACGGCCCGGTCATAGCGGCGCTGGAACGGTGCCTGATCAAGCTGCGCGATCAACTCGCCCTTGGGGATCACAAAACCTTCGTTCACCGGCATTTCCACGATCTGACCGGATACCTGAAAGGCGAGGTCAACAGTCTGCCGGGCGGCAACGCGCCCGAAAAACTGCCGCGAAAACCCAGGCGTGGTTTCCTGCACCAGCATCAGTTTAACGGGTTTGGCCGTGCCTTGTGCCACTACCGTGGTCGCCAGCGCGAACAGGGTCGCGCTCAGTACAGTGAGGAGTTTCATTTCGTCAGTCCCTCGGGAATTCCCGTTTTCAGAATGTTGTCTCGGATTTTGCGCGCCAATCGCGCGAATTGGGCAGTTTCTTCCGCATCCAGACCAGAAGCGCGATGGAACAGGTCTCCGGCCACGGACACCAGCATGTTGCGCATCTCTTGGCCCTGCTCAGTCAGAACCAGCAGCCAGGCTCGGCGGTCTTCCGGGTCGCGTTCTCGTATCAGCAACCCGGCCTTTTCCAAACCGTCCGCCGTTGCCGTGATGGTCGACGGGACGGTCAGCATGTCAGCAGCCAGAACACCCATGCGCTTTGGCTGATCCAGTTTGATCAGCATGTGGCACTCGAGATGGCTGAGATCAGTTTCGACGCAGTCGAAGGCCTCTTCCAGCTTCCAATACAGCGCATACACCCCCATGATGGCCTGAATTTCAGGGCTGAGACGGCCAAGCCTGGTGCTGATATCGTCTGACATGCGAACCCTCCGGATGAGTCAGGCTGGTCATATACTTCGAATTATGAACTATTCAAGATATGAAGCTGAAATAGGTTAAAGCCCGCGCATTCCGTAAGGTCACCATACCTTGATCAAACCTTGCTGTGACTGCATTTTAGGCAAACTCGAACCGTCCAGGACCAGCCATGTATACGCCCGCTATCACCGGCACCGGTGTTTTCACCCCCGAAAGCGTCATCACCAATGCCGAGCTTGTCGCCGCCTTCAACGCCTATGCAGACAAGCAAAACGCCGCGAATGCCGACGCGATAGCGGCGGGCGAGGTGGAGCCGATGCAGCATTCGTCCGAAGAGTTCATCCTCAAGGCCTCGGGCATCGAGAACCGCTATGTGATGGACAAATCTGGCGTTCTGGACCCCGACGTGATGCACCCCCTGCTGCGCCAGCGCAGCGATGACGAGCCGGGCATCATGACCGAAATGGCGGTGGACGCCTGCAAAAAAGCACTGGCGCAGGCCGGTCGCAGTGCCGAGGATGTCGATCTCGTGATTTGCGCTGCTTCTAACCATGAACGCGCCTATCCGGCGATTGCGATCGAGATCCAGCAGGCTCTGGGCATCAAAGGGTTCGGATTCGATATGAACGTCGCCTGTTCCTCGGCCACGTTCGGCATTCAGGCAGCAGCGGACATGATCCGCTCGGGTTCGGTGCGGTCGGCGCTGGTGGTGAACCCCGAGATTTGTTCGGGCCATCTGGAATGGCGCGACCGCGACTGCCACTTTATCTTTGGCGATGTGGCGACGGCCACGCTGGTCGAACGGATCGAAGACGCGCAGGGCCCGCATTTTGAAATCCTCTCAACCCGCTGCGCCACGTCGTTTTCGAACAACATCCGCAACAACAACGGCTTCCTGCGCCGCTCGCGCCCCGCCGGAGTGGTTGATCGACGCGACATGCAGTTCATGCAGAACGGTCGAAAGGTGTTCAAGGAAGTGCTGCCCATGGTTAGCAAACACATCTCAGACCACATGGAGGCCGAGGGGCTGACCAGCAGCGACCTCAAGCGCCTGTGGTTGCATCAGGCCAACAAGACGATGAACGATTTTATCGGTAAAAAGGTGCTGGGCCGCGAGCCCGAGGCCGGTGAGCAACCCAACATCCTGCAAGACTATGCGAACACGTCCTCCGCCGGATCGATCATTGCGTTTTCCAAGTACTCGGATGATCTGACGGACGGCGATGTCGGGCTGATCTGTTCGTTCGGAGCGGGGTATTCTGTTGGGTCGGTGATCGTGAAAAGGCACGACTAAAACGGCTGTAAACTGCATTGTACCCGGACGCCGCCGGGCTTGCAGTGTCTGGATTTGATACTTCATTTGTGGCATGCCATTCATGATGGCGCACACATCCGCAGAAACTACGCCTCGCTATGACGCCGCCGCACCACGGTGGCGGGACAAGATGCGCACGTTGGGATATTACGACGCTTATCTTGGTTTTCTATCCTCGCCACGTTCAAACCCAGTTGCGGGTACCAGCGTCATCGACATCGGAGCAGGAACAGCTGCTTTTGCCGAGGCATGGGTCGCAGTCTACGGACCTCCTGAAGAATTGACCCTGCTTGATCCGAGCAGAGCAATGCTAAAGCGAGGTCAGGCCGCTTTGCGCGCACGCGGTGTAGAGCCCACGTTAGTTCAGAACGTATTAGGGAACTCTACCCAAAATTCAGCAGACATCGCCTTGGCTGCCCACGTCCTTGAGCACTGCAACGATCCTTTGATAGCGCTTGAGCAAATGCGAAATCACTTGCGCCCGAATGGTCGCCTTTACCTTGTCGTTTCGAAACCGCATTGGTGCAACGCTATAATCTGGCTTCAATGGCGGCATCGAACGTTTGCCAAGGACGAAATCACCGGCCTGTTGCAAACTGCAGGGTTCGAGGTTGAGCGGCTGTATTCCTTCCCCTCTGGCCCGCCATCGCGAACAAGCCAAGGCATCGTAGCAATTCGACGTGACTGAACACTAGCAAGCGACCAACAAGGTCCAATGCGCGCGAGCTTCAGCTCACGCTTTCCTCTTCCAGATGCAGCTTCATCTCGATCAGAACCTGCTGCAAAAGGCTGGTTTCTTTCAGCAGGCGCTTGGCCTCGTTCACGGTGATGATACCGTCTTCGATGGCGGCCTGATATTCGGTCATCAACATCGCGAACCGTTGACTCAGGGCGATGACGTCCGAGTTCACCCCGCCAGTACGCGGTGTATCCGTGTTGCGACCGTCATAGGACAAGGTGATGTTTTTCAGATCCGCCAGCGCCGAGGTCACATGCGGGTAGGTCGAAACGGCCTCAAGCCGGGCCACAGCATCCACCGGCATAAACCGGTCCGTGTGTTCGGCATTGTCTGAGTAATACCGTCCAAGTGTCGCCTTGGATTTTCCGGTGATATCGCATGCCGCTTCAATGCCGACATCTTTGACCAATGCTTCGGTGTGTTTTTTCAGATAGGCCCCGATATCTGCCATGTTTTCACCTTTTCTGCCTGTATCCCCCACAACATCTGCCCTTGTGGGGGAAAGGGAAAAGAAATTTCCCATACTCCAGTCATAATTGAAATGTCATAAATTGGCTATCCCTCAGATATGCAGGGATTTTGTGAGTGAGTGGCGGCTGTTGCAGCCGGTAACGAGTAATTGCGAGGCTGTATATTCACCTCGCTAAGTATTGGCCACGTGTTGGCCAACGACGTCGCTGTTGTTGACGCGGGGATTCCATCCCCCTTGAGCTTAGGCTCGGCCCCTGCAACATCAATGGCGACGTCGCCTTTTTCCCGGGCATTGGCATCTTGCCCAAGGGGAGCTGGCAATCTAGACCCGGACACATGGCAAAGCTCTACTTCAACTACTCCACCATGAACGCGGGCAAATCGACCGTGTTGCTGCAGGCCTCGCACAACTATCGCGAGAGGGGCATGGATACCTATCTTATGACCGCAGCGCTGGATGGGCGTGCCGGAGTGGGGAAGATCGCCTCACGAATCGGGATTTCCGCCGAGGCCGATACATTCTCGGTCGGTGATGACGTGTTTGCGATGATTGAAGCGCGCTTGAACCGAGGCGAGATCGCCTGCGTCTTTGTCGACGAGGCGCAGTTTCTGACCGAAGAGCAAGTCTGGCAACTGGCCCGCGCCGTGGATGATCTACGCGTTCCGGTATTGGCCTATGGGCTGCGGGTGGATTTTCAGGGGCGCCTGTTCCCTGGCTCGGCGGCCCTGCTGGCGCTGGCTGATGAGATGCGAGAGGTCCGCACGATCTGCAAATGCGGTCGCAAGGCGACGATGGTGATTCGTCAGGACGAGAACGGTAATACCATCACCGAAGGCGCACAGGTGCAGATCGGCGGGAACGAAACCTATGTCTCGCTCTGCCGCAAACACTGGCGCGAGGCGGTCGGGTCTTAAACCGGGTTCAGTAGCGCGCGGCCTTCGACAAAGGCCGCGACATTATCCAGCGCCATATGGCCCATATCGGTGCGCACTTCCTCGGTCGCGGTGCCCAGATGGGGCAGAAGGGTTACATTCTGCATATCGCGCAGGGCCTGCGGGACGGCGGGTTCGAATTCGTAGACATCGAGCCCCGCCCCCGCGATCTCGCCGGCTTGCAGTGCCGCAATCAGAGCCGACTCGTCCACAACCTCGCCACGCGCGATATTGATCAGGATGGCCGAGGGGTTCATCGCCCCAAGCACCAAAGCGTTGATCAGGTGACGGGTTTCGTCACCGCCGGGGACAGCAAGGATCAGGAAATCGACAGATCCGGCCAGCGCCTTCAGATCGCTTGTGTACACGGCTGGAAAGTCCAAATCTTTGGCGCTGCGTGACTGGTACGCGACTTGCATTCCGAACCCGAAATGACACCGTTGCGCGATGGCCTGGCCGATACGCCCCATGCCGACGATACCAACCCGTTTGCCGCTGACGTGATGGCCCAGCATCTGCGTCGGGTGCCAGCCTTGCCACTCGCCTGCCCGAACCAGTCGCTCGCCTTCACCCGCACGACGGGCAGTGGTCAGCAGCAGGGTCATGGCGATGTCGGCGGTGGCATCGGTGACCGCGCCGGGCGTGTTGGTCACGGCAACGCCAGCGGAACGCGCGGCGTCCACGTCGATATGATTGTAGCCAACGCCGAAATTCGCCAGCAGTTTGCAGAGGGGATTGGGCACGTCGGCGAAAACCTGAGCCGAGAATAGATCACCCAGCGTGGGCACGACCACGTCGAAGTCCGTTAGCGCGCGCAGCATCTCATCGCGGGTCATCGGCAGTGTTTCACTGCGAATTTCAGCGTCGAACTCGGCACGAGCGCGGGCCTCGACGGCGGCGGTCATCGGGCGGGCGATAAACAGTCTCATCAGTGCATCCGCCCGCCGACAGGAACTTCGCCATCTGGCCCGATCAGAACGACCTCACCGTTTTCATCCGGCAGGCCCAGCACCAGAACCTCGGACATGAAGCGGCCGATCTGGCGTGGCGGGAAGTTGACCACGGCCACCACCTGCTTGCCCACCAGCGACGCGGGATCGTAATGTGCGGTGACCTGGGCCGAGGTTTTACGCTCGCCAATCTCATCGCCAAAATCAATCCACATCTTGATCGCAGGCTTGCGGGCTTCGGGATAGGGCTCGGCGCGGATCACCTCACCCACGCGGATATCGACCTTGAGGAATTCGTCGAAGGTAATCTCACTCACGGGACAGCTCCTTGGATCGGTCGGTGGCGGCTTTGACTGCGCGGTGCAGCAGATCAGGGAAGCCTTCTTCTTCGTGCATCAGCACCTCAAGTGCCGCCTGTGTAGTGCCATTGGGCGACGTCACATTTATTCGTAGTTGCGAGGGGTCTTCCTCGGCCACCATCGCCAGCGCACCTGCACCTGCAACGGTGGACTTGGCCAGCTTCATCGCCAGTTCATGCGGCAATCCCTGCGCCTGACCAGCAGCGGCCAGCGTTTCAATCAGGTGGAAAACATAAGCCGGACCCGAACCACTGAGGCCAGTGACAGCGTCCATCTGCGCCTCATCATCAAGCCGGACGGTCTCGCCAATCGCCGACAGCAGATCTTGGGCCAGCGCAACATCGGCATCCGAGGCAACAGAATTGCCGATCAGCGCGGTGATTCCCTGCCGGATCGCGGCAGGTGTGTTCGGCATGGCGCGCACGATCGGAGTGCTCTCACCCAATACGGATTCGAATGTGGCAATCGAGGTGCCCGCAGCAACCGACACGAACAGGCTGCCCCCGCCGCCCAGCGCTTTGATCGCGGGCAAAGCCTCACCCATCATCTGCGGTTTGACGGCCACCAGAACCACCGCGGGCGCTTCGGGCAACGGGGTGTTGATATTGACGCCCTGCGCCTTCAACCAGTCCGAGGGGTTCGGGTCGATCACCCAGACGGCTGACGCAGGAAGGCCATGCTCCAACCATCCGGCGAGCATGGCCGATCCCATCTTGCCGCAGCCCAGAAGCACCAGCCCCTGCTCGGCGACGCGTGACATGTCCATGATTGCCCCTCCCCTTAGTCGGCTTGGGGCAAAGCTTTACGCGCGGCCGTAGGCCTCTGCAATGGCGACTTGCATCGCTTCTTCCGGAGTACGGTTACCCCATGTGACCAGTTGGATCGCCGGGTAGAACCGCTCGGCGCTCAGCACCGCTGCGTTGATCAGGGTATCGATCTGTTCGGGGCTGGCCATCTGACCACCCGCCAGCACCAGGCCGTACCGATAGACCATCAGTTTCTGATTGGCCCAATAGGTGAACGCCCCCGCCCAGCACTGATCGTTCATCTTGTTCAGCAGCTCGTACAAATCGCCTTCACGCTCGGACGGCGGCTCCATTTCAAAGGAACAGACCATCCGAAGGGTCTCGTCATAGTGCGACCAGGCCAAAGTGATCGAGTATGTGCGCCACTGCCCTTCGACAGCCATAGCGATCTGATCATCCCCGATCCGGTCAAAGTCCCAGTCGTGGTGTTCAGCCAAATGTTCAACAATATCGATCGGATGAAGGTCTTCTTCGAGAAACTGCTCGGAAAGGGCCATAATGCCACCTCACTAATCTCTAGCATTTCGGGGCTGGCAGCGCCCCAGCGCTAGTTGCCTGCTCTACAAGCCGGGCTTCCCCCGTAGGCCTGTACTAAATATGGTGCGACGCAAGATGGGTTCTGGCAACCCTATTTATTGGGGATAACAGCAATAAGTTGTGGACGAATGGCCACGGCGATCAAAATATTGGCACATGACGCAGCTTTGTCTTGATTAAATTCTGCAAGGCGGCAAGATACACAACACCGCACAATCCGGGCTGGATTGCACGGCGAGTAGCTTATTCCAAAAATCTCTGAGTCGGACGTTACTTGTCCAGTTTTGCCTCAAGCGCGGCAATGCGTGCTTCAAGCGCTGCGTTCTCTTCACGCGCCTTCTGAGCCATCGCCCGGACGGCATCGAATTCCTCGCGCGTGACGAAATCGCGGTCAGCCAGCCAACGGTCGATCATCGACTTCATCGCGTTCTCGGCTTCTTCGCGCGCGCCTTGAGCCACACCCATGGCGTTGGTCATCAGTTGGGAAACGTCATCGAGGATCTTGTTGCGGGTTTGCATGGCTTTACTCCGAAATCGCGGTTGGTCTCTATATGGGGAATGATTGACGCGGGCTCAAGGTTGACTTGCCCCGCAAACCCCGGGCAATGAGACGCACATGCAGGCTGTTCTGAATTTCCCCGATCTGTCGCCCGAATTGTTCTCGATCTCGCTGTTCGGGATGGAGTTCGCGCTGCGGTGGTACGCGCTGGCCTATATCGCCGGTATCCTGATCGCTTGGCGGATAGGGATCATGGCGCTGAAGCGCCCGGGCCTGTGGCCCGACAAGACACCACCAATGAAGCCCGAACAGCTAGAGGATCTGATCACCTGGATCATCATCGGCGTGATTCTGGGTGGGCGCCTGGGGTTCGTGCTGTTCTATCAACCTGCTTATTACCTTTCGAACCCGGTGGAGATTATGCAAGTCTGGCAGGGCGGCATGGCTTTTCATGGCGGGCTGCTGGGTGTGGTGATCGCCTCTTACCTTTATGCGCGGCGTCACCAGCTTCCGATTCTGTCCATGGCCGACCTGATCGCACATACAGTACCACCGGGATTGCTGCTGGGGCGTTT
This sequence comes from Ruegeria sp. CH8, assembly GCF_056536985.1. Lineage (NCBI taxonomy): Bacteria > Pseudomonadati > Pseudomonadota > Alphaproteobacteria > Rhodobacterales > Roseobacteraceae > Ruegeria > Ruegeria sp. CH8. Next base: position 8,295 of record NZ_JBQFQR010000002.1, on the reverse strand, counting down.
GGCGAATTTCATCAACGCCGAACTCTGGGGACGGCCCAGTGAGTTGCCTTGGGCTGTTATCTTTCCGGGGGCGGCCGCACAGGATTGCCCCGGCGTGGTCGCGGGCATGTGCGCGCGGCATCCCTCACAACTCTATGAAGCCGCGTTAGAGGGGCTGCTGCTAGGCACCCTGCTGCTTTGGCTGGTCTACCGGCGCGGGGCTTTTCACAAGCCCGGCCTGATCATGGGACTGTTTATGGCGGGCTACGGAGCCTCGCGGTTCATTGTCGAGTTCTTCCGACAGCCTGACGCACAGTTCATCTCGGTCGGTAACCCGCTGGGTCTGGCCCTGCAGGTCGACGGCTATGGCCTGACGATGGGGCAATTGCTGTCGCTGCCGATGATTGCGCTTGGCTTGTGGTTCGCCTGGCGTGCAAGATCGGTTTCATGAGCCTGAAAGATCATCTGCTGGCGCGGATCGTGCAAGACGGCCCGATGAGCGTGGCCGACTATATGACCGAATGCCTGCTGCACCCGGCACATGGTTATTACACCACCCGTGACCCTCTGGGCGCGCAGGGGGATTTCATCACGGCCCCGGAAATCAGCCAGATGTTCGGAGAACTGATCGGCCTGTCTTTGGCGCAGAGCTGGCTGGATCAGGGGCATCCTGAAAGTTTCGTGCTGGCCGAGCTTGGCCCGGGACGCGGTACGCTGATGGCGGATATGCTGCGCGCCACGGCACGCGTGCCGGGGTTTCTTGAAGCTGCGGAGGTGGTGCTGGTCGAGGCTTCACCCACACTGCGGGACATTCAGGCGGAGACCTTAAAGGACCATAACCCGCGCTGGATCGATTCGGTTGCGGACCTGCCCGACGCCCCTCTGTTTCTGGTCGCGAACGAGTTCTTCGACGTCCTGCCCATCCGCCAGTTTCTGCGTGACGGCGATGGCTGGCGCGAACGGCTGATCGGTCTGGATCGCGACGCACTAACCTGGGGGCTGGGGCCGCCTGGCGAACAGGTTGCGCTGAAGGATCGGCTGGATGACACCAAAGATGGCGATCTGGTCGAGCTTTGCACCGCGGCGATTCCCATCATCACTGTGATCGCCGGACGAATCGGCACCCATGGCGGGGCCGGTCTGATTGTGGATTATGGCGACTGGCATTCACAAGGTGACACGTTTCAGGCGTTGCAGGCGCACGAACGCACAGACCCTTTGGCCCTGCCCGGTCAGGCCGACCTAACCGCGCATGTGGATTTCGAGCCATTGGCTCTGGCGACCCGCGCGGCAGGATGCGCTCATTCGCGCCTGACACCGCAAGGCGTGTTCCTTGAACGGCTGGGAATCACCACCCGCGCACAAATATTGGCAGAGCCGCTCGGCGGGTCTGAGCTTGAAGCGCTGACTGCCGCACATCACCGGTTGACGCACCCCGAGGAAATGGGAAACCTGTTCAAGGTGCTGGGCCTCTACCCCACCCCTTCCTCGCCACCACCGGGACTAGAGCCATGACCCTGGAAATTCTGACCTCAGATTTGCTATCGCCCCTGCGTCACGGGTTCTTCAGCCGCCGCGGAGGTGCCTCATCCGGTGTATTTTCCGGCCTCAATTGTGGGTACGGTTCATCCGACCAAACCGAGGCCGTTTCGGTGAATCGCGAACGGGTGGCGCAGGCGTTGGACGTAGCACCTGCGGAACTGATCGGTGTTCATCAGGTGCACTCGCCGACCGTTCTGACCGTCGATTCCCCGCTCAATGGCGATAAACCCAAGGCCGATGCGGTGGTCACGGCAACGCCCGGTCTGGCCCTAACGATTCTCACCGCCGATTGCCAACCGGTTCTGTTCGCCGATACTGACGCAAACGTGATCGGGGCCGCCCATGCCGGGTGGCGGGGCGCTCTGGACGGGGTGCTTGAGGCAACCCTGGACGCAATGGAAGCCTTGGGCGCGAAGCGGGAAAACACCGTGGCCGTGATCGGCCCGTCGATCTCGCAACGCGCGTATGAGGTAGGCCCCGAGTTTCTGGACGAGTTTGTCGCCGATTCTCCGGAAAACCTGCAATTCTTCGCAAATGGAGACGGCGACAGGCTGCAATTCGACCTGCCCGCCTTTGGGCTGCACCGGCTGCGTCAGGCGGGAGTCGGTCAGGCCGAGTGGACACGCCATTGCACCTATTCTGACCCGGACAGATTCTATTCCTATCGCCGGTCAACCCACGCGAAAGAGGCCGATTATGGCCGCCTGATTTCCGCTATCAGACTTTAAAACCGCGCAGGGGCAACTGCGGTTTCGCCGCTTTTTCGCCACAATCTTTTGCCTATCTGAGTCGCAACATTTTGACTTATTTGTCCGCACTCAGGGGTCACCTATCAAAACCTCAGCAGAGCGAGACGCGTCCGGAAAAGAGGAATCGCAAACCGTTCTTTGTCCCGAATTCATCCCGGATCAGCCTTATCGCTGCCGCAATGGCACTGCAGGTTAAGGCTTCAGAAGGAAACCGGGGCAAAAGCCCCCAATGCGGGCAGGAACATAGCATGAAGACGAAATCACGCTTTCTCAGCGCCGTGGTTGCGGCCACCAGAGAGCACGAATTGGAGATGCCGTGGAAACGAGTCTCCAGTCACTCGGTCAGGGTCGCACGCCGACTGGCAGTTCGCCGCTGACCGTAAATGCCCAAGGAACCAAGCTGCCGGTTCCAGGGGCCAAGACGCACACCGGAGGGGTGCTCCGATCCGATGTGCGACCTGTCGCGACAATTGTGCGCGTTTCAGGTTCGGAGCGTGTGTGCGCCGGCAATTTCGCCAGCGTTTGTGTGAGTTTGTTTGGGGGGTCAATGTCGTGACCAAAAACGTGGGAATTTTCATCGCGACAAGCGTCCTGTGCGCCTGCCGCCCTGCGGTCGCCACCTTCCTTCGAGACAATAGTAAATCCGATAAGGCGGGCCTGCACGGGGGTTCAGTCTGTCTGTTCGGACGTTAGAGGGGAAATAATTGTAATGGACATTCCACGTTCATTGTCGCGCGCTGCCAGAAATGCCGTCGAGACGTCGGCATTGCTACGCGACGCGCCAAGACCAACAACACAGAAAAAGGCGCAGCTGCGGCGCTATGAAGTCAGCACGCTGATGAAAAACGGGGATGTAGTACAGACCCGGCACATTGCACCTGCCCTGCCAATGTTCGAAGATGCCTTCTGCGCCTTTACGCGTGGATCTTTGGTCGAAACCGAGTTCGGACCGATGGCGATCGAAGACCTGCTGCCCGGCGATACCGTTCTGACGCAGAACGGAACCTCGGAAACGGTGCTGTGGAAAGGCTCGGTTACCTTGATTCCCGGACGCGAGGACTTCCGCGGCCGGACGCGGCCGCTGACACGGATCATGGCTGACACGTTCGGAATGCAAAAGCCGATGTCGGGTGTCATCGCAGGGCCCGCTGCGCGGCTACTGGGAACGCCCACACATCTTCGCCATCTGCACGGTGACGATCAGGTCCTTACCCCGATCCACGAGTTTCAAGACGGCATGAGCGTCATTGAAACGCTGCCACCAACACCGATCGAGCTGTTTCATATATGTCTCAAACGCCACGCTGTTATCAGGGTCGACGGGCTGCAATTCGAGACCTATCATCCAGGTGTTAACGCCATACGGATGGTCAGCCAGTCACTGAAGTCGATCTATCTGAACCTGTTTGCGCATATCGACACGCTGAACGACTTCGGGCCGTTGGCGCTGCCGCGCGCAGGGGATGGAGAGATGGATGCGATAACAGCCTAAATCCGGGTAAATTCTGCAATGTGGGGGCATTATGCAGTTATTAATAAGTTGGGTCTTTTACATGTTGGTGGCAGCTTTTCTGCCACCAATGAAACCGCATCCGAAGGCGGCGGCGGTTACGCCGTCCGGCTCATTCGTTCTTCCAGAACATCAAAGGGCACGCCGGGTTCGTCTTTTGCGCCGCGAATGACGAGCGAAGTCTTGACGCTGGCCACGTTCGGCGTGGTCAGCAGATCGCCTGTCAGGAACTGCTGAAAGCTGCTCAGGTCCGGTGAGACGCATTTCAGGATAAAGTCTACCTCGCCGTTCAGCATGTGGCATTCCCGCACCAACGGCCATTCACGGCAGCGTTCCTCGAAGGCGCTCAGTTCGGATTCGGCCTGGCTTTCCAGACCGACCATAGCAAAGACCTGAACCTCGAATCCCAGCTCGCGCGAGTTCACTTCGGCGTGGTAGCCGCGGATCAGGCCCGATTCTTCCAACGTCCGCACCCGCCGCAGGCACGGAGGCGCAGAAATACCCACGCGCTTTGCCAATTCGACATTGGTCATGCGGCCGTCTGCCTGCAATTCCGCCAGAATCTTCCGGTCAATCTCATCCAGCCGTATCGCGACCATCGAATGCTCCTGATTTTTCGGTTGTTATATCAGCACCCGGCGGATGCGCAATAATCTTTCGCGGTCGCGCAATATTGTTTATTTTCAATGTCCTTTTTTTGTGCGCCATTCTCAGGGCGCATAACGGATGTGAAACAGGAAGGGGCTTTAAGCGCGGCACTGGGGTCGCTATATCCATCGGCCAAGGGCCGCGCGCCCAAATCAGGCAGATCGAGTTGGGGGTACCATGGCCGAAACACGTCACACCAAGGTTCTGATCATCGGATCGGGACCGGCCGGTTACACTGCGGGCGTCTACGCAAGCCGCGCAATGCTGGAGCCGATTCTGGTTCAGGGCATCGAGCCCGGCGGTCAGCTGACAACCACCACGGATGTCGAGAACTATCCCGGCTTCACCGAAGTTCAGGGGCCCGATCTGATGATCAAGATGCAGGAGCACGCTCAGGCCATGGGCTGTGAGGTAATCGGGGACATAATCAGCGATCTGGATGTCTCGAAACGCCCCTTCACCGCTAAGGGCGACAGCGGCACCACCTACACCGCCGATGCCGTCATTCTGGCCACCGGTGCGCGTGCGAAATGGCTGGGCCTGCCCTCGGAGGACAAATTCAAGGGCTTTGGCGTGTCTGCCTGCGCCACCTGCGACGGGTTCTTCTATCGCGGTCAGGAGATCGTAGTGATCGGCGGCGGCAATACTGCGGTGGAAGAGGCGCTGTTCCTGACCAACTTCGCCAGCAAAGTGACACTGGTCCACCGTCGCGACGAATTGCGGGCCGAGAAAATCCTGCAGGATCGCCTGCTGAAACACGAAAAGATCGAGCCGCTGTGGTTCCACGAGCTGGAAGAAGTGGTCGGCACCGATGCCCCGCTGGGTGTCGAAGGCGTGCGCGTCAAGAACGTGAAAACCGGCGAGATCACCGAGATTCCCTGCAAGGGCGTCTTTGTAGCCATCGGCCACGCGCCTGCCAACGAACTGGTCAAGGACTCACTGGAAACCCACATGGGCGGTTATGTCGTGACCAAGCCGGGCTCGACCGAGACCTCGGTGCCCGGTGTCTTCGCCGCTGGTGACCTGACCGACCACATTTATCGTCAGGCCGTCACCAGCGCCGGAATGGGCTGCATGGCCGCGCTGGACGCGGAACGCTTCCTGGCGGAGCAGGACTAACCCAGTGCTGGAATTCTCCGGCCCCGTCTGGAGAATTCTGTTTCTGTCACAGATCGACGCCTCTCTGGCCCCTGCAAAAGCGCCCGAGGGGCGTTTTCATTATGCGGGGCAGACAGCGCTTTATGCCTCTTTCAGCGCAGAGGGTGCCGGTGTTGCGATTCGGAGATATGTCTCGGACGGTGACCCACCACGGGTCTTGCAACGCGCCCGCATCACGAACGCTCAGTTGATGGACTTACGCGGGCAACCCGACGTTTCGATTGTCTGGCAAGACATCCACGACGCTCAGGGGCGTTCACCCACATGGCAGTTTTCCGACGAAGCCCGCGCGATGGGCGCCGATGGGTTGCTGTACAGCTCTCGCTCGCGCCCCGAACTCAGCCATGTGGTGCTGTTCAACATCTCCCCTGCTTTGATCCGCACGGATGCTTCGGCAACCGAATGGATTCCGTCTTATTCTTGACCCACTCGCTTACGCGTATCAGACTCATGCCCAAGCAAAGCGAATGCAGGTGATCTGATTGAGTAGCGTTCTATGGCAAGGCGGGTGGGCAACCCGGCTGAGGATCGGCAGTGGCCTGATCCTGTTCACCTTTGCCTTCTTCCACTTCATCAATATCGGACTGGGGCTGTTTCACACCGATTACCTTCACGGCATGCAAGATGGGCGCAAAACCGTCACGCGCCACGATGCCATGAGCGTGGTTTTATATGCCGCCTTGCTGATACATGCCGGGCTCGCATTGTACTCGATCAGCCAACGCAGAACGTTACGGATGCCGTTTTCAACCGGGTTGCAGGTTGTGCTTGGCTTGCTGATCCCGCTGCAACTGATCTCACACATCGTGCAAACGCGCTATGCGCATGAAATCTATGATGTAAATGACGAGATGGGCTATATCATCGTCCTGATGTGGCCCGGCACCGTGATCTGGATGCAGAGCCTGCTTTTGCTGGTGGTGTGGATTCACGGCTGCATCGGACTGCATATGTGGCTGCGGCTGACCCGTTGGTGGTCAAAGACCGTACCCTATCTGATCGGTCTGGCGGTGTTTATCCCCTCCTTCGCTTTGGCCGGGCTGCTGACCGAAGGGCGTCGCATCTGGGCGGAATTTGCCGACCCGTTCCTGCGTGAGCAGTATGTCGAGCATTACAACTGGCCCTCGCCCGAAGCCTTCGAGGCCATGTTCAGCGTCAAGGACAATGCGTTGATGGCTTTTTGGATCGCGCTTGGGACCGCGCTGGCGGTCTACGCGCTTCGCAAATTGTGGCGTCGTAGGCATTCCGTACGTGTAAAATATGTCGAAGGTCCCGAAGTTGTGGCTGAAAAGGGCATGACACTGCTTGAGATTTCGCAGGCCAACGGCGTTCCGCATACCGCCCTGTGCGGCGGCAAGGGGCGCTGCACGACATGCCGGGTGATCGTCGAGGATGGCGCAGAAAACCTCCCTGCGCCTGGCGAAATAGAGGCCCGAAGCCTCGCTGCCGTTGGCGCTCCAAACGGAGCGCGGCTGGCCTGTCAGATTCGTCCGACCGAAACGCTTACTGCGTATCGCATGTTCCGCCCGGAAGGAGGACGACACCGAGCCCATGCCAGCCAAGGGCAAGAACGCAAGTTGGCCGTTCTGTTTCTGGATATGCGCGGGTTCACATCACGCACTACCGGTCAATTGCCCTATGACATCGTGTTCCTGCTGAACCGGTTCTTCGACGCCATTGTTCCCTCGATCACCGCAGATGGCGGCGTGGTCGACAAATACATGGGCGACGGCCTACTGGCGGTGTTCGAAACGCCTGACACGGAAAGCTCGGCTCGCGCCGGATTGAAAGCTGCGATGGACGTCAGCGGTGCTCTCGCGCAGTTCAACCAGCGGCTTGAGGCCGAGGGCAGTCCCCGCATACGCATCGGGATGGGGCTGCATCTGGGTGATCTGGTGCTGGGGGAAATCGGTGCTGCGGGTCATGCTGCACGCACCATCATCGGCGACGCGGTCAACGTAGCCAGTCGGCTGGAGGGGGAAACCAAGGCGCTGGGGGTCGAACTACTGGTCTCGGCCGAATTGTTGCAAGCGGCAGGGTATGAGGGTGATCAAACCCACATGAGGCGTTTTGAGCTGCGCGGCGTGACACGCCCGATTCCAGCCCTGCCCGTGGCAAGTGCTTCGGAGTTGCTGCTTACTAGCACAGGATAGGAACACTTGTGCTGAATCCGCGTCTCGACCTCTCATTAATGGGAAATAAGTCGCAAAAACCTCTCGGCCTGCGAAAAATCCTTCCAATCCGAGAAAAAACCACACATATCGTCCTTAATTCAATCAATGTATATGGACTTCAATCAGCAGTCGGGACACATACCCCGCAAATGCCCCGGAACCACCGGTAAAACCGCACTTCGACAAGAGTATTCTTATGACGATGTTAAGCAATCTAGCTCCGATCTCCGAGTTGTATGTATCTTATGACTCGGCTCAAAAGCTGAAAGTGGAGGCCGCCGACCTGACCAGTTGGGATCTGAGCCCGCGTCAGATCTGCGATCTGGAGCTTCTGATGAATGGCGGGTTCAACCCGCTCAAGGGATTCCTGTCCGAAGCTGATTACGACAACGTCGTCGAAAACATGCGCCTGGCCGACGGCACCCTGTGGCCGATGCCGATCACGCTGGACGTCAGCGAAGAGTTTGCCGACGGAATCGAGCTGGGTCAGGATATCGCCCTGCGCGATCAGGAAGGTGTGATCCTCGGCACCATG